>JAEUPD010000242.1 GCA_016788525.1 Rubrivivax sp.
CGAGCTGTCGCTCAAGCCCCGCGGCCTCGTGCTCGTCACCGGCCCCACCGGCAGCGGCAAGAGCACGACGCTGGCGGCGATGGTCAACCACATGCACGAGACCGAGTACGGCCACGTGCTCACGGTGGAAGACCCGATCGAATTTGTGCACGAAAGCAAGAAGTGCCTCGTCAACCAGCGCGAGGTGGGCCCGCACACGCTGAGCTTCTCCAACGCGCTGCGCTCTGCGCTGCGCGAGGACCCCGACGCCATCCTCGTCGGCGAAATGCGCGACCTGGAAACGATTCGCCTCGCGCTCACCGCGGCCGAGACGGGCCACCTCGTCTTCGGCACGCTGCACACCTCGAGCGCCGCGAAGACGATCGACCGCGTCGTCGACGTGTTCCCGGCGGCCGAGACGGAGATGGTGCGCGCGATGCTGTCGGAGTCGCTCGTCGCCGTCATCTCGCAGACGCTGTGCAAACTCAAGGACGGCACCGGCCGCGTCGCCGCGCACGAGATCATGCTCGGCACGAGCGCTATCCGGAACCTCATCCGCGAGAACAAGATCGCCCAGATGTACAGCTCGATCCAGACCGGCCAGAGCATGGGCATGCAGACGCTGGACCAGAACCTCGCCGACCTGGTGCGCCGCAACCTCGTCTCGGCGGCCGAGGCGCGCGCCAAGGCGAAGATCCCGGAAAACTTCCCCGGCTGATCAAGCGGGCGGGCAGGCAGGAGAGCGCATGGAACGCGACCAGGCATCGAAATTCGTCAACGACCTGCTGCGGCTGATGGTCGGCCGCAACGGCTCCGATCTCTTCCTCACCGCCGACTTCCCGCCGGCCATCAAGGTCGACGGCAAGATCACCAAGGTCAGCCCGCAGCCGCTGACCGGCCAGCACACCGTGGCGCTGGCGCGCGCGGTGATGAACGACAAGCAGGCGGCCGAGTTCGAGAAGACCAAGGAGTGCAACTTCGCCATCAGCCCGCAGGGTGTGGGGCGCTTCCGCGTCAACTCGTTCCTGCAGCAGGGGCACATCGGGCTGGTGTTCCGCACCATCCCGCGCGAGCTGCCCACCATCGACGGCCTGGGCCTGCCGCAGGTGCTGAAGGACGTGGCGATGACCAAGCGCGGCCTGTGCATCTTCGTGGGCGCCACCGGTTCGGGCAAGAGCACGTCGCTGGCGGCGATGGTCGACTGGCGCAACGAGAACAGCTACGGCCACATCATCACGGTGGAAGACCCGGTGGAGTTCGTGCATCCGCACAAGAACTGCATCGTCACGCAGCGTGAGCTCGGCATCGACACCGACAGCTGGGAAGCCGCGCTGAAGAACACGCTGCGCCAGGCGCCCGATGTCATCCTGATGGGCGAGATCCGCGACCGCGAGACGATGGAGCACGCGGTGGCCTTCGCCGAGACCGGCCACCTGTGCCTGGCCACGTTGCACGCCAACAGCGCCAACCAGGCGCTGGACCGCATCATCAACTTCTTCCCCGAAGAGCGCCGCCAGCAGCTGCTGATGGACCTGTCGCTGAACCTGAAGGGCATGGTCAGCCAGCGCCTCATCCCGCGCGAAGCCGGCCGCGGGCGCATCGCCGCGGTGGAGATCCTGCTCAACACGCCGCTGGTCAGCGACCTCATCTTCAAGGGCGAGATCGCCGAGATCAAGGAGCTGATGAAGCGCAGCCGCGAGCACGGCATGCAGACCTTCGACCAGAGCCTGTTCCAGCTCTACGAAGACAGCCACATCAGCTACGAAGACGCGCTGCGCAACGCCGACAGCGTGAACGACCTGCGACTGCAGATCAAGCTGCAGAGCCAGCGCGCGCGCAAGCTCGACCTCGCCGAGGGTACCGAGCACATGCGCGTGATATGACGACCCCCCCCGAAGCGCCTTCGGCGCCTCCCCCCCAGGGGGGCGCGGCCGGTGGACCGGCAAAGCCGGATCCACGGCCGCCGCTGGGCTGTGTGCGTTGCGGCTTGCACACGCCCTACACCAAGTTCGTCAATCGATTCAGCATCGACCATGCGTGACTACGGCACTGTGCTGCCCCGCAAGCTGGCCTTCATCGGGCTGGGCGTGATGGGCTATCCGATGGCGGGGCACCTGGCGCGGGCCGGGCACCGCGTGACGGTCTACAACCGCACTGCGGCCAGGGCCGAGGCCTGGGTGCGCGAGTACGGTGGCAAGAGCGCCGCCACGCCGCGCGAGGCCGCGGCCGGGGCCGAGGTGGTGTTCTCGTGCGTCGGCAACGACGACGATCTGCGCAGCGTGGTGCTGGGCGACGACGGGGCGTTCGCGGGCATGAAGGCCGAGGCGGTGCTGGTCGATCACACCACCGCGTCGGCCGCCGTGGCGCGCGAGCTGCACGCGCTGGCCCGCGCGCGTGGCCTGCACTTCGTCGACGCGCCGGTTTCCGGCGGTCAGGCCGGCGCGGTGAACGGCGCCCTCACCGTGATGTGCGGCGGCGACGTCGAGCCGTTCGAAGCGATGAAGGCCATGGCGATGAACTTCGCGCGCGCCGTCACGCGCATCGGCGAAAGCGGCGCCGGCCAGTTGGCGAAGATGGTCAACCAGCTGTGCATCGCCGGCCTCGTGCAGGGGTTGGCCGAAGGGCTGGCCTTCGGTCAGCGCGCGGGCCTGGACATGCCGCTGGTGCTGGAGGTCATTGGCAAGGGCGCCGCGCAGAGCTGGCAGATGGACAACCGTGGCAAGACGATGCTCGAAGGCCAGTTCGACTTCGGCTTTGCGGTGGACTGGATGCGCAAGGACCTCGGCCTGGCGCTGGACGAGGCGCGCCGCAACGGCTCGCAGCTGCCGGTGGCGGCGCTGGTGGACCAGTTCTATGCCGAGCTGCAGCAGATGGGCGCGCGGCGTGAGGACACTTCGAGCCTGATCCGCCGGCTCAAGTGAACATCCGGGCCGGCGACGCCCCTGCGCAACACAGCCCGGCGGCCGTCGCGGATCCGGCGTGGCCGGGCCGCTGGTGTTGCCCCGGGGACTCGAAGCGTCCCCTGCGGGGCCTCGGGGGAGGCGGCCGCAGGCCGCTTCGGGGGGGTCAACGTTTCGCCCCCGTCATCGCCGCCAGTTCTTCCTCGGTGATGATGTCCAGCACCCGCACCACCTTCACCACGCCCGAGACGGCGCGTGCGATGTCGGTGGCGCGCTGTGCCTCACGCTCGGTGACGCGGCCCAGCAGGTAGACCACGCCGCGCTCGGCCACCACCTTGAAGGCGTTGGCCGCCAGGTCCTTGGCGTCGACGAACGAGGCTTTGACCTTGGTGCCGAGCACCGAGTCGCCCGAACGCTGCGACAGCGTGAGGTTGGGGGCCACCACCAGTTCGTTGACGACCGCGCGCACGTTCTCGACCCCGGAAACGGCCTTCTCGACGGCGGCACGCTCGGTTTCGCCAGGCACCTCGCCGGTGATGAGCACGGTGCGGTTGTAGCTGGTGACGTTGATGCGCCCGAGCGTGGCCAGCGCCCCGGCGCGTGACCCGGCCTTGCTCTCGATGCTGCGGTCTTCGATCTGCATGCCGGTGGTGCGGCGGTCGGTGACCACCAGGCCGGTGCCCACCACTGCGCCGCCCAGGATCAGCGGCGCGCAGCCGGCCAGCGCCGTCAGCGCGGTCAGCAGGCCGGCCAGCATCAAGGCGCCGGTCCTCGAGCCCGCCGTGCGCGGGGTCCGTGTATTCAGGGTCATGGTTCGAGGTCCCCCATCAACTGGAAATCGATGGCGTCGCAAAGGCAATGCAACACCAGCATCTGCACCTCGGCCACGCGGGCGCCGCGCTCGTGCGGCACGGGCACCAGCACGTCGCTCTCGGTGATGAGCTCGCGCAATTCGGCCGCGCCGCGCCCGGCCAGCAGCACCAGCGTCATGTCCTTGCCGCGTGCTGCCGCGATGACCGGCGCGCTTTCGCCTTCGCCGTTGTCGACCAGGAGCAGCACGTCGCCGGGCAGGCCGAGCGCTCGCACCTGTTCAACCGCCTGCGTGCCCAGCGCCACCGCGGCCAGCGGCAACCGCTCGCGTTCGAAACGGCCGAGCAGCAAGCGCTGGAAGTGCAGCGCCAGTGCCGAGCCCATGCCGGCCGCATAGACCAGCACCTTGCCGCCGCTGGTGATGGCGCCCAGCAGGGCCTGCGCCGCTTCGGCCACCGGCCGCGCCAGCGTTTCCGCCGACTGATACTTCAGGTCGGCGCTCTCGAAGAACTGCTGCTGGATGCGCTGCTCGAGCATGGGGCGCGCATCATAGACGAGGGGTGCTGGCGGCTCCGTGGCGAGGCGCAGGGGGAGCGCGAGGCGGTCAGTCCGCGTCGAATGCGGCGGGGATCCAGTGCACCTCCTCGCCCTCGACCGCGACGACGTCGAAGCGGCAAGGCGGGGGCGCCGGCAGCCGCAGCAGGTAGTGCTGCGCGGCGAACACGACGCGCTGGCGCTTGGCCGCACCGATGCTCGCCGCTGCGCCGCCGTGCCGCGCATCGGCGCGCGCGCGCACCTCCACGAAGACGAGCGTGCCGTCACGGTCGCGCAGGATCAGATCGACCTCGCCGCCGCGCGCCGAGGGCCCGCGTGCGACCCGATAATTCCGCGCCACCGGCACGAGGCCCTGGCCGACCAGCCAACGCTCGGCCCGCACCTCGGCAGCCCGGCCGGCGGGGTTGGGGGTGGCAGCCGGCGCCGTGTGCGCGGCCGTGCGCCGCACAGGAGAGGGCCTTTCGCGCTTGAACACCAACGTCGACCCCTCCTCGCCCTCCCTGCTGCTGCAGGCGGCTGCCGCGGCCGCGGGCCACCAGCAATTCGCCGCGGGGGCACTGTCGTGCGGGGCCACGCCGAGCGGCAACCTGGCCGACATCACCTGGCGCGCGCTGCACGTGCTGGCGCGCGTCGACGTGGTGGCGTGCGAAGACACGCGCGTCAGCGGTGCGCTGCTGGCCCACTACGGGCTGCGCAAGCCACTGCTGGCCGTGCACGCCCACAACGAACAGGCTGCCACGGCGCCGATGCTCGCACACCTGGCGCGTGGCGAGGCGGTGGCCCTGGTCACCGACGCCGGCACGCCGGCGATTTCGGACCCGGGCGCGCGGGTGGTCGCCGCCGCTGTCGGGGCCGGCGTCCGCGTGGTGCCGGTGCCCGGGGCGAGCAGCGTGGTGGCCGCGCTCAGCGCTGCGGGCGATCTGCGCGGCGAGGGGTGGCGCTTCGTCGGCTTCCTGCCCTCCAAGAGCGCCGAGCGCGCCGCGCGTCTTCAAGCCTTGCTCGACGAGGGCACCAGCTTTGCGCTGTTCGAGGCGCCGCACCGCATCGAGGCGCTGGCCGCCGAGCTGGCGGCGCGCGGCGATGCGCGGCGGGTGACCCTGGCGCGCGAGCTCACCAAGCAGTTCGAGACCATCGTGACAATGCCTGCGGCCGGCCTGCCGCCCTGGCTGGCGGCCGACGCGCAGCGACGGCGCGGCGAGTTCGTCGTGGTGGTGCACGCGGCCGAGCCCGCGGCCCCTGAGGCACCGCAGCCATTGCCGACCGCGGCGCTGAAGGCGCTGGTCATCCTGCAGCGTGAGCTGCCCTTGAAGCAAGCGGTTGCGCTTGCCGCCGAGATCACCGGCGCACCTCGCAACGCGCTGTATGCCGAGGCCCTGAAGCGCCAGCCGTAGCGGCCGCGCCGCGAAGCGAGGGCACCGGGGCGGCCTGCTCGCGCGGGCGCACCTCGTGCGCGCGGCGGAGGCCCTCCTTGGTGCCTGCGGCAGCGCTGGCCGCGCGCGGGCTCGGTGCGCGCTCGCTCGCGAGGGGTGACCTTGCCGTCGGCGAGGGCGCGGTCCTCCGCCCGATTGACGGCCGCCTGCTGGTGCTCAAGCCGGCGTGCCCCGCGGCGGGCCAGCTGCCCCGAGGCCACGCCCCGGTCGATGCAAGCGCTCCTGAGTCGCCCGGCGCTGGTCGATGCGCGCGGTGCAGGCCGCGCCCGCAGCGGGGGGCAGAGGTCTGGGCGGCGGCGCACAGCGGGGTCGGGGCCAGCGCGGCGGCGGTCACGGCCGCGCGGGCGAATGGGGCGAGGATGGCGAAGGGCGCGAACCGGGCGAGGTGCACGGTGGTGGCTGTCCGAGCACAGTTCCTAGAATGCCCGTCTGCTTCCGCCGAGGTATCCATGATCAGCCGCGAACCCACCCTCGAACGCCTGGCCATTGCCCAGCAGCTGATGCTGGCCCCGTTCGGGCTGGACGACGCGGTGCTGGCGCGTGCACTGGGCACCATTGCCGAGCACCGCATCGACGACGCGGACCTGTACTTCCAGACCACCCGCCACGAAGGCTGGAGCCTGGAGGAAGGCATCGTCAAGAGCGGCAGCTTCAGCATCGACCAGGGCGTGGGCGTGCGTGCCGTGGCCGGCGAGAAGACGGCGTTCGCGTACAGCGACGACCTCGGCGTGGAGTCGTTGATGGATGCCGCGCGCACCGTGCGCACCATCGCGGCGGCCGGCCAGAGCAGGCGCGTCAAGGTTGGCACCGGCGCCGTGCCGCGCAAGGTGGCCGCCAGCCGCACCCTCTATGCACCCACCGACCCCATCGCCACGCTGGACAGCGCGCAGAAGGTGGCGCTGCTGGAAAAGGTGGAGCAGCTCGCGCGGGCAAAGGACCCGCGCGTCGTGCAGGTAATGGCCGGCGTGGCCGCCGAGTACGACGTGGTGCTGGTGGCGCGCGCCGACGGCACGCGCGCTGCCGACGTGCGCCCGCTGGTGCGGCTGTCGGTGACCGTCATCGCCGAACAGGACGGCCGCCGCGAGATGGGCACCAGCGGAGGCGGCGGGCGCTTCGGCCTGGGCTACTTCCAGGACGACGTGGTCAGGCGCTACGTCGACGAGGCGGTCGGCGCCGCGCTGACCAACCTGGAAAGCCGCCCCGCCCCCGCTGGCGAGATGACGGTGGTGCTCGGCCCGGGCTGGCCCGGCGTGCTGCTGCACGAGGCGGTGGGCCACGGCCTCGAGGGCGACTTCAACCGCAAGGGCTCCAGCGCCTTCAGCGGGCGGGTGGGCCAGCGCGTGGCCGCCAAGGGCGTGACGGTGCTCGACGACGGCACCATCGCCGACCGCCGCGGCTCGCTGAATGTCGACGACGAAGGCCACGCCACGCAGCGCACCGTGCTCATCGAAGACGGCATCCTGAAGGGCTACCTGCAGGACAGCCTCAACGCGCGGCTGATGCGCGTCAAGCCCACCGGCAACGGTCGCCGCGAGAGCTATGCCCACGTGCCGATGCCGCGCATGACCAACACCTACATGCTGGCCGGCGACAGGTCGCCCGACGAGATCGTGGCCAGCATCAAACGCGGCCTGTATGCCACCAACTTCGGTGGCGGCCAGGTCGACATCACCAGCGGCAAGTTCGTCTTCAGCGCCAGCGAGGCGTTCTGGGTCGAGAACGGCCGGGTCCAGTATCCGGTGAAGGGGGCCACGCTGATCGGCAACGGCCCCGACGCGCTCACGCGCGTGAGCATGATCGGTCGCGACATGCGGCTCGATTCGGGCGTGGGCGTGTGCGGCAAGGAAGGCCAGAGCGTGCCGGTGGGCGTGGGCCAGCCCACGCTGCGCATCGACCGCCTGACCGTCGGCGGGACCGCCTGACCATGGCGGCCGGCGCAGGCGCCACGGCCGGCGCGTGCCAGGCCGCGCCGGCGATCACCTATGCCGACATCGAGGCAGCCGCCGCACGCGTGGCCGGCCAGGTGCTCGACACCCCGTTCGTCGAGAGCCTGACGCTCGGCCAGATCGTCGGCGCGCGCATCTTCCTGAAATTCGAGAACCTGCAGTTCACCGCCTCGTTCAAGGAACGTGGTGCGCTGAACAAGCTCGTCGCGCTGCTGGACAGTGGTGCGCGCCCCAAGGGGGTGATTGCCGCCTCGGCGGGCAACCACGCGCAGGGCGTGGCGCACCATGCCCAGCGCCTGGGCCTGCACGCGGTGATCGTGATGCCGCAGCACACGCCGATGGTGAAGGTGGAACGCACCAAGGGCTTCGGCGCCGAAGTGGTGCTGCACGGGGCCAACTTCGACGAGGCGCGCGACCACGCGCTGGCGCTGGCCGCGCGCGACGGGCTCACCTTCGTGCACCCGTTCGACGATGCGCTGGTGATGGCCGGCCAGGGCACGCTCGGCATCGAGATGCTGCGCGCGCGGCCCGACCTCGACGTGCTGGTCATCGCGGTGGGCGGCGGTGGTCTCATCAGCGGCATCGCCACCGCGGCGCGCCACCTCAAGCCCGGCCTCGAGGTCATCGGCGTGCAGACTGCGCGCTTCCCGGCGATGGTCAACGCCTTCAAGGGCACGCACCACGCACAAGGCGCCAGCACCATTGCCGAAGGCATCGCGGTGGGCCAACCCGGCCAGCTGACGCAGGCCACGGTGAAGCGGCTGGTCGATGACCTCGTGCTGGTGGAAGAGGGCGACATCGAGCAGGCCATCGTGATGCTGCTGGAGATCGAGAAGACGCTGGTCGAGGGCGCCGGTGCCGCCGGGCTGGCGGCGCTGCTGAAGACCCCCGAGCGCTTCGCCGGCAAGCGGGTCGGCCTGGTGCTTTGCGGCGGCAACATCGACCCGCTGCTGCTGGCCGCCATCATCGAGCGCGGCATGGTGCGCGCCGGGCGGCTGGCACGCATCCGCATCGCCGCGCGCGACACCCCGGGTGTCCTGGCGCGCATCACGGCCATCGTGGCCGAGGTCGGCGCCAACATCGACGAGGTTCACCACCAGCGCGCCTTCTCCACGCTGTCGGCGCAGAACGTCGAGGTCGAGCTCGTCGTGCAGACGCGCAACCCCGAGCACGTGCGCGAGCTGATAGCGCGCCTGAGTGCGGCGGGCTTCGACGCCAGCGTCTACTGAGCACCCGCGCGCGGTCCTCGCGCACGCGGGCTAGCGCAGCGCCACGGTGCGCCGGCGCCATTGCGCGTCGCTGAACTGCTCGAAGGCCGACAGCAGCTGCGGCGAGCTGGCCTGCTTCACGGCGTCCAGCGTGTCGAGCGCCAGCACCTCGAAGCGGCGGTGGAATCGCCCGTCGATGCGCGACTCGCGTGCCACCAGCAGGCGCGGCTGCGGGCCCGGGGCCCAGCCGGCGAACTCGATGTAGCCCAGACCCGGCGCACTGGGCGCTGGCGGCAGCACGTCGATGCGCCATGGCATGCGCTCGCGCGTTGCGACCGCGGCCACCCCAGCGGTGCGAGCCGTGCCCTCGGCGACGACCGCGCCGGCGGCGGCCTCGGGCGCCACGGCGCTCTCTGCGCGGAACAGCCACAGCTCCGTCCAGCCCTCCAGCGGTTGCACCGCGAGCACCAAAGCGTCGCCGCCCGGCCGCATGGCCAGAGAAGGCATCCACACCGTGCCAAACGTGCAGCGCTCGGCGAGCAGGTGCGGACCCTGCGCGCGGCGACCCGGCGGCGCGGATTCGGCGGCCAGCAGCTGCACGCAGGTCTGCCCCGGCTCGCTGCCGGTCACGTTCACCAGGCGCAGGCCGACGGCGCTTGCACGCGCCAGCGCGTCTTGCCCGACGGCGGCCCAGCGCGCCGCGCCCACGCGGATGGCGGCCTCGGCGTACTCGGGCTGGTCGTCGTCGGTGAACTCGCCCTTGTTGACGGCGGCCAGCTCGGCGATCGCGCGTTCGGCAGCGGCCTGGGCCGGCCGGCCTTGCCGCGCCTGCTGGTGCGCGCGCGCCGCCCACAGGCCTGCGCGCCGCAGGTGCAGGCGGTTCTTCGTGAGCTGCGGCAGATCGTTGTAGCCACGCGGCCAGGGCAGGTCGAGCAGGTCGGCGCGCCACGCATCGAGCGCGATGCGGGCGGTGGGCGGCAGCTGCGGGTCCACACAGTCGTGGCGCGTCAGCGCGAGGATGGCACGGGCCTGCTCGGCGCTCGTGGGCTTCAGTGCCAGCACGCGGCGGAATGCCTCGCCGTCGTAGCACAGCTGCATCCGGCCCTCGCGTTCCAGCGTCGCGAAGCGCACGCCGTAGGCGGCCACCGCTTCCACCTGCGCCGAGGTGGCATCCCCCGGGCGCCCACGCGAGGCGCGCCGCCCCAGCCGCTCGGCCATCACGCCCAGCGCATCGAACGGTTCGGCGTCAATGCGCTCGGCGCTTGCGGCCTGCAGGTACGCTGCCGCGTAGGCGATGCCCAGCGCCTCCTGGCCCGGCGCATGACGCAGGAAGCGCAGCAATGACAGAAGCTCTTGCGCCTCGGCGGCGCCCGCGGGTGCCGCGCGCGAAGACGACGGCGACGAAGAAGGCAGTGAAAACGGCGACGAAGAGGACGTCGAGTGCACCGTCGAAGGGGTTGCCGCCGCCGGGGGCAGCCGCCGCACCGCCTCGGCGCGCACGAAGCCGGCGCGTTCGCGGCGATGGTCGTAGACGTGCAGGTGGTCGAGCCGCTGCCCGCGCACTTCGAGCAGATCGCCTTGCGTCAACTCGGCGTGCACGCCGGCGCCCTCACGTGGCGCGGCGCGCAGCGGGGTGCGGTCCGAGGCCACCAGCGCGCGTGCCGCTGGCGCCGCCCAAGGCGATGGGGAAGGCAATGCGGGCGGCACGTCGGCGCCCTGGGCCTGCGCGGCGTTCGTGCACAGTGCGAGGAAGAGGAACGCCACCAGTGCGCCCAGCAGCGTGGCCAGGGTCACCGCGTGCGTGTGCTGGGGGGCTGCAGGTTCGGCCCAGTCCGGACCGGGGGCTTCGAGGCGGCGGGCCATCACTCGTCTCCCGCCTCGGCCTGCGCGGTACGCGTGGCCGGGGTTCGCGCCGCGGCGTGCGTGGGGGCTTCGGGCGCGCCGCCCAGCAGCCCCTCGGCGATGGCGGTCAGGCGTTGCAGGAGGGTTCGGTAGGACATGGCGGGCTTCCCTGTCGGTGAAGGCGGCGGGAGGAATGAACAAGTGCGCCCCTTGCGTCGAACTCATTGTTCGAACTCACTGCGGAGTGCGAAAGCACGCCGCCGCCCCTCTTGTTTCCGGCCGCGGAAGAAACCTTCACGGGGGCCGCCATGGCCGCGGCCGACAATGCGCGGCATGAGTGCAGCGACCCCCGTCGCCCGGGCCACGCCGCCGGCCGCCGGCCACGCCCAGCGCGTGGCCGTGATCGAGGACGACCGGCCCACCAGCGACCAGCTCAAGGGCTGGATCCTTGCCGCGCGCCCGGCCATCGCCGTGGACCAGTGGTTCACGCGCGACGACGCCGAGGCGGCACTCGCGCGCCAGCGCTACGACGCCGTGGTGCTGGACATCGAGCTGGGCCGCGAGCGGCACGCCGGCGTGGCCATCATCAACGCCATCAACAAGCGCCACGCGGGCACGCCGGTGCTGGTGGTGTCGGCGATGCCGGCCGCCGTGTACCGCAGCATCATGAAGGCGCTCGATGCCTGGGACTACCTGCAGAAGACCACCTTCGAAGAGGCCGAGTTCATCGAGACGCTGCTGGAGATCCTGCGCTCGACCTCGGCGCTGCACGAGCGCGCTGAAAGAGGGGTGGCGGACGCCGCCGGGCCGGCCCGCGCCGAACTCGTGCTCGACCCGTTGCGCCAGGCGCAGGCGCTGTACCGCGGCCAGCGCGTGAACCTGCCGTTGACCGCGCAGCGCATCCTCGCCGTGCTGCACGCGCGCCGTGGCGAGGTGGTCTCCTACGAAGAGATGTACGCGGCCATCAAGAGCGGGCGCAACCGCGATAACGTGCGCAAGCACGTCGGCACCATCCGCGAGGCGCTGCGCGAGATCGAGCCGGCGTTCGACGCCATCGACAACGTGCCGATGCGCGGCTTTCGCTGGAGAAGCTGATCGACTCGCGGGTGGAACCCTGGCTGCCGGCCGCCGCGCCGGTGGGGGTTGGCGCGTCAGGCACCCCGGCCACCCCGGTCGCCGGCGGGATCGGCGGCGCAGGCAGTGCCTCGGGCGCGCCGGCGGGCGGCGTGCCGCGGCGGCTGCGGCTCGTCTTCCGCTTCGCATTCATGCTGCTGCTGCTGGCCACGCTGGCGCTGGCGCTGGACGTGCTGCGCGACGAGAAGCAACGCGGCCACGCCGCCTACGCCGAGGGGCTGCGCAAGAGTGAGGCGCAGGTGGCCGCGCGGTTGCGCCACCCCACGGGCCAGCTGATGCTGCTGAACGCGGCCACGGCCGACCTGCCCGCCACGCCGCTGGTGCCGTTGGTGCTGCCGTTTGGCGCCATCGACTTCGACGACCGCGCCAAGGCGCTGCAGGCGGTGGAGCTGGCCGGCTGCGGGGTCGTCTACGGCGATGGCTCGGCGGTCTGTGCGGGCATCGGAAGCAACGCACTGGCCGGAGCCTTCGTCTATGTCGTCGGGCAACTCGCGGCGCCGGCGCTGGTGCCGCACCGTGCAGGGCAGCTGGACCTGGGCGTGGCGCACCGCGCCTGGGTGGAAGTGCGGCTGGCCTCCGGCGAGAGCTGGCGCTGGATTGCGCCTTACCAGACCGAGACCGTCGCTGCGTCAAGCGCGCAGCGCGGGCGGCTTGTGGCATTCGACGGCGATGCCGAGGTGACCTCCGAATCGCGCCCGCACAAGGACGTGCGCGGCTGGATGTGGCAGGAAGGCGCCTGCATCGAGCCGCGGCCGGTTTCTGCCACGGCGGCGGCCGTGATCGCGGTGCCGGCCGTGCATGCGGCGTCGGCGGCGGTCTCCGTGCCGGCACCCGTTGCGTCACCCGATTCGGCATTCGGCCCCGCACCTGCTCCTGCAGCCGCGGCCGCACCTGCCATCGCGTCCGCACCGGCAGCCGCAACGGCAACCGGCCCTGCCGCACCGGCCTTGGCCACGGCCGATGCGGGCGCACCGGCAGATCCGAATGCGGCCTGCCCGCGCCGAACCTACGTCTCGCTGCGTTTGCCGGTGCCGGCCTGGCGTGAGGCCACGGATGCCCGCGGGGCCGCCGCGTGGCCGCCGCCCGGGCTGGCGGGCACGCAGGTGCGGCTGCAATTGCTCGGGCCGGGCGAAGGCCAGGTGCTGTTCGACAGCGACAACCCGGCGCGCGGCGGCACCGCGGCGGCCAGCGCGCCGTTCGCGCTGGCCGAGTTCCGCCGCCTGCTGCTGCCCGGCGAGACGCTGCGCGTGCAGCGCGAGGGCAGCGACGGCGTGCTGCTCGAAGCCCGCGGCGACACCGGTGCCGAGGAACCGGCCTCGCCCTGGATCGACCTGCTCGTGCGCTGGCTGCCGGTGGAAGGCTACGACGCGCCGATCGAGTCGCGCTCGTCGATCGCCACGCGCCAGGGCAGCTACAGCCTCGCGCTGCAGGGCGACCTGCGCACGGTCAACCGCCAGCTCGCCGCGGTGGCCACGCGGCTGGCCGGATACGTGGGCGCGATGCTGGGGGCGGTGCTGTTCGTCTGGCTGCTGCTCGAGATGGTGGTGATGCGGCGCATCGTGCTGCTGACGCGGCGTGCCGCGGCGGTGTCCGACGGCATGCGCGCCGCGGCCGCGCGCGGGCAGCCGCTGAACCTGACGCTGGAAGTGCGCAACCTGCGCGGGGGGGATGAACTCGGCGTGCTGGCCCAGGGCCTGCACGACCTGCTGGCACGCGTGCATGCCGACGTTGAACGCGAGCAGATCCGGGCCCGCCAGGAGCGCGAGCAATGGCATGCGGTGGGCCACGAGATCGTCTCGCCGCTGCAAAGCCTGATCGCGCTGCACGGCGACGCAGCCGACCCGGCTTCCCGCTACCTGCGCCGCATGCAGCAGGCCGTGCGCGTGCTCTACGGGCAGGCCTCACCGAGCGAGGCGTTCGCGTCCACCCAGCTGGCGCTGGCGCCGCTGGACCTCGACGCCTTCCTGGCAACGGTGGCGGCCAACGCACACCATGTCGGCATCGAGCCGGTGGTGTACGAGTCGCCAGGCCAGCCGCTGCCGGTGCTGGCCGACGAGCACTCGCTCGAAGACGTCGTGGCGCACCTGCTGCGCAACGCCGAGCGCCACCGCGAGCCCGGCACGGCGATCACGCTGCGCGCCGAACGGGACATCGGCGTGGTGCGTGCCAGCGTCCACAACGTCGGCGCACCGGTGCCCGGGGACCTGCTGCCACGCGTCTTCGACTACGGGGTCTCCAGTGCCACGGCCGCCCCCGCCGCCGCGACCAACCTCATCGGCGGGGGCGATCACGGCGATGGCGCCGCGGCCGCCGGCCGGCGCGGCCAGGGCCTGTTCGTGGCCCGCACCTACATGGCCAAGATGGGTGGCACGATCGCCGCGCACAACGTGCCCGGCGGGGTGCAGTTCGAGCTGACGCTGCCGCTGGCCGGGTGACGCACGTGCGCGTCCGGGCGCCCCGACACCCGGGCACGCGGGCCCGCTGGTGCCGCGCGCGCGCCGCCGCAGACCCGTGCTACATTCCGCCCCCATGCGTCGCGCCTTCTACTTTGCGTACTTTTGGATCTCGCCCCACCCGGCGGCTGGAGAGGCCTGAACGCGCAAAGCGAAGACAGCACCCAGAACGAACCGCCGGCAACCCCGGCGGTTTTTTCTTGCCCGCACGGCACCACGACCGACCCGCCCCCTCGACGACAAGACGACCCTGCCAGGAGCCCACGAGCATGAACGCCAAGGCCAGCTATCCGGACGATCGCGAACGTCTCACCGACCGTCTCTCGCTGTCCGAGAAGACGAGCCAGACCGACGATCAACGCATTCGTGACGTCATGCCGCTGCCGCCGCCCGAACATCTGATCCGCTTCTTCCCGATCGCCGGCACGCCGGTGGAGGCGCTGATCGGCAGCACGCGCGGCCACATCCGCCGCATGATGAACCGGGAGGATGACCGGCTGCTGGTCATCATCGGCCCGTGCTCGATCCACGACCCGGCCGCGGCGCTGGAGTACGCGCGGCGGCTGAAGGTCGAGCGCGACCGGCACGCCGCCGACCTGGAAGTGGTGATGCGCGTGTACTTCGAGAAGCCGCGCACCACGGTGGGCTGGAAGGGCCTGATCAACGACCCTTACCTCGACGAGAGCTACCGCATTCACGAGGGCCTGCGCATCGCACGCCAGCTGCTGGTGGACATCAATCGGCTCGGTGTGCCCGCGGGCAGCGAGTTCCTCGACACCATCAGCCCGCAGTACATCGGCGACATGATCGCCTGGGGCGCGATCGGCGCGCGCACCACCGAGAGCCAGGTGCACCGCGAACTGGCCAGCGGCCTGTCCGCGCCGATCGGGTTCAAGAACGGCACCGACGGCAACATCAAGATCGCGATCGACGCACTGCAAGCT
>JAEUPD010000052.1 GCA_016788525.1 Rubrivivax sp.
AAGCCGCCCATCACGCCTGACTTCATGCTGCGCCTGGGCCATGCGGTGGGCCGGGTGCTCAAACGCGGGATGCCCGAACCCACGGTGCTGATCGGCAAGGACACGCGCATCTCGGGCTACATGATCGAGTCGTCGCTGGAGGCCGGCTTTGCCTCGGCTGGCGTGGACGTGCTGCTCTCCGGCCCGCTGCCCACGCCCGGCGTCGCCTACCTCACGCGCGCCCAGCGTCTCGACCTTGGCGTGGTCATCAGTGCCTCGCACAACGCCTACCCCGACAACGGCGTCAAGTTCTTCTCCGCCGCGGGTGAGAAGCTGCCCGACGAGTGGGAGCAGGCGGTCGAAGCGGCGCTCGAGGAGCCGCCGCAGTGGGTGGACTCGGCCAACCTCGGAAAGGCGCGGCGGCTGGAAGACGCCCGCGGGCGCTACATCGAGTTTTGCAAGAGCACCGTGCCGCACACCCTGTCGCTGCGCGGCATGAAGCTGGTGGTGGACGCCGCCCATGGCGCTGCCTACCACGTGGCACCCGACGTCTTCCATGAGCTCGGTGCGGCGGTGGTGCAGATCGGCTGCAGCCCCGACGGCCTGAACATCAACGACGGTGTCGGGGCCACCGAGCCCCAGGCCCTGGTGAAGGCGGTGGCCGAGCACCGCGCCGACTACGGCATCGCGCTCGATGGCGACGCCGACCGGCTGCAGATCGCCGATTCCGAGGGGCGCCTGTTCAACGGCGACGAGCTGCTGTACGTGATGGCCGCCGACCGATTGGCGCGCCGGCAGACGGTGCCGGGGGTCGTCGGCACGCTGATGACCAACATGGCCATCGAGCAGGCGCTCAAGCAGCTGGGCATTCCGCTGGTGCGCGCCAAGGTCGGCGACCGCTACGTGCTGGAAGAGCTGGTCTCGCGCAACTGGCAGCTCGGCGGCGAAAGCTCCGGGCACCTGCTGGCGCTGGACCGGCACACCACCGGCGACGGCATCGTCAGTGCACTGCAGATCCTGCAGGCCATCAAGCGCCAGGGCCGCAGCCTCGCCGCGCTGCTCGAGGGCGTGACGCTCTTCCCGCAGACGCTTCTCAACGTGCGCCTGCGCGAAGGCAGCGACTGGAAGCGCAACGCCCAGCTGGAGAGCGAGCGCGAGCGCGTCGAGCGCGAACTGGCCGGCGAGGGCCGCGTGCTCATCCGCGCCTCGGGCACCGAGCCCGTGCTGCGGGTGATGGTCGAGGCACGCGACGCCAAGCGCGGGCGCCACTGCGCCGAGCGCCTGGCCGCCGCCGCCGCGGCCTGAGCGCGTTCGGCGCCGGCAGGCGCCGCGGCACCGGGTGGCCCGGTGGGGCTGGCCCGCACATTGGCCGGCCCTTCGGCCGCTGTCACGGGAGCGTCACAGCGGCCGCCTAAACTCGCCGGATGACCGAGGCGCCCCGCCAGCCTTTGGAGCGCGAAGAGGCCGGCGCCGGGGCCCTAGCCTCGCCGCGCGGTGACCTGCTCGATCGCGAGCAGTCGATCCTCGCCTTCAACCGGCGCGTGCTGGCACAAGCGCGGCGCGAAGACGTGCCGCTCCTGGAGCGGCTGCGCTACATCACCATCGTCTCGTCCAATCTCGACGAGTTCTTCGAAGTGCGCATGGCCGACCGCATCGAGCCGGCCAAGCGCCAGCCCATCGGCCCGGCGGCCACGGCCTTCGAGCGCCTGTCGGCGCAGGCCCATGCGCTCATCGACGAGCAGTACGCGTTGCTGAACGACGAGGTGATGCCCGCGTTGCAGCGCGCCCGCATCGTCGTGCTGAACCACGCCGAGCGAGACGAGGCCCAGCGCGGTTGGGTACGGCGCTTCTTCGACCAGCAGGTGCGGCCGCTGCTGGTGCCGGTGAGCCTGGACCCCAGCCACCCGTTTCCGCAGGTGGCCAACAAGTCGCTCAACTTCATCGCGCGCCTGGCCGGCGCCGACGCCTTCGGCCGCCAGAACGCCGTGGCCATCGTCAAGGTGCCCCGCGTGCTGCCGCGGGTCATCCGTGTGCCGGCCGAGTTGTGCCCTGGCAGGCAGGCCTTCGTGCTGCTCACCAGCGTCATCCGCGCTCACCTCGGCGAGCTCTTTCCCGGGCGGACGGTGGAGGCCTTCTCGCAGTTCCGCGTCACGCGGGACTCGGACCTGGACGTCGACACCGAGGAGGTCGCGAACCTACGCCAGGCCCTGCGCAGCCACCTCAGCCGTCGCCACTTCGGCCAGGCCATCCGGCTGGAGGTGGTGGCGTCGTGCCCCGAACCGCTGTGGAGCTTCCTGCTGGAGCAGTTCGCGCTCCCGCCGTCGGCGCTGTACAAGGTGAACGGGCCGGTCAACCTGGTGCGGCTCACGCAGCTCATCAACATGGCCGATGCCGATGCGCTGCGCTTCGCGCCTTTCGAGCCCGCGCTGCCCCGCGCCTTCGCACAGAGCGGCGCGGCGGCGGGGCGCTCGGTGTTCGACACGATGCGCGAGCGCGATGTGCTGTTGCACCACCCGTTCGAGAGCTTCGAGCCGGTGATCCAGTTCCTGCGCGAGGCCGTCCACGACCCCGACGTGCTCGCCATCCGCCAGACCATCTACCGCACCGGTGCCGAGAGCGAGCTGATGGACCTGCTGATCGAGGCGGCGCGCCGCGGCAAGGAAGTGCTGGCGGTGGTGGAGCTGCAGGCGCGCTTCGACGAAGAGGCCAACATCAACTGGGCAGAGCGGCTGGAGGCGGTGGGCGCCCAGGTGGTCTACGGCATCGTCGGGCTGAAGACGCACGCCAAGCTGCTGCTGGTGACGCGCCGGGAAGGCCGCCACGGGGAACGGCTGCGCCGCTACGTGCACCTTTCCACCGGCAACTACAACCCGCGTACCGCGCGGCTGTACACCGACATGGGCTACCTCAGTGCCGACCCGGTGCTGGCTGCAGACGCCGAAGCCGTGTTCCTGCAGCTGGCCAGCCAGGTGCGCATGAAGACGCCGCACCTGCTGCTGGCCGCGCCGTTCATGCTGCATCGTCGCATGATGGCTCTGGTGCGCAAGGTGACCGAGGCGGCTCACGCCGGCAGGCCGGCGCGCATCGTCGTCAAGATCAACGCCCTCACCGACCCGGGCCTCATCGGCGCGCTCACCGAAGCCAGCCAGGCCGGTGCGCGCATCGACCTCGTCGTGCGCGGCGCCTGCCTGCTGCGGCCCGGGCAGCCCGGGCTCACGGAGAACATCCGCGTTCGCTCGATCGTCGGTCGCTTCCTCGAACACACGCGCATCGCCTACCTCCGCTGGGGCGAGGGCGACGACGGCGAGGCGCTGTACCTGTCCAGCGCCGACTGGATGGGCCGCAACATGTTCGGCCGCATCGAGATCGCCTGGCCGGTGCGCGACCCGGCGCTGCGCCAGCGCGTCATCGACGAGGGCCTCGTGCCATACCTTCACGACTCGCTCGACGCCTGGGAGCTCGACGCCCAAGGCCATTACCGCCGGCTCGGCGAAGACGCCGCTGCGGAGGAACCTCGGCGGCTGGGGGCGCAGCGCGCGCTTGTCGCCCGCTACAGCTGAGCTTGCATCTGGAACAAGGGCATCAGCCGTGGACCTGATCCTGTGGCGCCACGCCGAGGCCGACGAAGCCGGGCCAGCTGGCGAAGGAGGCGAGAGCAGCGACGACCTGGAACGCGCCCTCACGCACAAGGGCGAGCGCCAGGCCGAGCGCATGGCCGGCTGGCTCAGGCGCCAGCTCGCGTCGACCACCCGCGTGCTCGTCAGCCCGGCGCGCCGCGCCCAGCAGACCGCCGACAAGCTCGAACGCAAGTTCAAGACAGTGGCCGCGATCGCCCCCGGCGGCAGCGTCGAGGCCCTTCTGCAGGCCGCGCGCTGGCCCGACTCGCGCGAGCCGGTGCTGGTGGTCGGCCACCAGCCGACGCTGGGCATGGCCGTGGCCTACCTGCTCAGCGGCGCCACCACGCCGTGGGCGCTGCGCAAGGGGGCCGTCGTGTGGCTGCGAGGGCGCGAGCGCGAGGGCGAGCTTCAGGTGGTGCTGCACGCGGCGCTGACGCCGGACATGGTCTGAGGCTCGGCCGGTGGCGGCCCCGCCACAGCCTGCCGCAGCACCTGTTCGAAGCGCGCCAGCACCTGAGGCCAGCCGAACGCCAGCGCGTCAGCGCGCGCCTGGGCGCCCAGTTGCCTGCGCGTGGTCGCGCTGCCGGCCAGCGCCACCGCCGCACGCGCGAACTGCGCCGGGTTGTCGCAGGCCACCGGCACGCCGCTGAGCCCGGGGCGGATGAGCTGTGCCGCCGCCGCGTAGTCGTAGGCCACCACGGGCAGGCCGCTGGCCATGGCCTCGGCAGTGACGTTGCCGAACGTCTCGGTGAGGCTCGGAAAGAGAAACAGGTCGGCACTGGCGTAGTGAGCGGCGAGGTCCTCGCCATGCCGCTGACCGGCGAACACCGCGCCGGGAAGCTGCGCCTGCAGCGACGTGCGCATCGGGCCTTCACCAACCAGCAGCAGCTTCGCCGTCGGCTGCACCGCCTCGATGGCACGAAAGCTCGTCACGAGCTGCGCAAGGTTCTTCTCCGCGGCAAGGCGCCCCACGTACAGCACGACCAGGTCACCCGCCCCCACCCCCCAGCGTGAGCGCAGCACCTCGCTGCGCCGGGCCGGCTCGAACCGGCCGACGTCCACGCCGCGCGAGACCACCGCCAGGTTGCGAAACCCGCTGTCGTGCAGCTGCCGCCGCAACGCCTCGGTCGGCACCATCGTCGTGGCGGTGCGGTTGTGAAAGCGTCGAAGATAGCCGAGGATGGGCTCGCGCAGCCAGCCCAGCCCGTAGTGCAGCGAGTAGGCATGGAAGTTGGTGCGGAAGTCCGACGTCACCGGAATTCCCAGCGACCGCGCCGCCATCACCGCCGAGCGGCCCAGCGGGCCCTCGGTGGCCACGTGCACGACGTCGGGCCGCTCGAGCGTCCACCGCTGCACCAGGCGCCTGGCGCAAGGCAAGCCAAGGCGCAGATGCGAGTAAAGCGGAATCGGCATGCCGCGGACCAGCATCGCGTTGACCGCACCAGAGGGCGCGCTCGAGCATGCGCCGCCCGGCCGCGCACGGCCCGCCTCGGTTCTTCCGTCGCCATCCGCCGCTTGCCGCGGGCGCACCAGCTGCACGTCGTGGCCTCGCTCGAGCAGGCCCTCCACCACGCGCGCCAGCGTCAGCGCGACGCCATTCACTTCGGGCGGGTAGGTTTCCGTCACCACCGAGATGCGCAAGGGCGCACCGCCGTCGATGGCCATGGATCGATGCGGCGCAAGGCTGGTGGAGGGAACCATGCGCCGATGTTGCCGTTGCCGCGCGACGCTTTGGTGACAGCGTCGCCGAGCCCTCAGCGCACGGTCACGCGGGTTTCACACGCCAGGCACACCATCGCGCCCGCCCGCGGCGTGACCGGCGGCGTTGCCCGCATGCCACCGCGGCCCTTCCATCAACACTGCGAGGCCTCACCATGAAGGATTTCCTGCGTCTGCTGGCCGAACAACGCTGGGACGACCACCGCTACTACCACCAGAGCCGGATCAACCAGTGCCTGCACCTGGTCAGCGCGATCAGCTTCCTCGTCGCCTACGTCTGGCTCTTCATCGACCCGGCCATGGCCGCCATCATCGGCTGGTGCGTCTCGATGATCACGCGCCAAGGCGGCCACTTCTTCTTCGAGCCTCGCGGGTTCGACACGGTCAACGGCGTCACCGACGAGTACAAGGAAGAGGTGAAGGTCGGCTACAACATCCAGCGCAAGGTGGTGCTGATGGGCGTGTGGGCTGGCGTGCCCCTCGTGTTGTGGCTGAGCCCGTCGGTCGGCGGGCTGATCCAGCCAGCCACCTCATTCAGCGGCCATGTGCACGACGTGGGCATGGCCTGGCTGGCGCTCGGCGTGGGCGGCCTGTTGTTCCGGGTGGCGCAGCTGACGTTCACCCAAGGGCCGCAGCCCGCCGCGGCCTGGCTGGTGAAGATCCTCACCGACCCGTTCCACGACATCGTGCTGTATTGGCGCTCGCCGCTGGCGCTGTTGCGCGGCGAGCTGCATGACCCGATGACGCGCGTCAGGCATTGACCGCGCCGCGCGCCCCGGGGGCGTCGGGCGTGCCCGGCGCTGCCGCTGCGGGCTGCCCGCCGCGAGGGGGGGCGCGCACGGGCCACCACGGCAGCCTGGCGCGCAGCATCTCCAGCAGCAGCTTGTGCCGCCAGTCGCGCTCGAGCCTCGCTGCGTCGCGCGCGGGGTCCAGCCACCACCAGCCATCGGCACGCATCTGCAAGGCCGCCGCGACGAACCGGTCGCACACCTCACCGAACTCGGCGTCGCCGAAGTGCAGCCCGAAGATCAGCCGCCCCGTGCCCACCCAGCTGAGCGCCAGGCCGTGCGCTCGCAGGTAGAACTGCAGCATCCAGTGATAGCGCGAAGGCTGCAGGAACTGCACCGTCCAGATGGTGGACATTGCCGCCACGCGCACCGGCACGCCGACCTGTTCGAGCTGCCGGTTCAGCTGCTCGGCCCGCGCGTTCCAGCGCTCGTCCAGGCCCACGTATCGGGCCTGCACCGCGGGCGTCTCCAGGCGCTGGAGGAAGACGTTCATCGCCGCCATCACGTACGGGTGGGCGTTGAAGGTGCCGCGCGCGAAGCACAGGTCGGCCGGGCGATCCTCGCGGTGGCGCTGCATCAGCCACTCGTGCCCGCACACCACGCCCACCGGCAGGCCGCCCCCCAGCGTCTTGCCGTAGGTCACGAGGTCGGCCTGCACGCCGAAGTACTGCTGCGCACCGCCCGGTGCGAGGCGGAAACCGACGAACACCTCGTCGAGGATGAAGACGATGCCGCGCTCGGAGCACACTTCGCGCAGCCGCTGCAGCCAGCCCTTGTAGGCGGCCCGGTCGAACGCCGCCCCGTGGCGCGTGGCGACCAGCGCCGAATCGGCCGGCGCGTTGCGGTTGGGGTGCATGGCCTGCACCGGGTTCACCAGCACGCAGGCGATGTCGTCGCGGGTGCGCAGCACGTGCAAGGTGCGCTCGTCCATGTCGGCCAGCGTGTAGGTCTCGCGCGGCGGCATCGGGTTGCCGGGGCCGGGCTGCACGTCTTCCCACCAGCCGTGGTACGCGCCGCTGAAGCGCACCAGGTACCTGCGACCGGTGTGGTAGCGCGCCAGCCGCACCGCCTGCATCACGGCTTCGGTGCCGGACATGTGGAACGACACGGCCGGATGACCGCTGATGCGTTGGAGGCGCTCCAGGTTGTCCAGCACGCAGGGGTGGTAGGCACCGAGCACCGGGCCCAGGCGCGAGGCGGTCTCGCCGGCCTCGGCGATGCAGGACTTGTAGAAGTCCACGCCGAACAGGTTCACGCCGTAGGAACCGGTGAGGTCGATCAGGCGCTGGCCATCGGCGTCTTCGACCCACATGCCGTCGGCGGCGCGCAGGAAGGCACCCACGGTGAGATGCCGCCGCAGTTCGGGGCTGAACTGGAAGGGCACCCGGTAGCTGCCGGTGAGCGCGAGATCAGGCAGCGCCTGGCGGGCCTGCCGCGTCATCGCCAGCGTGGTGGCATGTCGCTGCGCAAACTGCTCCGCGAGCGTGCGCAGGCCCTCGCGGCGGGCTTGCTGCACCTCGGGCGGTGCGCCGTCGCAGCCGAAGAAGCGGGTCTCGTCGTAGGCGTAGCCCGGCACCTGCCGCGCCAGCCACTTGGCGATGCGCGAGTGCCCGGCCAGCGAGCGGTGCTTGGCACGCGACAGCGCCAGGCGCCGACGCCCCTTCGCGAAGCCCAACCCCAGGAGTGCGGCCGCGGCGACGACCGTGAGCGTGAAAGTGATCTGCATGACTGCGGGTCTACGCGCCGTCCGTGACATGCCAATGACCGTATGAAGCCATCCAGACCACAGCCCTCGGCCAAGCGCCACCCCCTGCGCGCACGGCGTCCACCAGTCGCTTCGCGCGGCCCCCGCAAGGGCGTGCTGCGGCAACTGGGCGCGCTGGAGACCTTCAACTTCCTCGTCACCAACCGCATCCCCAGGGTGGCGCTGACGCGATGGATGGGCTGGTACAGCTCGATCCGCAGCCCGGCGCTGACCCGCGCCTCGCTGGCCCTGTGGCGGCTGTTCACCGATCTCGACCTGAGCGAGGCCGAACCCCGGCGCTACCGCAGCCTGCACGAGGTGTTCACCCGCCGTCTCGTCCCCGGGGCGCGCACCGTCTGCGCGGACCCGGCCGTGCTCGCCAGCCCCTGCGACGCAATCGTCGGCGCCTGCGGCCGCGTCGAGGACGGGCTGCTGCTGCAGGCCAAGGGCTCGACCTATCGGCTCGAAGACCTGCTTCGCATGTCCGACTGCCGCCCGTGGGCCCAAGGCACCTACGCCACGCTGCGGCTCACATCGGCCATGTACCACCGCTTCCACGCGCCGCACGACATGACGCTCGCGCACGTGTCCTACATCAGCGGCGACGCGTTCAACGTCAACCCGGCCGCGCTGAAGCGGCTGCCGGGCCTGTTCTGCCGCAACGAGCGGGCGGTGCTGCGCGCCACGCTGCATGCCGGCGGCCACGAGATCCTGCTCGTTCCGGTGGCGGCGGTGCTGGTGGCCAGCATCCGGCTGCACGCCATCGACGTGCGGCTGCATCTTCGCCACCGCGGGCCGAACGAGTGGCCCTGTGCGGCGGAGCTCCGCAAGGGCGACGAGATGGGCTGGTTCGAGCACGGCTCGACGATCATCGTCTTCGCTCCGCCGGGGTTCGCGCTGGTGCCGGGCGTGACGGCCGGTCATCACATCCGCATGGGCGAGGCTCTCATGCAGCTGCCCGGTGCGGGCAGCAGGGCGCCCGGGTAGTCCACACCGGCAGAAGCACACCGCCGCAGCGTCACGGATCTGGCACGCGACCATCACGGTGGCGTCATCGAACGCGGCCAGCATGCCGCTTCGATGGTGCCGCACGTCGATCTCGTCTACTTCAACGCCGGCGGCGGCCACCGCGCCGCTGCGATGGCCCTCGAAGCGGCCATCCGGGCCCAGGGCTGGCCGTGGCAGGTGCGGCGGGTGAACCTCTCCGAGGTGCTCGACCCCAGCGACCGTTTCCGCCGCGCCACGGGCCTCAGCCCCGAGGACCTCTACAACTTCCGCCTCGCGCGCGGCTGGACGCTCGGACTGGCGCAGGAACTGCGCGTGCTGCAGGCCGGCATCCGCATGGTGCATGCACCGATGACACGGCGTCTGGTGCGGCACTGGGAGGCCACGGCGCCCGACCTCGTCGTCTCCTTGATTCCGAACTTCAACCGCGCACTGTACGAGTCGCTGGCGCGGGCCCGCCCCGGCGTGCCGTTCGTCACCGTGCTCACCGACCTGGCCGACCTGCCGCCGCACTTCTGGATCGAACGCAGCCAGCGCCAGCACATCGTGTGCGGCACCGACGAGGCGGTGGCGCAGGCCGAGCAGGCCGGCTACGAGCGTGCGCAAATCTGGCGCGTCTCGGGCATGCTGCTGCGGCAGGCCTTTCACGAGCCCGCTGCGGGGGATAAGGTGGCGTTGCGCCGCGAGCTGGGCCTGGTGCCCGGGCAACCCGCCGCGGTGGTCATGTTCGGCGGCTACGGCTCGGCGCAGATGGCGGCGATCGCACGCGCCTTGCCCGAGCTGCAACTGGTGCTGATGTGCGGACGCAATGCCCGCCTCGCCGAACGGCTGCGCGCACTGCCCAGGCCCCGCGGCGGCGCCCGGCGCGTCGTCGTCGAGTTCACCGAGGAGGTGCCGCGCTACATGGGCGCGGCCGACCTCTTCATCGGCAAGCCCGGCCCCGGCTGCTTGAGCGAGGCGTTGCAGCTCGGCTTGCCGGTCATCACCTTCGGCAACGCCTTCACGATGCCGCAGGAGCGCTCAACGTGCGCTGGGTGCAGGAACAGGGTGTCGGCCTGGCGGTGCGCGGCACCGGCGAACTGCCCGAGGCCGTGCAACGCCTGCTGGCCGGGTTGCCGCAGTACGCCGAGCGCGTGGCCCGCCAGCGCAACCGTGCCGCGATCGAGGTTCCCCAGGTGCTCGCGCGGCTGCTGGACAGCCCCGCCGGCGAACGCGCCGACCCTTCACCGCACCGGCTGCCGCACCCGATGCGCGGCCCGGCGCCGATTCAGATTCACCGACTTGCCCAGGAGGCTTCGCGATGAAAGTCAGCGTCATTGGTGCCGGCTACGTGGGCCTCGTCACGGCAGCATGCCTTGCCGACATGGGCAACAGCGTCATCTGCCTCGAGGTCGACGAGGCGCGGCTGCGCATCCTGAACCACGGCGGCGTGCCGATCCACGAGCCCGGGCTCGAGGCGCTGGTGCGGCACAACGTCGCTGCGCGCCGCCTGGTCTTCACCAACGACGCGCCGCGCGCCATCGCCCACGGCACGATCGTCTTCGTCGCAGTGGGGACGCCGGCGGCCGAAGACGGCTCGGCCGACCTCGACCACGTGCTGGCCGCTGCGGCCACGGTGGGCCGGCACATGGACGACTACAAGGTCGTCGTCGACAAGAGCACCGTGCCCGTGGGCACGGCAGACAAGGTGCGCGCGGTGATCACGCATGAGCTGGCCGCACGCAGCACGCTGGTGCCGTTCGCCGTCGTCGCCAACCCCGAGTTCCTCAAGGAGGGCGCGGCGATCGAGGACTTCATGCGTCCCGACCGCATCATCGTCGGCAGCGACGACGAGCGCGCCACGCTGCTGATGCGCGCGCTGTACGCGCCGTTCCTGCGCAACCGCGACCGTCTGCTGGTGATGGACATGGCCAGCGCCGAGCTCACCAAGTACGCCTCCAACGCGATGCTGGCCACGCGCATCAGCTTCATGAACGAGATGGCGGCGGTGGCCGAGCGCGTGGGCGCCGACATCGAGCAGGTGCGCCTGGGCCTGGGCAGCGACCCGCGCATCGGGACACACTTCCTCTACGCAGGCTGCGGCTGGGGCGGCTCGTGCCTGCCCAAGGACGTGAAGGCCCTGCGCCGCACGGCGGCCGACCTGGGGGTCGACATGCCGATCCTGGCCGCCGTCCAGGCCATCAACGAGCGCCAGCGAGCGCTGCTGGTCGAACGGGCGCGGGCGCGCTTCGGCGCGGGCTTGCGCGGCGCGCGCATCGCGCTGTGGGGCCTGGCATTCAAGCCGGGGACCGACGACCTGCGCGAGGCGCCGAGCCTGGAGATCATCGAGGAACTGCTGCAGGCGGGTGCGCAGGTCGCGGCCTACGACCCGGCGGTACGCGCCGACCCCGCGCGGTTGCTGACCCGTCGCGAGGGCTTCTCGTTCGCCGACGATCCCGTCGCCGCGGCCGAGGGCGCCGACGCGCTGATGATCGTCACCGAGTGGCGCGAGTTCCGCAGCCCCGACTTCGATGCGCTGCGCGCCGCCTTGCGGCACCCGGTGATTTTCGATGGCCGCAACATCCTCGACCCCGGACTGATGGCGTCGCTCGGCTTCGAGTACCACGGCATCGGCCGAGGCATCGGCGCCGTTCGGGCCGATCCCGCCTCGGCTTGGGCGACATCGACCATGCCGCTTCGGCCACGCGTCGTGGCCGCTGCAAGCTAGGCAGTGCCCGCGTCCACGCGCCAGGCAGGGCTCGATGCTCTTGCCCTGGGCGCGGCGGCGGGGGGCCGAAGTCGCGCGCCCGGCAGACGCGTCGCGCGCCGCCATTGCCGCCCCGCAGGGCGTAGGCACGGCCGCGGCCACGCGCGTGGGCCCCGAGGTGACCCACGAGTTCGCGCTGCGCGGCGCGCAGCAGGTGCTGGCCGATGGCGGCGGACCCTGAGGGCTCTGTACGCACTGACCGGCGCGCCACGCACGTGGCGCGGTATGCTGGCGCGGATGCAGCCCCAACCCGTCAAGCGGCCGTGAGCGCCGGCCCCTCCATCGCCGCCATCGACCTCGGCTCCAACAGCTTTCGGCTGGAGATCGGCCGCATGGCCCACGGGCAGATCGAGCGCGTCGAATACCTGAAGGAGATGGTGCGCCTGGGCGGCGGCCTGGACAGCGAATCGCGCCTGAGCCAGGCGGCCATGCAGCGCGGCTGGGATTGCCTGGCGCGGTTCGCCGAACGCGTGCGCGGGTTCGCGCCGCAGCACGTGCGCGCGGTGGCCACGCAGACCTTTCGCGAAGCGCGCAACCGCGATGAATTCCTGGTGCCTGCCCACCGCGTGCTCGGCTTCCCGATCGAGGTGATCTCGGGGCGCGAAGAAGCCCGGCTCATCTACAGCGGCGTGGCGCACCTGCTGCCGCAGTCTGAAGAGCGTCGGCTGGTGGTGGACATCGGCGGGCGCTCCACCGAGCTCGTGCTCGGCCGCGGCTACGCGCCGCGCAAGGTGGAGTCGTACCCGGTGGGCTCGGTGAACCTGTCGCAGCGCCACTTCGGCGATGGGCGGCTCACCCAGGCCGCGCTGCAGGCGGCCACGCTGGCCGCACAGGCGGTGCTCGAAGACGCGCTCACCTTCCTGCAGCCCAGGAACTGGGACGTGGCCTATGGCTCTTCGGGCACGGTGGGCGCCATCGCCGACATCCTGGCCGCGCGCGACGCCGCCGGGCGCCACGCGGGCGGGGCCAACGGAGCCGGGGGGCCGGCAGGCAGCGGCGAAGCGCACGACCGCAACGTCATCACCCCGGAAGGGCTGGAGTGGCTGGCCGATCAGCTGGTGCGCGCCGGGCATGTCGAGCGGCTGCGGCTGGACGGTTTGAAGGACGAGCGGCGCAGCGTCATCGCCGGTGGTGTGGCCACGCTGCGCGCCGTGTTTGCGCTGGCCGGGCTGCAGAGCATGCATGACGCACGCGGCGCGCTGCGCCATGGCGTGCTGTACGAGATGCTCGACCGCGAGGCCGCCAGCCAGGACGTGCGCGAGCGCACGGTGCAGCGCCTGCAGCAGAAGTTCGGCGCCGACGTCGAACAGGCCGAGCGCGTGCGCATTGCGGCGCAACAGCTGCTCTCGCAGCTGTGGCCGCGACGCGACCGCGCCACGCTGCAACTGGCGCGCAAGCTGGGCTGGGCGGCCGACATGCACGAGATCGGCCGCGCGGTGGCGCACAACGACTACCACCGGCACGGCGCCTACATCCTCGAGCACTCCGACGGTGCCGGCTTCGCGCTGCACCAGTTGCAGCGGCTGGGCCTGCTGGTGCTGGCGCAGCGCGGCGGGCTGCGCAAGGCCGGGCCCTGGCTCGATGAAGCCGAGCTGCGTGACCAGCTGCTGTGCCTGCGCCTGGCCGTGCTGCTGTGCCATGCCCGGCGCGAGCCGAGCCTGGAGGGGCTGAAGCTCACACGGCGGCCCGACGGCTATCGGCTCGAGGTGGCTGCCGCGTGGGCCGAACACCACCCGCGTTCGGTGGTTCTGCTGGGCGAAGAGGCTGAGCAGTGGCGGCGCGTGGAACGGGCGTTCGAGTTCGTGGTGACCTGAACCGCCTGCGGTCCGGCAGGCCACGTGGCGGGACTCGCCATGAAGGGTATAAACGGTATAAACTGTATATACCCTACTCGGAGATCCCATGAGTCAGACCCCCTCGTCAACATCCGAGACCGCCGTTGCCACGAAGGCCGCCCCGTCTCGCAGGGCGGCACGCCAGCCCCGGGCGCGCCCGACTTCGCCGCGCAAGCCGGCCGCCACCGCCAACGCGGCCAAGCCCGCAAAACGGCTGGATGCGAAGGCGAAGGTTCGGGGCCAGGCCAAGCCCGAGGGGAAGGCGGCTCCCGCAGGTCGGACCGCCACCGCGAAGACGGCGGCAGCGAAGGCACCGCCGATGGCCAAGGCCGACCGCATGAAGCTCGTGCGCGACAGCTTCACGATGCCGAAGTCCGATGTCGACCTGATCGCGGCCCTGAAGCAGCGTTGCCTCAAGCTCGGCCACGAGGCCAAGAAGAGCGAGTTGCTGCGCGCCGGCCTGCATGCGCTGGCCGCCCTGCAAAACGCGGCCTTGCTGGCCGCTGTGTCGTCGGTGCCGCGGTTGAAGACCGGCCGCCCCGGGCAGAAGAAGGGCAAGTAGGCGCCGGGTCGCCGCCACGGCTGCACGGACAAGCCGGCCTCGGCTGGGCGCGCAAGCAGACCGCGTTCGGGCGCGCAAGCCGACCGAGTTCGGGTTCGGGTACCGCCCGACCGCGGCGGCGCAGCCCCTCATCGGCCCGTCATCGGCCTTGGTGTGGGCCGGGCTGCTGCTGGCGGCAGCGGGTCTCACCAAGGCTGTCGACACGCCCCAACCGGCCGGTGCCCACGAGAGCGCTCCGCTGCGCGCCGCGCGCGCAGAGAAGCGCGGGCTCAGGTGCCTACGCGTCCACCATCGTTCTTGGTGATCATCACCGTAGCCGAGCGCGGCCGCGCGTTGGCACCGCCGGCGCCGTAGCCCGCGTTGCCCGGCCAGTGGCTGGTGAACTTGGTCGGGTCGCCGATGTTCGAGAACGCGGTGTCTTCGCCAGGGTGTTGCACGTTGACGAAGATGACCTTGCCGTCGGGCGTTTCGCACAGGCCGGTGATCTCCTGGTCGACCGGGCCGACGAGGAAGCGCTTGAGCGTGCTGGCCGTGGGCTTCTTGCCGATGCGCGTGGTGACGGTGCCGCTGGCGCCGTAGTCCAGCGTCAGCGGGCCACCGTCGCCGACCGTGCCGGGCACGGCGGCAAGCATCATGCAGTTGGTGACGTCGGTGTAGGCACCATCGTCCGTCTGCACCCAGCACAGGCCGGTGCTCGGCGTGAAGACCAGGCCGTCGGGGCTGGAGAGGTCCTGGTCCGGCGTCAGGCCCGACAGATTGATGATGCCCGTCGGTGCATTCGCCTCGGCGCCGAAGAGGTAGATGTCCCAGGTGAACGCGGTCGCGCCGGGCTCGCCGCCGTTCTCCTTGATGCGCACGATGTGGCCGTTGGGGTTGCCGCTTTGCACCGTGGCTGCGCCGCGGATGTCGGTGTAGACGCGCGGGTTGGCGGCGTCGGGGTTCAGCTGCGCGCCCGTCACCGCGCCCAGGCGGCGGTTGCTGTTGTTGGTGAGGGTGAAGTAGACCTCGCCGGTGTTCGGGTGCACGCCGCACCATTCCGGGCGGTCCATCTTGGTGGCGCCGGCGGCGTCGCCGGCGATGCGCGAGTGCATTGCCACGTCGCCGGCGTCGGCGAAGGCGTAGGTGGCGTAGCCGGCGATCGCGGGATTCGTGATCGCGAGCTCGATCCATTGGCCGGTGCCGTCGGCATTGAACTTCGCCGCGTAGAGCTTGCCGCTGTCGAGGTACTTGTCGCCCGTGGCCACGCGGTTGGCCGCGGTGGCGTCGGCAGCCACCCAGTTCTGCGTGGAGACGAACTTGTAGATGTACTCGTTGCGCGCGTCGTCGCCCATGTACACGGCCAGCGGCTTGCCCGCCACCGGCTTGCTGAAGGCGGCGCTCTCGTGCGCCATGCGGCCCAGCGCGGTGCGCTTCTTGATCACCGAGGTGGCACCGTACGGGTCGATCTCGGTCATGTAGCCCTGGCCGTTCACCTCATTGCGGTAGTCGTCGGCGGCGGTGGCGCCGGTGACGCTGGTGTTCCAGCGCGCGTACTTGTCGTCGGCGCCGGAGGTCTCCCAGCCGTAGCGGCTGGCCGCGGCGGCGGTGGCGGTCACGTTGCGGCCGTAGCGGGCCAGCGCGACGTTCTCCTTGGCGCTGCGCAGCGTCTGGTCGCCGGCGGCGCGGAAGTAGTAGCCGACCCAGTTCTCCTCGCCGGTGAGCAGCGTGCCCCAGGGCGTCTTGCCGGTGCCGCAGTTGTTCAGCGTGCCGCGCGTGGCCGTGCCGGTGGCAGAGAACTTGGTGACCAGCAGCGGGTGGCCGCGCAGCGGGCCGGAGATCTCGATCGGCGTGGCCGCGGTGACGCGGCGGTTGAACGGCGAGTTCTGCACCACGGCGAACTTGCCCGCGGTCTTGGCGATCTCGACGATCGAGACGCCGTGGCAGTCGACCTCGATGTCGGTCTCGCCGGCCGGGCGCGGGCTGGGCGTCGGGCCGTTGGCGTGCAGGAAGAGCTGGTTGATGTATTCGTGGTTGATGCCCAGCAGCGCGCGGTCGTTGCTGCCCGCGTCGGGCGTGCCGGCGGCCGACAGGCCGAAGTACTCCATGCCGTCGTGGTCGTCGCCGCTGCGCTTGTCGTAGCCGGTGTCGGTGCCGTCGTTCCTGGCCGCGGGCACGCCGGCGGCGATGGGGTCGCCGAGCGCGAACAGCACCGTGGCCGTGTAGCCGGCGGGCACGCTCACCTTGTCTTCCAGCGACTTGGCGACGGCGGCGAAGCCGAGCAGCGTCTCGGCCGTTGCAGCCGGGGCCGGAGCGGGATCGTCGTCACCGCCGCCGCAGGCGGCGACGCCCAGGCCGCCGAGCATCATCGTGGCCGCCGTGCCGAAGCCGCCGCGCAGCAGCCCGCGGCGGCTCAGGCGTGCGGCCACCACGGTCTCGAACGCGGGGTTGGAAGAGGTGTTCGAGTCTTCGTCGTTGAAGTCGTGGGTGACCTGGCGGGGAAGGTCGCGGGGCTGGTTCATCGGGCTCGCTCCTGATCTGTGGTGGGTGAAGTCCAGCCCGCGAGTCTTGGGCTGTCACATGAAGGCGACGTGTCAGTTCGGTGGCAGCAGCATGAAGGCGACGCCGCGAGGTCGCACGCAGAGGCGTGCGTCGGCCCCGCCCACGGGCCGAAGGCCCGACGGCCGCCCGGAGGTGCCCTCGACAGGCAGGACTGGCAGGTACGCGCTGGACGCCCGATCGGCCGTCCTGGCGTCGGGCCCGGGCTCTAGTCCACCGGCATCGGCTCGGGCTGCGGCGCCGGGACGGTGCGGCCCGCGCGGCCGAGGCTGTACACCGGTGGCGCTGCCTGCGCGCCGCGATCGACGATCTCGAGCCGGCCGTCGTGATGCTCGACGATGGCCGTGAGGCTTTCGACCCAGTCGCCGTCGTTGCAGTACAGCACGCCTTCGACGAGACGCATCTCGGCGTGGTGGATGTGCCCGCACACGACGCCGTCGGCACCGCGCTTTCTCGCTTCGCGGGAGACGGCGACCTCGAAGTCGTTGACGTAGCTCACCGCGCGCTTGACCTTGAACTTCAGGTAGCGCGAGAGGCTCCAGTAGGGCAGGCCGAGACGGCCGCGCGCCAGGTTCAGGAAGCGGTTGAGCCTGAGCACGAATTCGTAGGCCTGGTCGCCCAGGTAGGCGAGCCACTTCGCGCACTGGATGACGCCGTCGAAGTAGTCGCCGTGCGTGACCCACAGCCGCCGCCCGTCGGCGGTGACGTGCATCGCTTCCTCGACGACGTCGATGCCGCCGAAGTTGTGCGTGACGTAGCGGCGCGCGAACTCGTCGTGGTTGCCGGGCACGAAGACCACGCGCGTGCCCTTGCGTGCCTTGCGCATGAGCTTCTGCACCACGTCGTTGTGCGCCTGCGGCCAATACCAGCTGCGCCTGAGCTGCCAGCCGTCCACGATGTCGCCCACCAGGTACAGCGTGTCGCACTGCACCTCGCGCAGGAAGTCGAGCAGCGCAAGCGCCTGGCAGCCGGGCGTGCCCAGATGCAAGTCGGAGATGAACACCGATCGCACGTGCAGCCGCGCCGGTGGGTCGGCCGCGATCGGGGGACCATGGCTGGCCGCACCATGCAAGGGAGGAGCGTCATGCATGGACCGCCATGTTCGGTGGCTCGCGTGACGAACGGATGAACGCGCCGCTGGCCCACGGGGTGCACCCGGCTGCACTGAGCACAACAGTCGTGCCGGCGCCAAGCCCGCTTCGCGGTCCCAGGGGTTCATCGGGCTGTCACAAGGGGCGTGAAGACTGGGCCTTCGGGGAAGCCTGAGAGCTGCCTCGGCATCTGACGGAGACTGCAATGAAGAACCTGATTTCCTCGATTGGCGCCGCGGCAGCGGCCCTGGGTCTGGCGGCTTGTGCGGCAGCGCCGGCCATGGCGCCGGGTCAGTTCGTGACCCTGCACTGCCAGGACAACAAGTCGTTCCAGGCCCGCATGAGCGACGACGCCCGGTCCGTTCGGGTGCGCGCCCACCACGGCTCGGCCGAACTGGAACGCCAAGCCGATGGCCGTTACGCCGGCGAGGGCTACACCCTTCACATGGCCGGGGAGGGTGGCATTGCGCTCGAGCACGGCGGCAAGAGCCAGGGCAAGGCCTGCAAGCCGCGCGCATGACAGGCCGCCGCCCCGGGGTTCACGGGACTGTCATGTGTCCCGCGGGCGGTGTCACAGTGCTGTCATGCGGCCTCCCTAGAGTGTCTTGCAGCACATTTCATCCGACTCAGGAGCACTCCATGCGCATGTTTGCCACCTCTCTGCTTGCCGCGGCCACCCTGCTCGCCGCAGGCGCGGCTGCCGCCCAGGTCGTGAAGATCGACGGCTCGTCCACGGTCTACCCCATCACCGAAGGTGTGGCCGAGGACTTCCAGAAGATGAAGAAGAACGCCGTCAAGGTGACGGTGGGCATCAGCGGCACGGGGGGCGGCTTCAAGAAGTTCTGCCGCGGCGAGATCGACATCAGCAACGCCTCGCGTCCGATCCTGAAAAAGGAGATGGACGACTGCAAGGCCGCCGGCGTCGAGTACATCGAGTTGCCGGTGGCCTTCGACGCGCTGACCGTCGTCGTCAACCCGAAGAACGCCTGGCTGAAGCAGGCCACGGTGGAGGAGCTGAAGAAGCTCTGGGAGCCGGGTGCACAGGGCAAGATCACGCGCTGGAACCAGGTCAACCCGGCCTGGCCTGACGCGCCGGTGAAGTTGTTCGGCGCGGGCGCCGACAGCGGCACGTTCGACTACTTCACCGAGGCCATCGTCGGCAAGAGCAAGAGCAGCCGCGGCGACTTCACTGCCAGCGAGGACGACAACGTGCTCGTGCAGGGCGTGTCGCAGGACGTCAATGCGCTCGGCTTCTTCGGCTACGCCTACTACGCCGAGAATCAGAGCCGCCTGAAGGCGCTGCCCATCATCGAGAAGGTCGGCAAGCCGGCGGTGCTGCCCAGCCAGGCCTCGGTGCTCGATGGCACCTACCAGCCGCTGTCGCGCCCGATCTTCATCTACGTGAACGTGAAGTCGCTGGCCAAGCCCGAGGTGCGCGAGTTCGCCGAGTACATGATGAAGAGTGCGGCCAAGATCGCCAGGGAAGTGAAGTACGTGCCGCTGCCCGACAAGGCCTACACCATCGGCCTCGATCACATCTCGAAGGTCAAGAAGGGCACCGTGTTCGGCGGCAAGAACGAGGTCGGCGTGCGGATCGAGGACCTGCTGGCGCGCGAAGCCAAGCTCTGATCGCAGCGCAACGCCCGATCGCCCACGGCCCCGCAGCCGCCATCGGCTCGGGGCCGTTTTTCGGGGCCCTCCCAGGGCCCATGGCCGAGGTTCCTAGAATGACGAGCACCACCACCACGAGAGGAGCCGCCGTGCCGGAGATGCCGCTGACGGGTGAGGCACGCCTGGTGCAGATGGCCCGGGCCAAGGCGGCCCGCAAGCGCCGCGAGCGCACGATCGAATTCATTCTGCTGCTGGCGGCGTGCGTCTCGGTGTTCACGACGGTGGGCATCGTCTACATCCTGCTGAAGGAGTCGTTCCTCTTCTTCACGCACGTGCCGGTATGGCAATTCCTGACCGACACGCAGTGGACGCCGCTGTTCGACGACGCGCACTTCGGCATCATGGTGTTGCTGTCGGGCACGCTCACGAGCTCCGCCGTGGCGCTGATGGTGGCCGTCCCGCTGGGGACGATCATTGCTATCTACCTGTCGGAGTTCGCCGGCCACAGGACGCGCGAGACGCTCAAGCCCGTGCTCGAGTTGCTGTCGGGTGTGCCCACCATCATCTATGGCTACTTCGCGCTGCTGTTCGTCACGCCGCTGCTGCAGAGGGTGTTCCCCGAACTGCCCGGCTTCAACGTGCTGTCGGCCGGCCTGGTGATGGGCGTCATGATCATCCCTTACGTTGCCTCGCTGTCGGAGGACGCCATGCGCGCCGTGCCGATGGGGCTGCGAGAGGGCAGCTATGCGATGGGCGCGACCCGGTTCCAGACCGCTGTGAAGGTGGTGGTGCCGGCGGCCATCTCGGGCATCGCCTCGGCCTACATCCTGGGCATCTCGCGCGCAGTGGGCGAGACGATGATCCTGGCGGTGGCCGCAGGCATGCAGCCCAACCTCACGCTCAACCCGATGGAGCCGGCGGCGACGATCACGAGCTACATCGTGCAGGTGGCCCTTGGCGACCTGCCGCACGGCTCCATCGGCTACCAGACCATCTTCGCCGCCGGCCTGATGCTGCTGCTGCTCACCCTCGTGTTCAACATGCTCGGCTACTGGGTGCGCCGACGCTATCGCGAGGCCTACTGAGCGGCCTCGTGCGCGTGCGACAACCAGCGAAGGGTGCAACGACAACATGGACAAGACCACCGCCTCGGCCGCATCGGCCAACTCGGCATTCGGCGACAGCGTGACGGTGAGCCCGCCGGTGCGGACGGAACAGATCCGCGCGCTGATCCGCGTGGCCAAGCGCTGGGACCACTTCTTCGCCGCGCTCGGGCTGCTGGCCATGATGGTCGGCATCCTGACGCTGGTGGCGCTGTTCACCGAGATGGTGGTCGACGGGCTGCCACGCCTGAGCGCCGACTTCTTCACCAGCTTTCCGTCGCGCCGGGCGGGGCAGGCCGGCATTCTTTCCGCCTGGGTCGGCTCGATCCTGGTGATGCTCGTCACGGCGCTGTTCGCCGTGCCGGTAGGGATCGCCGGCGCGATCTACCTCGAGGAATACGCGAAGAAGAACTGGTTCACCGACGTCATCGAGATCAACATCGCCAACCTCGCCGGCGTGCCCTCGATCGTCTACGGCCTGCTCGCACTTGGCCTGTTCGTCTACGCATTCGGCTTCGGCCAGAGCATCCTCTCGGCGGGCCTGACGCTGGCGCTGCTGATCCTGCCGATCGTCATCGTCGCCACGCGCGAGGCGCTGCGCTCGATCCCGTTGCACATCCGCGAGGCCGCTTATGGCTGCGGCGCCTCGCAGTGGCAGGTGGTGCATGACCACCTGCTTCCCTACAGCGCGCCCGGCATCCTCACCGGCGTCATCATCGGCATGGCGCGCGCCATCGGCGAGACAGCGCCCATCATCACCATCGGTGCCCTCACGTTCATCGCGTTCCTGCCGCCCGTACCCGGCACCGGCGAGCCGGCGGCGGGCCTGTTTGACTGGCTCTTCTCTCCCTTCACGGTGATGCCGATCCAGATCTTCAACTGGACCTCGCGCCCGGATCCGGCGTTCCACCAGAACGCGGCCGCGGCCAGCCTGGTGCTGGTGGTCATGACGCTGGGCATGAACGGCCTGGCGATCTGGCTGCGCTACCGGCTTCGCAAGACGATCAAGTGGTAGGCCCGCGGCACGGTCCGTGCAGAGCTTCCGAACACCTCCCGAAAGCCCAACGATGACGTCGACGATCACGCTGCCCGAGAGCTCGCCGCCGGTGAAGGCGCAAAGCAAGGACCTCGATTTCTACTACGGCGACTTCAAGGCACTGAAGTCGGTGTCGATGCCGGTGTACGAGCACAAGGTGACGGCGCTGATCGGCCCTTCGGGCTGCGGCAAGAGCACCTACCTGCGCTGCTACAACCGCATGCACGACCTGTACCCGGGCAACCGCTATGTCGGCGAGATTTCGCTGCTGCCCGACGCGGTGAACGTGCTTGCCCCGCAGGTCGACGCGATCGAGGTGCGCATGCGCATCTCGATGGTGTTCCAGAAGCCGAATCCGTTTCCCAAGTCGATCTTCGAGAACGTCGCCTACGGCCTGCGGGTGCGCAACGAACGCTCGCGCAGCTATCTCGAAGACAAGGTCGAGGCGGCCCTGCGCGGCGCGGCGCTGTGGGACGAGGTGCGCGACCGCCTCGACCAGGCGGGCAGCAACCTCTCGGGCGGCCAGCAGCAGCGCCTGTGCATTGCCCGCGCACTGGCCACCGACCCGGAGATCATCCTCTTCGACGAGCCGACTTCGGCGCTGGACCCGATCGCCACTGGCGCGATCGAGGAACTCATCGGTGAACTCAAGCACAAGGTCAGCATCCTCATCGTCACGCACAACATGCAGCAGGCGGCGCGGGTGTCCGACTACACCGCCTACATGTACCTCGGCGAACTCGTTGAATACGGCGACACGAAGGACATCTTCATGAAGCCCAAGCGGCGCGAGACCGAGGACTACATCACCGGCCGGTTTGGCTGAGCACGCGGCGCCGAAAGGAACAGCAGCCATGAACGACAAGCACCTGTCCACGCAGTTCGACGCCGAGCTTTCGGGCATCTCCAACCGCGTGCTCGAAATGGGGGGGCTGGTCGAGAGCCAGGTTGCGCAGGGCATCTACGCGCTCAAGCACCTGAGTCTGGAGACGGCGGAGCAAGTCCTGCAGCAGGAGCAAAGGGTCAACCAGATGGAGGTCGAGATCGACGCCGATCTCACGGCCATCATCGCGCGCCGCCAGCCGACGGCACGTGACCTGCGGCTGCTGATCTCCGTGCACAAGACGATCGCCAACCTCGAGCGCGTGGGCGACGAGGCTGCCCGGGTGGCCCGGGTGGTGCAGAGACTGGTCGCCAACGGCGTGTCCTCTCGCCTGCCGACCTTTGACCTCGGCATCGAGGCCGACCTGGCGATCGCGCAGTTGCGCAAGGCGCTGGACGCCTTCGCGCGCCTGGACACGACCAAGGCGCTCGAAGTGCTCAAGCAGGACGATCAGATCGACCGCGAGTTCGAGGGCCTGCTGCGCAAGCTGATCACCTACATGATGGAAGACCCGCGCACAATCTCGGCGAGCATCGACCTGGTCTTCGTGGCCAAGGCCATCGAGCGTGTGGGTGACCATGCCAAGAATCTGGCCGAGGCGAT
>JAEUPD010000238.1 GCA_016788525.1 Rubrivivax sp.
AGCGACATCAGGTTGGCCGACATGCCCACCTGCTTCATCAGGATGAAGGCGAAAAGCATCGCCAGCGGCAGCGTGACGATGACGACGATGGCCGAGCGAAGTTCTCCGAGGAACAGGAACAGGATGATCGCCACCAGGATCGAGCCTTCGACGAGCGAGCGCTCGGCGGTGGCCAGCGCCTTGGCGACGATCTCGCTGCGGTCGTACACCGCCTTCAGCTCGATGCCCTTGGGCAGGGCGGCCTGGGCCGTGGCCAGCTTGGTCTTCACCGCCTGCACCACCGTGGCGGCGTTTTCGTTAATGCGGGCCAGCGCGATGCCGAGCACCGTCTCCTGCCCGTTGCGCGTGACGGCGCCAAAGCGCACCGCGGGCGCCTCCTTGACTTCGGCAATGTCTCGGATGTGGATCGGCGCGCCTTTGCGCTCGGCCACGACGATGGCGCCGATGTCGGCCGCGTTCGCCACCAGCCCGAGCCCGCGCACCAGGTACTGCTCGACGCCGATGTTCAGGTATTGACCGCCCACCTGCTTGTTGTTGGCCGCGAGCCGCTCCATCACCTCCTTGAAGCTCAGGCCGTACTTCACCAGCCGCCGCGGGTCGATCTGCACCTGGTACTGCTTCTCGTGCCCGCCCCAGGTCGTCACGTCATCCACGCCGGGCGCGGTACGCAGGATGAGCCGCACCGTCCAGTCGTGCAGCGTACGCAGGTCCATCGACGAGAGCTTCTTGTCGGCGTCTTCGATCGTGTACCAGAACACCTGACCCAGGCCCGAGCTGTTGGGCCCGAGCACCGGCTCGCCGTAGCCTTGCGGCAGCCGCTCCTTCGCCTCCTGCAGCTTCTCGCCGACGAGGCGGCGCGCGAAGTAGATGTCCACGTCGTCGGCGAAATAGACGCCCACGTACGACAGGCCGAACAGCGATACCGAGCGCACGACCTCCACCTTGGCGAGGCCGGCCATCGCACCTTCGATGGGCACGGTGAGCAGGCGCTCGATGTCTTCGGCGGCGACGCCCGGCGACTCGGTGTAGATGTTCACCTGCGCCGGCGTCACGTCGGGGAAGGCATCCACCGGCACCTGCCGAAACGCCATCACGCCGAGGCCGACGAGGACGGCAAAGCCGACCAGGACCAGGACCTTGTAGCGCAGGGCGGCATCAACGATGGCATTGAGCATGGCGGCGTTTCCCTCTCAATGCCCGTGGCCGAGCTGCGACTTGAGCTTGCGCGCCTTCAGCGCGTAAGCCCCGGCAGTGACCACCTGCTCGCCGGCCTTGATGCCGGCCTTGATGACGGTGCGCCCGCCGGCACGCTCGCCCGGCTCCACGACGCGCGGCTCGTAGGCGCCGGCGTCGAAGATGAAGACGGTCGGCTGGCCTTGCATCAAGACGACGGCCGCGTCGGGCAGCGAGATCACCTCGGCGGGCTTGGCCCCCACCTTGTCCGCCTTCGAGCCAGCCACCTCTATGGCTGCGGTGGCGAACATCTCGGGCTTCAGGCGCCCATCGGCATTGGCGACCTCGATGCGTGCGGGCACCGTGCGCGTGTCCTTGTCGAGCATCGAGCCGACATGGCCGACGCGGCCGCTGAACGTCTCGCCCGGGTACGCGGGCACGGTCACCTTGGCGTTCGCGCCCACCCGCACCTTCGCCAGCGCCGCTTCGGGAAGGTCAGCGAGGATCCACACCCGGCCGAGGTCAGCAATGGTGAAGAGCGGCTCGGTCGGGGTGGCCAGGTCGCCGAGCGTCGCCTTCTTCTCGACCACCGTACCGGCAAAGGGTGCCATCACCGCGAAGCGCGCGACGCCCGCACCTTCCGCGCCGGGGTTGCCGCCCAGCAGCCGCAACCGATCGCCCGCGGCGCGCAACGCCGCGGCGGCCTTGTCGCGGTCGGACTGTGCGCGCACGAAGTCCTTGCGCGGAATGATCTCCTCGGCGTTGAGCGCCTCGGCGCGCTTGAAGTCGGCTTCGGCGATGCGCAGTTCGGATTGCGCCTGCATCCAGGCGGCATGCGCCTCGCCGACGCCCACGCTGTCCAGCGTGGCCAGCGCTTGCCCGGCGCGCACGCGGTCGCCCAGCTTCGCCGGCGCCGAAGTGATGCGGCCCTCGGTGCGGGGCGCAACACGGGCGACCTTGTCCTGGTCGGCGCGGATGGTGGCGGTGAGCACCACGGTCTCGGTCATCGCCTGCGCCCTGATCTCCTCGACCTTGATGCCAGCGCGCTCGGCCTCTTCGGTGGTGAGGGTCAACGCCTCCTCGCCTTCCTTGTGGCTGTCTCCCTTCTCTCCCTTTTTCTCGCCGGCATGTTCGGCGTGTTTGTCACCTTCGCTGGCATGGGGGTCCTTGCCGCAGCCGGCCAGGGCCAGCGCCGCGGCGACCGCGGCCGTCGCGGCGGCCAAGGCGCCCAGGCGCGGGCGGCGCTGCGGCCCCGTGTGTGTCGTCACGGTCATTTGGCTTGTCCTTCCTGCGACCAGCCGGCCGCGTGTTCGAGTTCAATTCGGGTGGCGTGGTACTCGGCCAGCGCGTCGTTCAGGTCGCGCTCGGCGTCCAGCGCCTGGCGGTTGATGATCAACTGGTCGAGCAGGCCGATCTGGCCGGCCAGCCGCGACTTCGCGGCGAGTTGCTGGTTGTCGGCCGAGGCGGCGAGCATTGCGCGCTGCAAGCGCACCACGCGCTCGCGCTGGCTCTCGAGGCGGCTCCACAGCCGCCGTACCTGGGCTTGGCCGTCGCGTGTTGCGGCGGCACGTTCGATCTCGGCCTGGGTCGCCTCGCTCGTGGCCTGGCCGATGGCCGCGTCGTTGCGCTTGAAGAGCGGCAGCGGCACGGAAAGGGTCAGGGTCGTGACGCGCTCGCGTCCGCTGCTCGGTCCTTCGCGGCCGACATTCAGCCCAAGCGTGAGGTCCGGGTAGCGGCTGGCGCGTTCGAGGCCGACCCTCGCCCGGGCGGCGTCTTGACGCGCCGCCAGGGCGCGCTGCTTCGGCAGCGACTGCGCCGATGCCAGCAGTTGATCCAGGCCGTAGGGCAGGGGCGCCCCGGCCGGCACCGCGAGCTCGCCCACCACCTCGGGCACGGCCGAGGGCGACAGCTGCAGGGCGGTGGCCAGCTCGGCCTTGGCGTCGAGCAGATGCTCCTGAGAGACCGCCAGTGCGTTGCGCGCACGCTCGGCCTCGATCAGCGCGACATTGGCGTCCAGGCGCGTGTCCTCGCCCGCGCTGCGGCGCCTGGCGACGGCCTGCGCGCTGCTGTCGAACAGTTCGACCGAACGCTGTTCGAGGCGGACGCGCCGCTGTGCCGCCAGCACCGCGTTGAAGCGAACGGCCGCGTCGGCCCGCGCTTGGCGCCTTGCATCCTCGATCTCGGCGCGCAGCGCATCGAGCGATGCGGAAGCGGCCTCGCGCCGGCGGGCCTGCTGCCCGCCGATCTCGATCGGCTGCGCGATGCCCAGCCCCCACTCTCGGGCATTGCCGTCGGGTGTCGCGGCCCGGCGTCGCGTGCGCTCGACGCTGAGTTCCGGGTTGTTGAAGAAGAGGGACGTGGCCTCCCGACGGCTGCCTTCCGCGGCAGCCAACTGGGCTTCCCGGGCACGCACGGCCGGGCTACCGGTTTCCGCCAGCCGCAGGGCCTCCGCCAGGGTCAGCGGAGCCGGGCCCGCACTTGTCTGTGCAGCCGCAGGTGCCGCTGGGCCGGCCAGCACGAGTGCCAGCGCCAGCGCCTTGAACTGGAATCGCATCGAGTCATCCCTCTGGTCTCACGACAGAAGCGACTCGGGGCGATGTGGGGATGTCGTCAGTCAGTCCGCAAGCGAGACCACCACCACGCCGCCGCCGAGTCGCGCGGCAGGAGGGTGGTCGGCTCGATCCGGGCGCTGGGGGCCCGCCGGAATGTGGGAGTCGTAGCGCGGGTCAGGAGGACTTGAAGCACTGCCATGAGGAACTGCTTCGACCGCATGGATCACCGCAGGCATGAAGGCGGCGCCGCCCAGGTGGCAGCTTTCGCAGTCTGCGTGATATGCGCCCGCACTGTCGCCACCATCGTCGGTCGCCGAGGCAATCTCGCCCCCGGCCTGGTGCTTGTGCTCGTGATGGCCGAAGTGCTTCTTGGCCGAAACACTCGCTTCGTGGGCGCAGTACGGTGCCGCCGCGCCCCAGACCAACTGGAACGGCACGAAAAACAGGAGAAATGCGAGAACCCAGTGGCGCATCAATTCATTCTAGACGGGCGGAGGCGGCTGCGCGTCTCCCCCCGGGCAAGCTGGCTGGCTCTGAGGCACGGACGGGAAACCTTCGCCCTGCGAAGCGCCCCGCGCTCCGGGATGTGTCTGGCGCTGGAGGAGCCTCGACTTACAGTCGCTTGGCAATCGCCATCGGGATGCCGCTCAGCGCTTGACTGGGCTGGGGCGCCAAGTTGGACTGCGTCGCTGCACCATGACGTGAGGCCACAGCCATCGGCAAGCCCGATCGCTTCACCGCCGGCACGATCGCGCCGGACGGCGGGCGCGCATCCAGTTGCTTGGCAATGTGCATGGGGATGCCTGTGAGGGCCGTGTCAACGGCGTCGGGCGCAGCCTGGGCATAGCTACCGATCAGGGAGGCGCAAGTTGTCGCGAGCAGGAGTGGCTTCATGGGGTCTCGTAGAGTGGAGCGCAGCATTCGCCAGACAGAGACATGGCGAACCCGCGTCGGTCAACACACCGACCTGAATCTACCCAGGTGCGGCGAACAGAACCCTGTCGGGAACATGACAAGCCGGTCATGTTCGACAGCCGACAGGGTTCGCGACAAGCGACACCTAAGTCGGGGCTGTTGAAGCTCCCGGATCAGACCGACCTTGACTGCGGTCTACTGGTCGGGGCGTCAGACCAGAGTGTCTAAACCTGGGAGCAGGTCGGGCACGCCCCAGGGGCAAGAACCTCGCGGCCATTGCCGACTTGCGGGGGTCAGCAAGCGGGAGGTGGTCGAGCGGTTGGCAGCCCTGAAGTCGGGCGGGAAGTCGTAAGCGAGCCAACGCCCGGTCCGGCGTCCTGACCGGACCAACGGCGAGCGCTCCTCGCCACCCCTTGATGTGTACGTTCCCGATGGGATCCTGACTGCATGGTGGGCCGCCGGCCTGCCATGCAACCGATCAGGAGTCCCTCATGAAATTCTCCAAAGCCGAGGTCGACGCCATCATCGAGGCGTCCCCTCGCACCTTCGTTCCCTTCAACAAGCTGGAGCTG
>JAEUPD010000072.1 GCA_016788525.1 Rubrivivax sp.
TCCTGCCGGGCCTGGACGGAGGTCATCTTGTCCTCGTCCATGATCCAGCCCTTGAGGTCCATGCCGGCCTTCACGCCTTCCACGACCACGACGGCGACGCTGTCGCTCTTGTCGTGCAACACGAAGTGAATCATCGGTGGGTTCTCCTGTCGCGCCGTGGGCGCGGGTTCAATGCATCGGTGATGCGGGAATTCTGCCGTGCGCCCTGGCCCTCGGCCCTCAGGGCCGCAGCACGACCTTGGCGCTGGCGGTGCGCCCTTCGTGCAGGTCGACGAAGGCCTGCGGCCCTTCGGCCAGCGGGCGCTCCTCGACCCACGCCATGTCGCCGAAGACGCCGCGCGCCAGCGCCGCGACGGTGGCGCGCAGGTCGGCCGTCGTGTAGGTGTAGGTGCCGAGCAGCGTGATCTCGGCCAGCGTCAGGCGGCGCATGTCGATCTCGCTGGCCCAGTCCTGCAGGCCCACGTGCATGATCACGCCGCCGGGCTTGACGGCCTCGAAGGCCTGCTTGCGCGTGGCCACGGCGCCGACGGCGTCGATGACGTAGTCGAAGCTCGCCGCCTCGGGTGGCGTGGCGCGCGGGTCCACCGCCTCGCAGCGCGCGTGCCGCTCGAGGGCCTGCCGGCGCAGCGGGTTCAACTCGGCCACGACGAGCCGCGCCACGCCTACGTGGCGCAGCAGCAGCGCCGCCGTCATGCCGATGGCACCGCCGCCGATGACGAAGACGCGGCACTCGTGCAGCGGGCGCGTGAGGGCGCGCATCGAGAGGTTCACCGCATGCCACGCGGTGGCGGCCGGCTCGGTGATCACCGCCAGGCGCGTCGGCAGGTCCTGCGGCATCTCGATGAGCGAGGCCGCCGGCAGGCTCATGAACTCGGCGAAGGCACCGGGGCGCGTCATGCCGACCATCGTGCGGCGCGCGCAGAGGTTGTTGCGGCCCTGCACGCAGTAGTCGCAGGTGCCGCAGGTGATGAGCGGGTTGCCGGTCCAGCGCGTGCCGCGCTCGAAGCCCGGCACGGCCGAGTCCTCGATGCGCCCGACGAACTCGTGCCCCAGCACGAGCCCCGGCTGGCGCCGCGGATCGTGCCCGTGCCAGGCGTGCATGTCGCTGCCGCAGATGCCCACGGCCTCGATGCGCAGCACCACCTCGCCGGCGGCGAGCTCGGGCGCGGGCCGCTCCTGCAACTGCATCTCGTTCGGGCGGGTGTAGACGAGGGCCTTCATGCGGTGGGCTCCGTGGCACTGTCTTCGATGGCACGGCGCATCGCGGCCACCATCGCGTCGATGTCCGAGGGTGTGCTGACGAACGGCGGCGCGAGGATCAGCGTGTCGCCCGGAGCGCGCGTCAGCACGCCGCGCTCGAAGCAGGCGGCCTGCGCGCGCGTGCCGCGGCGGCCGGCCCCGGCGGCGTCGGCTTGGAGCTCGATGCCGGCGGCCAGGCCGATGTTGCGCACGCTCACGACACCGGGCGCGTCGGCCAGCGCGTGCACGGCGTTCTCGAAGTAGGGCGCCAGCGAGCGCACGCGCGCCGGCAGCGCCTCGTCGCGCAGCACGTCGAGCATCGCCAGCGCGGCGGCGCAGGCCAGCGGGTGGCCCGAGCAGGTGTAGCCGTGCATCAGCTCGGCCAGGTGCGGCGGGCCATGCATCAGCGTGTCGTGCAGCTCGCGCCGCACGATGACGCCGCCGAGCGGCGCCGCGCCGTTGGTGACGGTCTTGGCGAAGACGATCATGTCCGGCACGACGCCGAACACCTCGGCCGCGAACATGCCGCCCAGGCGGCCGAAGCCGGTGATCACCTCGTCGAAGATCAGCAGCAGGCCGTGCCGCGTGCAGATCTCGCGCAGCCGCTGCAGGTAGCCCACCGGCGGCACGAGCACGCCGGTGGAGCCGGCCACCGGCTCGACGATGACGGCGGCGATGTGGCTCGCGTCGTGCAGCGCGACGAGGCGCTCCAGCTCGTCGGCCATCCCGGCGCCTTCGCTCGGCTGGCCGCGCACGAAGGCCTGCTCGGGGCGCCAGGTGGCGGCCAGGTGGTCGGTGCGCAGCAGCGTGGTGCCGAAGGCGCGGCGGTTGTTGAGCATGCCGCCCACCGAGATGCCGCCGAAGCCGACGCCGTGGAAGCCGCGCTCGCGGCCGATGAAGAGGTGCCGCTGGCCCTCGCCGCGGGCGCGCCAGTACGCCAGCGCCAGCTTGAGCGCCGTGTCCACGCCCTCGGAGCCGCTGTTGACGAGGAAGACGCGGTCCAGGCCGGGCGGCGCCACTGCCGCGATGCGCTCGGCCAGTTCGAAGGCGCCTGCGTGGCCAACCTGGAAGCTGGAGGAGAAGTCGAGGCGGTCGATCTGCCGCTTCATCGCCTCGGCGATGCGCGGGTGGCCGTGCCCGGCGCCCACGCACCACAGGCCCGAGATGCCGTCGAGGATCTCGCGGCCCTCGGGCGTTCGGTAGCGCACCCCCTGCGCGCCGGCCACGAGCCGCGGCGCGGCCTTGAACTGCCGGTTGGCCGTGTACGGCATCCAGAAGGCGTCGAGGGCGGTCATGGGCGGGTCGCGGAGTGGCGGCTGGCGGGTGGTGCGGGCGGGCGCGGTCGGCGTGTCGTGTAGGCGCGGAACGATGCGGCGTCTGGCCGTTCACTTGGCCGTGTAGCCGCCGTCAACCATCAGCGTCTGCCCGGTGACGTAGGCGCTGGCCTCGCTGCACAGGAACACGGTGGCGCCGTGCAGGTCGGCCAGCTCGCCGTTGCGGCCGATGCAGGTGGCTGAGGCGTGGCGCGCGGCCAGGGTCGCATCGGCAAAGACGGGCGCCGTCAGCGCCGTGGGAAAGAAGCCCGGCCCGATGGCGTTGCAGGTGATGCCATGCGGCGACCACGCCTGCGCGATGGCGCGCGTGAGCTGCACGATGCCGCCCTTGCCGGCGCCGTAGGGGGCGCTGTCGGCGAAGGCGCGCTGGCTCTGCAGCGAGGCGATGTTGAGGATGCGACCCCAGCGCCGCGCCTTCATGCCTGGCGCCAGCGCCTGCGTGAGGAAGAACGGCGCACCCAGGTGCAGCGCGAGCTGCTGCTGCCAGGTGGCGGGTGTCACGTCCGAAAAGGGCTGGCGCAGGTTGATGCCGGCGGCGTTGACGAGGATGTCGACGCCGCCCAGCTGTGCTTCGGCCTGCGCAGCGACACCTGCAATGCCTTCGAGGTCGGCCAGGTCGGCCGCGAGCATGCCGGCCTCGATGCCCTCGGCCCGCAGGCGCCGGGCAGCGGCGTCGAGTTCGGCCGGGCGGCGCGCGACGAGCAGCACGCGTGCGCCAGCACGGCCGAGCGCCAGCGCCATCGTCTCGCCGATGCCGGAGTTGCCGCCGGTGACCAGCGCGCGCCGGCCTTGCAGGCTGAAGAGGGCTGCGAAGCTCATCGTGCCGGCGTCCGGAGCTTGCGGATGCGCTCACGCGCAAGAGCGTCGAAGCACACGTACCCATGCATGCATCCGTGCATGCGCGCGCCCATGACGTCCAGGCGCGTGGCGTTCATCGTCGCTTCCGCCCTCACGCCGTCACCGGGTCGCCGCGCTCGAAGCGCTGGCCCGGGTAGTACTTCGCCAGCCGGTCGTCGGCGGTACGGGCATGCGCCTCCATGCCTTCGAGCCGCGAGATGCGCGCCGTCACCTCGCCGATGTCGCGCGCCGCCTCGCGCGTCATGCGCTGCCAGGTCAGCGTCTTCATGAACTTGTGCACCGAGAGCCCGCCCGAGTAGCGCGAGGCGCCCTTGGTGGGCAGCACGTGGTTCGGGCCGCTGGCCTTGTCGCCGTAGGCCACGGTGGTCTCTTCGCCGAGGAATAGGCTGCCGTAGCAGGTGAGTCGGCCGAGCCACCAGTCGAGCTCGCGCGCATGCACTTCGAGGTGCTCGCTGGCATAGCGGTCGGAGATCGCCCCCACCTCCTCGCGGGTATCGCAAACGATGACTTCGCCGTAGTCGCGCCAGGCGCTGCCGGCGGCGTCGCGCGCGGTCGGCGGCAGCGCCTCGATGAGCGCGGGAATGCGGCGCATCACGTCCTCGGCCAGCGCGCGCGACGTGGTGAAGAGCCACGCCGGGCTCTCGTGCCCGTGCTCGGCCTGGCCCACCAGGTCGCTGGCCACGATGGCCGGGTCGGCCGAGTCGTCGGCGATCACCGCCACCTCGGAAGGCCCGGCGAAGACGTCGATGCCCACCTTGCCGAAGAGCGTGCGCTTGGCCTCGGCGACGAACTTGTTGCCCGGCCCCACCACCACGTCGGCCGGGCGGCCGGAGAACAGGCCGTAGGCCAGCGTGGCGATGGCCTGCACGCCGCCCAGCGTCATGATCACGTCGGCGCCGGCGGCCTTGAAGGCGTAGAGCACGTACGGGTGCATGCCGCCGCCGCGGTACGGCGAGCTGCAGGCGATGATGGTCTTCACGCCGGCGGCCTTGGCGGTGGTGACCGTCATGTAGGCGCTGGCCACGTGGGCGTAGCGGCCGGCCGGTGCATAGCAGCCCACGACGTTGACCGGCAGCACCCGCTGCCCGGCGATCACCCCGGGGTGCAGCTCCACTTGCACGTCGCTGATCGAGCGCTTCTGCGCCAGCGCGAAGTCGTGGATCTGCTTGACCGCGAAATCGATGTCGGCGCGTACCTTGGCGGGCACCTGGGCCACGGCGGCGGCGATGGCGGCATCGCTCATCACGATGTCGCCTTCCCAGTGGTCCAGCTCCCGGGCATAGCGGCGCACGGCCTCCTCGCCGCCGGACTCGATGGCGGCGAGCATTTCGGTCACCACCTTCTGAGCGGTGGCGGTCTCGGTCTCGGGCGTCTTGCTCGCCCGTTTCAGGTAGGTGGTGGTCATCGCGCGTGCGTCGTCTTCAACGGGGGCGGGCGCACCGGCGGGGCGGGTCGCCGGCGCCGGGGCGGGGTCACTTCGTGCGGTTGGCGAACTCGCGCAGCTTGGGGTCGGCGTTGACGCGCTTCATGAACGCGTCGGTGATGAAGTCGGCCGGTGCGGGCACGGTCTGGATGGCGCCGGTGCCGCGCATGAATACCGCGATCTGCCCGAACCAGGCGTCCATGTCGGAGTTGCCGCGCGAGCGGTCCATGCGTGCCAGCTGTTGCGCCAGGTCGAAGGTCGGCCGGGTGTCGAACTCCTTCTTCATGGACGCCTCACTGACCGACACCCCGCCTTGCTCGTAGAACTTCTTCATCATCGCGATGGCCTCGCCGCGGTTGGCGCTCATCCACTTCCACGCGCGCAGGTAGATGGCCAGGAACTTGGCCACGTTCTCGGGGTTCTGCTCGGCGTAGTCGCCGCGGGCGATGAGTGCGCCGGGTACCACCGCGCCGCCGTCCTTGCCCGAGCACAGCAGCTTGCCACCGGACTTCTCTTCCAGCGTGTAGATGTTCGGCGCCCACAGGCCCGCGAGGTCGGCATTGTTCGACGACACCGCCGAGATGATCTCGGCCTGGCCCATGTTCTTGATCGTCACGTCGCCCTTGCCCAGGCCCCAGCGGCGCAGGCACGACTGCACCGCATAGTCGCCGGTGCTGTTGGCGGTGAGCACGATGGTCTGGCCCTTGATGGACGAGGGGTCCTTGGCGAACTTGTCGGCCACGTCCTTGCGCGCCATCAACGCGTTGCCTGCTGATTCGTCGTTGCTGACGCCGATGGTCTTGATGCCGAAGCGCACGTGGCCCAGCACCGCGGGCACCGAGCCGGTGCCGCCGACGTCCCACGACTTGGAGGCTGCCGCCGCGATCTGTGGCACGCCGGCCGGGAAGGTGCTGAACACCGGCTTCAGGCCGAGCTCGGCCCACCAGCCTTTCTCGCTGGCGACATAGAACGGCAGCGCCCAGTACAGCGCCGGCTGGTAGCTCACCTTGATCTCGGTGAGGGGCTGGGCGCCGGCGGGCAATGCAGCGAGGGCAAGGGCTGCCGCGGCGAGGCGGCGGGGAACAGACTGGAACCGCATGGGAAGGTCTCCTTGGGGTGGCGCACGGGTGGCGGGTGAAGAGGGGTGGCTGGAGGTTGTCGGGTTGTGGGGGGGGGGTGGCGGGTGTGGTCAGTGTTCGTTCGGGGCCTGCTGGTCGCGCAGCAGCTTCCAGACGTGGGTGCGCAGGTGCACGAAGCTGGCCTGGTCCATCACGTCTTCGATGCGTGCGTGCTGGTCCCAGCGCTCGGCCTCGCGCACGCTCTTCACGTCGATGATTTCGCGGATGGTGCCCGGGCGCCGCGTCATCACGACGATGCGGTCGGCCAGGTACACGGCCTCGTCGACGGCGTGGGTGATGAACAGCACCGTGCGGGGGTGCTGGCGCGCCAGGCGCACGAGTTCCTCCTGCATCACGACGCGGGTCTGCGCGTCCAGCGCGCCGAACGGCTCGTCCATCAGCAGCACCTTGGGGTCCAGCACGTAGGCCCGCGCGATGGCCACGCGCTGCTGCATGCCGCCCGACAGCTGGTGCGGGAACGCGCGCTCGTAGCCGCCCAGGCCCATCAGTGCGATGTAGTGCTCGATGCGCCGCTTGCGCTCGGCGGCAGGCACGCGCAGCGAGTGCAGACCGAACTCGATGTTGTCCCACACGCTCTTCCACGGAAACAGCGCGAACTGCTGGAACACCACGGCGCGGTCGGGGCCGGGCCGGGTGACTTCGATGCGGTCGACCATCACCTGCCCGACCGACGGGTGCTCCAGCCCCGCGGCCATGCGCATGCAGGTGGTCTTGCCGCAGCCCGAAGGGCCGACGATGGCGACGAACTCGCGCTCCTGCACCTCGAGGTCGATGCCCTGCAGCGCGACGAACTGGTTGCCGCCCTGGGCGAAGGTGCGGCCGACGCCGTTGAACTGGATGGTGGCCATGGTCGGGAAAAGCCTCTTGGACCTCGTCGCTTCTTGCGCCCGGGTTCTGCGATCAGAGCCCGCGCCGATGTTCGATGTGCGCCTGCAGTCGCCGCAGCGCGATGTCGATCAGCAGGCCGACCAGGCCGATGGCGATCATTCCGCTCATCACCGTGGCCGTGGACACCGCCGCCTGGCCCTTGACCATCAGGTAGCCCACGCCGCTGGAAGCGACGATCAGCTCCGCGCCCACCAGCGACTGCCAGCCCAGGCCCGCCGAGATGCGCAGCCCGGCCACGATGGAGGGCACGGCGGCGGGCAGCAACACCTGCGTGATGCCGCGGAAGGCGCCGGCGCCCAGCATCTGCGAAGCCTCGATGTACTTGCGATCGACGTGCCTGGCGCCGCGGTATGTGTTGATGAGCACCGGCGGGAATGCACCCATGAAGATGATGAGCACCGGCCCGCCGATGCCGGTGCCGAACCACAGCGCGGCAAACGGCACCCAGGCGATCGGCGCGACGAAGCGCACCGCCTCGAACAGCGGCGTGATCAGCCGGTCGACCACGGTGAACCACGCCATCACCAGGCCCAGCGGCACGCCCACGGCGACCGCCAGCACGAAGCCCATGGCGAAGCGCTGCAGGCTCGAGGCCAGGTGCACGAAGAGCGTGTGGCCGACGAACGGTTCGACGCTCAGCTGCGCCAGGCGAGCCAGCACCTCCCACGGAGTGGGCAGGAACTGTCGCGGCGTGATGCCCGAGAGCGCTGCTGCCGTCCACACCAGCAGCGCGCCGGCGGCGCCCATGGCGGTGAGCCGCCAGAACGCGGCGCGGGGCAGGGCCGGGCCGATCATGCCGAGCCGTTCGCGGCCATGGCTACTGCGCCTTCCATGGCGTGACGCGCGCTTCGACCCAGGCCAGCGCCTGCGTCATCAGCCAGCCGCACAGCGCCACGCTGGCCATGCCCACGAGGATCATCGCCGGGAAGATGTCCTGCGCGGCCTGGTTGAGGATGGTGCCCAGGCCCGCCACGGCACCCACCAGCTCGGCGGCCACCAGCGTCGTCCACGAGGCCTGCAGCGACAGCCGCAAGCCCGTGAAGATGCTGGGCAGCGCCCCGGGAACAAGCACCTCGCGCCAGTAGCGCGAGCCGGTCACGTCCAGCATCGCCGCGGCTTCGAAGATCGGCTTGTCGATCTGGCGCACGCCGGTGTAGCTGTTGATCACCGAGGGCACGAACGCGGCGACGAAGATGACCATGATCTTGGCCGCATCGCCCAGCCCCAGCCAGACGATGGCCAGCGGGATCCAGGCCAGCGGCGGGATCGGCCGCAGCACCAGGAACACCGGGTTCACCAGTGCCTCGACGCGGCGGGAGGCACCCATCGCCAGGCCGAGCGCGACGCCGGCGCTGGAGGCCACCACGAACCCCATCATCACCAGCCATACGCTGTGCAGCACATGCGCCAGCCAGCGCGCGTTGGCGTAGCCCTCGCCACTGATCTGCCCGAGGGCCTGCCACACCTCTCTTGGCGCCGGGAAACGGGCCGTCGACACCCAGCCGAAGGTCACCGTGGCCACCTGCCACAGCGTCAGCGTCAGCGCCACGGCGGCGGTGGCCCAGGCCCAGGGGGTCCAGCGGGCGGTGCGCGGGGCGGCGGCGGTGCTCATCGCGTTGGCAGGGGTGGGATGCGATCTTTGCGGGCGTGGGTCGCAACGGGCCGGCCCGGGGTGAGGCGGGCAGGCCGGGCAGCGAGCCCGCCGGTTCTTGTAAACGCTTACAGGTTGCGCGCAGCGACCACCACTGTCAAGCGATGGAAGGCAGTGCTTTCCCTAGCACTGGACCGAGGTGGTGGCGCACGCTATCCTGTAAGCGCTTTCTGAATCGCATGAGTTCCAGCCCGACCATCGACGATGTGGCGCGCGCCGCGGGCGTGTCCACCGCGACGGTGTCGCGCGCGCTCAACCTGCCCGACGCCGTGCGACCGGCGCTGCGCGAGAAGGTGCTGGCGGCGGTGGAGCGGCTGGGCTATGTGGCGAACGCCGGCGCGCGAGCGCTGAGCCTGAACCGCAGCGGTACGGTGGGCGTGGTGGTTCCCACCATCGACAACGCCATCTTCGCGCAGGGGCTCCAGGCGTTCCAGCGGCGCATGGCGGCCGCCGGGCGCGTGGTGCTGATCGCCTTCAGCGACTACGACCCCAAACAGGAGCTGACGCAGGTGCAGGCGCTGCTGGCGCGCGGTGTCGATGCCCTGGCACTCACCGGCATCAGCCAGCGGCCCGAGCTGCTGGCCCGCCTGGCGCAGCGCGGGCTGCCCTGGGTGCACACCGGCTCGTACCCGGCACCTCCGGGTGCGGCCTGCGTCGGCTTTCGCAACCGTGCGGCAGTGATGCGCGCCGTGCAGTACCTGCTGGACCTCGGCCACCGGCGCATCGCCATGCTGGCTGGCGTCACCGCCGGCAACGACCGCGCCGCCGAGCGCGTGGCTGGTGTGCGCGAGGGGCTGGCGCGCGCCGGCCTGAAGCTGCCGGCGGCGCTGCTGGCCGAGTCGCCCTACGCATTGCAACCGGCGCGCGAAGCCGCGCGCCGGTTGCTGTCCGCCAGCCCGCCGCCCACCGCGCTGGTGTGCGGCAACGACGTGCTGGCGCTGGGGGCGCTGCTGGAGTGCCAGGCCGCGGGCATCGCGGTGCCGCAGCAGCTTTCGGTGGTGGGTTTCGACGACCTCGAGATCGCGCGCCAGTGGCACCCGGCGCTCACGACGATGCACGTGCCAACGGATGCGATGTGGACGATGGCCGCGGAGTACCTGCTGGCGCGGCTCGAGGGCCGCCTCACCAACGCTGTGCAAAGCGAGGTGCGCGCCGAGCTCGTGGTGCGTGACTCGGCGGCGCGGCCGGCCGCAACACCGTCGGCCTCGCCAGCGGCGTCACCGGCCCGGCCTGCTCCGACCGCAGCCCGAGTGGCGAAACGCTCGCGCCGATGAGCGCCGTGCCGCACGTGCGCCTGCCCGCGCGCTGGCGTGCAGGAGCCATGTCAATGGGTGGCGCCGAGAGCCAAGCCGGGCACGGGCCGGCGCTTGCCGTTCAAGAGGGTGCCCAACACCGTGGGGCGCACCAGCCACTGGTAGGTGGCCAGACAAGCTGCCGACGTGACCACGATGTTCAGCACCATCTTCAGCGCCGCGCCCTGAGGCCACTCGCGAATGACCAGGCTTGTCAGTCCCACGATGGGCAGGTGGATGAGGTACATCCAGTAGGAGCTCGCTGCCACGAAGGCCAGCACGGCGTTCTGCCGCGGCAGCCAGCGCAGGAACCCACCGATCAGTGCCCATGCCCACAGCCACGCGCAGGCGTTGTAGGCCCAGCCGCTGAAGACGCGCTCGTAGGGCAGCTGCCCGGGGGCATGCGCCGAGAACGCAAACAGGCCGGCGGCGAGAGCGAAGAAGAACACGCCCGCCGCGGCATGTGGCAACACGCGCCGCTGCAGCGTTTCAAGCATCGGCGTGCGTTGACGGAACAGCAGCGCGCCATAGGCGAAGAACAGGCCGAAGAACACCCACTCCCCCAGTGGGGGCAGCAGTTCGCCCGAGGCCTCCAGGACGCCCCCCTTGTGGTGGCGCCCGGCCACGGCCAGCGGCAACGCCAGCACCACGCAGGCCAGGGGGTGCGTAACCCATGCCTGCAGGCGCTGCGCGGCCCGCCCGCGCCACGCGGCCGGGGTGTGGGCGAGGGCGCCCTGAAGCAGCGCTGCCAGCACCACCAGCCCCATCAGCTGGTAGACGAACCAGAGGTGCCCCGTCTGCACATGGCTGCCCGAAGCCGTGGGCGGCACCTTGGACAGGTCGAATCCGAGCGTCGGCCATTGCCCAGGCGGCTGCGCATGCAGGGTGCACAGCACGACGAGCGATGCCAGGATGGGAGGCCCGAGCACCAGCAGCGGCAAGCCGATGCGCGCGGTACGATGCCGAAGCATGCCCCAGGTGCCCAGGCGTTGCCCGAGCAGGCCGACGAAGAAGCCCGCGACGATGAAGAACACCGGCATGCGGAAGGCATGGATGAGTGCGACCACCAGGTCGGCTGCCGGCGTCACCTGGGTGTCCTGCCAGCCAAGCCCGGCGGCTTGCGGCCGATGCAGCGCCGCGACGTGCAGCACCACGCCGAGCCACATCATCACGGCGCGCAGGTTGTCCAGCGCGTGCGCGCGGGCGTCGTTGCTCATTTGGTGCGGGCGAATGTAGTCAGCCGCAGCCCGCCGCGGCTGCCCCGGCGCCGCCGGGGCGTGAACGAATGCAAGCCGAGAAGTGCGCAACATGAACCCAGATCCCGAGCGAGTGCTTCGCCTGGCCGGCGCCACGAACTTCCGCGACCTCGGCGGCTACATCGGGCGTGACGGCCGGCGCCTGCGCTGGCGGCGCGTCTTTCGCTCCGACCACCTCGGCGGCCTGAGTGCCGAAGACCATGCCGTGCTGGCGCAACTGGGCGTGCGTTCGGCGCTGGACTTCCGCGGCACGGAGGAACGCGCCGCCACGCCGTACGCCGTGCCTGGGGTGACACAGCACGCACTGTCCATCGAACCGACGGTGGCGCAGCGCATGCAGGAGATCGAAAGCGGCGGTCGCGACCTCACCGGGCCGGTGGTCGAAGGCCTCATGCGCGACCTCTACCGCCGCCTGGTCAGGTATCAGGCGCCGCGCTTTGCCGAGTTCTTCGGCCACCTGCTGCGCGCCGAGGCACCGCTGGTGTTCCACTGCACTGCGGGCAAGGACCGCACCGGCGTCGCTGCGGCGCTGCTGCTGGTGGCCTTGGGCGTTCCGCGCCAGACGGTGGTGGAGGACTACCTGCTCACCAACGCCGTGTACCGCCCGCCCTGGGCGCCGCGGCCGGGCATCGCGCCCGAAGTGCTGCAGGCGCTGTGGGGCGTGCAGGTGAGCTACCTGGACACGGTTTTCGAGGTCATCGATGCGCAGCCCGATGGCGCTGGCGGATACCTGCGCCGCCGCATCGGACTGGACGACGCAGCCCTCCAGCGCCTGGAGGCGCGCTACCTCGAACCCGCGTGAACGGCACCGGCATGGCTGCCGCGTTGCCGCCGAGTGCCGGGCGTGGCCGCAGACGGTGACGTGCAGGCACGCGCCGATGCCTTCATGGCCCTGCGCGCGGGCGCCCTCCGCCGATGCCGAACATCTCGCGCACCGCGACGCGATAGTGCTCCAGCCCCACCCAGTTGGTGTTGTGATGGCTGCCGCCGGGCACCAGCACGAAACGCTTGGGCTCAGGGGCACTGTCGTAGAGCGCGCGGCCGATCTCCGGGGGCACCAGGCGGTCGCTGTCGCCGTGCACCACCAGCACCGGGGCGCGCACGCGCGGCATGCGCTCGGCGGCCTCGAAGCGCTGCGTCAGCAGCGGACCCACCGGCAGCCAGCCCCACTTGAACGTGGCCAGCAGGTCGCGCAGCGAGGTGAAGCTGCCTTCGACGATGAGGCCGGAGAGGTCGGGCACCTGCGCGGCCAGGTCCACCGCAATCGCCCCGCCCAGCGAGTGCCCGAAGACGAAGCGCCGCGCCCCGGGGGCGCCGTGGCGGGCCAACCAGTCCCACGCTGCGCGCGCGTCCTCGTAGGCCATCTCCTCGCTGGGCAACTCGCCGTTGGCGCTGCGGCCGAAGCCGCGGTAGTCGATGCCCAGCACTGCGAAGCCCAGGTCGTGGAGCCGCCGCATGCGCGGCGCGCTGCCGCGCACGTCCCAGCGCGCGCCGTGCAGGTACAGCAGGGTGGGCGCATCGGCACGTGCCTGCGGCAGCCACAGTCCATGGAGGCGCGTGTCCTCACCCGTCACCTGGGAGCGGAAGTCGATCCAGACGTCGTGCATGCCTTCGGCAGCGGCGAGGCCCGCGCCCCAGGTGCGGTCGCTCGGCTGGAAGACCCATTGGCGCTGCTTCTGATCGAGGATGGCGCAGCCGGGCAGTGCCACGGCAGCCGCCAGCGCCGCAGCCACCAGCGCGGCGCGCCGCAGGCGCCGGCGTGGTCCCTTCGACGCCGGCGCTGCCGAGCCGCTTTGTGCGCGGGGATGTGGCCGATTCGGCATGCGCCGGATGCTAGCGAAGCGAGCGCGGCGCCGCACCGCCGGGGTTGATGGGCCCACGGCCGGCTTGGCGTGGCCCGCCACCGGCACGCTTGCCCAGCGAGCCGCGGGCACGTTCGCGAGGGCGAGCCGCAGGCACGTTCGCGAGGGCGAGCCGCGGGCACGCTCGCTTGAGCGAGCCGCGGGCACCCGGTGCGGTTCGGTGCGGCACATCACGGTGCCGCTGTTCGCGGGCGCCAATGGCGAAGCCCGGCGCGAGGCCGGGCTTGGGGGAAGGGACTCCGCTGGTGAGCGGGGCTTCGCGGGTGCGGCCCGCCTGTTGCGAGCCTGGCCCGCGTGACGTGGATCAGCCCGCGAGGACAGCCTTCTTGGCCGTGCGTCGCGCACGCTTGACCACCGGGGCCACGGCCTTGCGGGCCTGCCGGCCTGCGGCACGCACCTTGCGCGCCGCCTTCTTCACCTCGGCCATCGGCCGCACGCCGGCTGCACCGGCCAGTGCGGTGGCGCCTTCGGCCACCTTGCCGGAGACGACCAGCGCGAGCTTGGCCAGCGGCAGCGACAGGCGCGCCGCGGTGTCCAGGCCGCTGGTCAGCGTGGCGCTCTCGATGCCGGCGGTGAACTCCGCGGCCTTGCTCAACTGGGCGGTGGCCACTTCGTGGCCGCGGCCGAGCGCGAACTCGGCGCCGCCGACGACCTGGTCCAGGCCCTTCACGACGATGGTGCTGACGTTGCTGCGCAGCACGTCCACGCGCTCGGCGGCCTTGGGCGCCAGCTTTGCGGCGGCGGGCACGACCTGCAGTTCGACCGCATCGCTCATCACGCGCACCAGTCGCTCGCTGCCGGCGCGGTAGGCGGCCACGGCCTGCGTCGCGGCCAGGTGGTAGTTGTCGAGGGTTTCCTGCGTCACGTGGGCCAGGGACTGGGTCGTCATGGTGCTGCTCGTCGTGGAAGTCGTTGATGACGCAGCCAGTGTGCCGGGCGGGGCCTAGAGAGCGACACCCAAAGCACGGCGGATTCCTAGGGTGTGCACTCCACTTCGCGTACCGGCGGCCACGGCGGCCGACCGGCACCGGCCACGGGCCGGGCCGCCCACGGCGTGCGCCGGGTCACGCGAGCGGCTCTGCGGCCGGGTGGCGCCACATCTGCGCCACGCCGCCCATGAACTCGATCGTCTCCTCGTGCTCGGCACCCAGCCGTCGGGCCAGCGCGATGGAGCGCAGGTTCTCTGCGCGGATAAGGCTGATGAGCTTGCCGGTCAGCTCCAGGGCCCGCCGCCCATGTGCGCGCGCCGCCCCTGCCGCTTCGTGTGCGAGGCCATGACCCCAGTGCGGGCGCGCGAGCAGCCAGCCCAGTTCGTTGGCCGGCCAGCCTTCGGGGTTGAGGAAGCCCGCGCGGCCGACCAGCGCACCGGTGGCGCGGTCCTCGAGCGCCCACATGCCGTAGCCCTTCAGCGCCCAGTGCCCGGCGAACAATGCCATCTGCCGCCAGGCGATGTCGCGCCCCACCGGGCCGCCGGCGCCGATGTGGCGCATGACCTCCTCGTCGGCACACATCGCGCCGTAGGCATCGAGGTCGGCCTCGGTGAAGGCGCGCAGCACGAGGCGCGCAGTGTGAAAGGTGGGCACGCAGGTCACGTCAAACCCCTCGCGAATCGAGCCAGCGGTACCAGCGCACCGAAGCGGCCAGGAACCAGGGCCGCCCCGTGTACAGCGGCCGCGTCTGGAATGGCAGCTCGTCGAACGCGGTGCGGCCCTCGGCCCGCCCCAGCACTTGCTGGCCGATGCGCATGCCGAGGTAGCTGCCCATGCCCACGCCCGAGCCGCAGTAGCCCATCGCGTAGTGGACCCCGTCGTGGCAGCCCACGTGCGCCAGCGTGTCGAAGGTGTAGGCCACGAAGCCCGCCCACGAGTGCGAGATGCGCGCGGCGGCCAGCTCGGGGAACAGCGCCGCCAGGTCGGCGTGCAGCAGCGGGCCGCTCACGCGCGGGTCGGTCTCGTCGGTGGAGACACGCCCGCCGAAGAGGATGCGCTGGCGGTCGGGCGAGGCGCGGTAGTAGTACACCACGCGCCGCGTGTCGCTGACGATGCGGTTGCGCGGGATCAGCCGCTCGATCACCCCGGGCGCCAGCGGCTCGGTGGCGATGATGTAGCTGCCGATCGGGATGACGCGCCGGCGCAGCCACGGCGTGAGCGGCCCCGTGTAGCCGTTGGTGGCGACGACGACATCGCGGGCGCGCACCGTGCCGCGCGCGGTGTGCACGAGGTGGCCCGCGGTGCGCTGCGTGCCGCCGCGCTCGATGCGGTTCACCGCGCAGCGCGGTACCACCGTGGCACCGGCTGCCTGCGCGCGCTGCAGCAGGCCCTGGTGGTAGCGCGCCGGATCGACGCTGGCGTGGGCGGGGTACAGCACGCCACCCCAGTAGGCCTCGGTGCCGATTTCACGCCGCTGCTCGGCGCGTGGCACCACCTCGGCGGGCACCTCAAGGCCGGGGGCCTGGTGCGTGGCGGCGTGGGCCAGCAGCTCGAACTGGCGCGCGTTGTGCGCGGCGTGGAAGCGGCCCACCACGCCCCAGTCGCAGTCGATGCCTTCGTCGGTGATGAACTCGCCGAGCCACTGCAGCGAGCGCTGGCCTTCACGCATGATCTCGCGCGAGCGCGCCTCGCCGTGGCGGCGCGCCAGCTCGGCGAATCCGGGCTTGATGCTGGTGGACACCTGGCCGCCGTTGCGCGTGCTGCAGCCCCAGCCGGCGTCTTCGGCATCCAGCACGAGCGTGCTGCGCCCGGCGCGCGCGGTCTGCAGTGCGGCGTGCAGTCCGGTGTAGCCCGAGCCCACCACCAGCACATCCACTTCCGGTGGCAACGCCACGTCGGGCAGGTGCGGGCGCGGCACGTGGTCCCACCAGTAGGGGACCATGCGGGCATCGGCAGCGAAAGGGGTGGTGGACATCGGTGGGGCGGCTCGAGGAAGGATTGAGGTTCGACAGCGGCCGGTGCCGCATGGAGGGGTGCGGGAAGGCCGCGGACATGGCCTCGGCATGAGCCTCGGTTCGGGCTCAGCCTGCCGCCTGCAGCACGAGGTCGGCCCCGCGTTCGCCCACCATGATCGCGGGCGCGTTGGTGTTGCCTGAAGGAATGGTGGGGAACACGGAGGCATCGACGATACGCAGCGCCTGGACGCCGTGCACACGCAGCTGGGCATCGACCACCGCGCCCTCGGCCTCTGGGCCCATGCGGCAGGTGCCGCAGGGGTGGAACACGGTGCCGGCGCGGCGGCGGATGTCGGCGATCAGCGCCTCGTCGCTCTGCGCCGCGGGGCCGGGCAGCAGCTCCTCGCTGATGACCTCGGCAAACGCCGGTGCCGCGGCCAGCCGGCGCAGCCAGCGGGCACCGGCCAGCAGCACCGGCAGGTCCCCGGGCGCTTCAAGCGCGTGCGGTTCAATGACCGGCGCATCCAGCACATCCGGGCTGCGCAGGCGCAGCTCGCCACGGCTTTGCGGGCGGCACGGCTGCGCGCTCAGCAGCATGCCGGGGAAGGGGTCGGGGCTCATCAGCGGGCGCTCGCCCGCCGGCGCGCGCGTATAGCTCACCGGCGAGAAGTACAGCTGCAGGTCGGGCCGCGGCACCTCGGGCCGCGAGCGGATGAAGCCGCCGCCCTGATTGACGCTCAGCGCCAGCGGCCCGCCGCGCGTGAGCACGTAACGCAGCGCCGCGCGCACTCGCCCCGACCACGGCCGCAGCTCCTGGTTGAGCGTGCGCACGCGGGTGCGGTAGATGTGGTCGATGCACAGGTGGTCCTGCAGGTGGCGGCCGACGTTCTCGTTGGCCAGCACGGCCGCGATGCCCAGCTCGCGCAGCAGCGCCGCCGGCCCCACACCCGAGGCTTGCAGCAAGAGCGGCGAGTGCACCGCGCCGGCACTGAGGATCACCTCGCGCTGCGCGCGCGCCTGATGCGGCGCGCCACCCTGCCGGAAGGCCACGCCCACCGCGCGCCGGCCCTCGAACAGCACGCGCGTGGCTGCGGCGTGAGTGGCCACGGTGAGGTTCGGCCGCCGCGCCGCCGGCCGCAGATAGGCGCGCGCGGCCGACATGCGCAGGCCACCCCGCGTGTTGATCTCGTACAGTCCCGCGCCCTCGATCTGCGCCGTGCTGGCGGCATTGAACCCGCCGCTCAGCGGCAGCCCGGCCTGGGCCGCGGCGCGCAGGTACACGGCGCACAGCGGGTGGGCGTCGCGCGCGAGGTCGCGCACGGCCACCGGGCCGCTGCGGCCACGGCCGGGCTGCGCAGCCAGCGCCTCGCCCTGCACGGCCTCGGTGCGCTCGAACACCGGCGCCACATCGCGCCAGCCCCAGCCGGGGTTGCCGAGCGACTGCCAGTGTTCGTAGTCCTCCGGCTGGCCGCGCACCCACACCATGGCGTTGATGCTGCTCGAGCCGCCCAGCACCTTGCCGCGCGGCCAGTAGCCGCTGCGCCCGCCCAGCGCCGGTTCGGGCTGTGTGTGCAGCATCCAGTTCAGGCGCGGGTCGAAGAACGACAGGCCGTAGCCGATGGGCAGCTGCACGCGCAGCCGCCGGTCGCTGCCGCCGGCTTCCAGCAGCAGCACGCGGTACCGACCGTCCGCACTGAGGCGATTGGCCAGCACGCAGCCGGCCGAGCCGGCGCCGACGATGATGTAGTCGAACTGCGCTGCGTGCACTGGGTTCCCGGCCCGGCGGCGGTGCGCCGGCTGCCGCAAGGGTGCCACAGCCGGCGCACGCGGCGGCAGCGCCACTTTGGCCGGAGTGCCAGACCACTGGCCGTGGCACACCGGCAAGGCTGTTTGCAGCGGCGCGCGCCGCAGCGACCCGCTCCGGCGTTGAACGCCGGCTGTCCGGCGAGCCTCGCGGCCCTCAGCCCGACTTGGCCAGCGACTGGGCAAACATCATCGCGTTGCCATCCGGGTCGTAGAAGGTGAGCAGCTTGACCATGTCGGGGATGTGCTGGATGCCGCCGTCCAGCCTCACGCCGTGCTCGTCCAGGTGCGCCTTCGCCTGGTCGATGTCCTTCACGCCCCACACGTTGGTGGCGCCGCCGCCTTGCGCCACCTTCTCGTTCTGCGACAGGCCCACGCTGACGCCGGGCACGCCGGTGGACAGCTCGCACCAGCCCAACTTGTCCACGCGATACAGCAGCTCGAAACCGAGCACCTTGCGGTACCAGTCGATCGACGCGTCGAGGCTGGTCACGCCGACGGAGGCGGTCAGTTCGGGTACGTAGTTCAGGGCCATGGGTTGCTCTCACTGTTTCCGAATGTGGGAGTTGAAGGTTGCCGGCGAGCGGCAACGGTCTGGAAAGTATACTAAGTAGCCCATGCGCGCAAGCCTGTCGCTCGACGAACTCGTCGCCCTCGGCCGCCACCGGTGGGCGGTGGCGCTGCTGGCCGATCTCGACGCGCACCGCGGGGCGCGCTTCGTCGAACTGGTGCACCGGTTGGCGCTGCCGCGCGACAGCCTGGCGCGCACGCTCGAGGCCGCCGTGGCGGCCGGCTGGGTGATGCGCAACCCCGGCCACGGCCACCCGCTGCGCCCCGAGTACCTGCTGACGCCGCTGGGCAAACGCCTGGCTGCCGGGGCGCTGTCGATCGCCACCGCGCAGGTCGAGCTCGGGCTCGGCCCGGGCGCGCTCACGCGCTGGGGCATGCCGCTGATTCGCGCCATCGGCCCGGGCGAAGCGCGCTTCAACGAGCTGGCTCGCGTGCTGGCGCCGGCCACGCCGCGGGCACTGTCGCAAGGGCTGCAGTCGCTGGCGGCCAATGAGCTCGTCGCGCGCGATGTCGTCGACGGTTGGCCGCCGGCCAGCCTGTATCGGCTGACGGCGGGCGGGTTGCGGCTGGCCAAGGCGGCTTGAAGGCTCGGGCGCACCCGGCGGGCGGCCGGGCTTGCCAGTCGCGGTCAGGCCGGGACGCGGGCCGAAGGCTGCGGCCGCCCTTGGGCGCGGCGCAGATCGTCAAGCGCCGCGGCGAGCGCGCGAACGCCCTGGTCGATCGGCCCGGGCGCGATGCCGCCGAAGCCCAGCACCACACCACGCTGCGCCTCGGGAACCGGGGCGATGGCGTAGCGGCCGATCGGCGCCAGCGTCACGCCGCGCGCGGCCGCGGCGGCCACCAGGGCGTGCTCGTCGCACGCAGCAGCATCACCCGGCGCGAAGTGCGCCACCGTGTGCAGCCCGCTGGCGCTGCGCGCAACGCGCAGTGCGCCCTCCAGGTGCGTGGCGGCGGCGCTGTGCAGCGCCTCGTGCCGCTCGGCATAGAGCCGCCGCATGCGCCGCAGGTGCGCGGCGAAGTGGCCCTCGCCGATGAACTCGGCCACCACCGCCTGCGAGTGCGTGGGAACGCCGCTCAGCACGCGGCACATCAGCGCCTCCAGCGCCGGCACCAGCGCCGGCGGCGCCAGCAGGTAGCCCAGGCGCAGCGACGGGAACAGCGACTTGCTGAAGGTGCCGACGTAGACCACGCGCTCGCCGGCGTCCACGCTCTTCAGCGTGGGCAGCGGCTCGCCGCCGAACGAGAACTCGCCGTCGTAATCGTCTTCGATCACCCAGGCGCCGGCTTCCTCGGCGGCCTGCAGCAGCGCGAAGCGCCGCGTCAAGCTCATCACCACGCCCAGCGGTTGCTGGTGCGAAGGCGTCACGAAGGCCAGGCGAAAGCCGGGCGCGAGGCGCAGGCCCTCGAGCACGTCGAGCCCTTGCTCGTCCACGCGCACCGGCACCAGCCGTGCGCCGGCGGCCACCAGGCTGTTGCGCGCGCCGATGGCGCCGGGGTTCTCGAACCACACCGCGTCGCCGGGGTCGAGCAGCAGCTCGGCCACCAGCGAGAACGCCTGCTGCGCGCCACCGACGATGAACACCTGCGCCGCGTCGCACACGATGCCGCGGTTGGCGCGCAGGTGCAGTGCGATCGCCTCGCGCAGTGGCGCATGGCCCAGCGGCTCGCCGTAGCCCATCACCCCGGCACGCTGGCTGCGCCAGTGGCGCGCGGCCAGCCGCGCCCACTGCGCCATCGGAAACTCGTCGAACGCCGGCAGGGCGGTGGTGAAGGCACGCGCCGCGCGCGGCAGCTGCGAGCGGTCGGCCAGATGCGGTAGCCGCTGCTGCACGGCCGCGGCCAGCCGCGGCGGCTGCGTGAGCAGGGTGGCCTTGCGCGGCAGCGCCCGCGGGCGCGGCGCGGAGAGCGCCGCACTGACGAAGGCGCCGGCGCCCACGCGCGATTCGATCAGCCCTTCGGCGGTGAGGCGGTCGAAGGCCTCGATGACGGTGGTGCGCGACAGCTTCAGCTCGCGCGCCAGCGTGCGGCTGGCGGGCAGCCGCTCGCCCACGGCGATGGCGCCGGCCAGGATGAGCTCGCGCAGCGCGTGGTGCAGCTGGCTGCTCATCGGCCGCGACGAGTGCGGGTCGATGCGGATCGACCACAGCAACGCGCCGCCTGCCCGCTTGACCATGATGAACCGCGCTCCTCGCGTTGATGTCGTGCGCCGCATGGCGCTGCCGGTGCCGGGAAACGGTATCACGAAAGAATCAGAATGGACCTGCCTGGCGCCGCGGGCGCTGGCGATGATCGGCCGACGATGATGAAGCTGCGCCGCATCGAGACCTTCTGCCGCGACGAGGTGGGCTTCGTGCGTGTCACGGCGAGCGACGGCGCGGTGGGTTGGGGCCAGGTGTCGACCTACCACCCCGACATCAGCGCGCTGGTGCTGCACCGCCAGGTGGCGCCGTGGGTGCTGGGGCAGCCGCTCGCCGGCACGGCCAGCATCGCGTCGCTGGTGGAGCGCGCCTGCGAGCGCGAGCTCAAGTTCCCCGGCTCGCACCTGTACCGCGCCATCGGTGGCGTCGACACCGCGCTGTGGGACTTGTTCGGCCGCCTCGAAGGTCAACCGGTTTGCACGTTGCTCGGTGGCACCCCCGGCCCGCTGCGCGCCTACGCCAGCAGCATGAAGCGCGACATCCGGCCCGAGCAGGAGGCGCGGCGCTTCCGTGAACTGCGCGAGCGCTACGGCTTCGACGCCTTCAAGTTCCGCATCGGCGCCGAGTTCGGCCACGACGTCGACGAGTGGCCGGGCCGCACCGAGGCCATCGTGCCCGCAGTGCGCGCCGCGCTCGGCGCCGACGCCACGTTGCTCGTCGACGCCAACAGCGGCTTCAGCCCGGCGCGCGCCATCGAGGTGGGGCAGCTGCTGCAGGCGCATGGCGTGTGCCATTTCGAGGAGCCCTGCCCCTACTGGGAGATGGAGCAGACAAGACAGGTGCGCGAGGCGCTCAGCGGGCTGGACGTGACCGGCGGCGAGCAGGACAACTATCTGCCCGCGTGGCGGCACATGGTGGCCACGCGCGCGGTGGACGTGCTGCAGCCAGACGTGTGCTACATGGGCGGCATCGCCCGCACGCTGCAGGTGGTGGCGCTGGCGCGCGAGGCGGGGCTGCCGGTCACGCCGCACAGCGCCAACCTGTCGCTGGTGACGCTGTTCACCATGCACCTGCTGCGTGCGATTCCGAATGCCGGGCCGTACCTGGAGTTCTCGATCGAAGGCGCCGACTACTACCCTTGGCAGGAAGGTCTGTATGTCGAATCACCGTACGCGGTGAGGAACGGCCGCGTCGCGGTGAGCGATGCGCCTGGCTGGGGGGTGGAAATTTCGCCGGCGTGGCTGGCAGGCGCCACGCGCCAGGTGAGCGAGTGGAGCTGAGTGGTGAGCGCGAGCGGCGAGGGTTGAGGGCATGGGCATGAGTGCGTCGCTGGCTGCGCTGGTGAAGCAGGCACAGCAACGCGGCGGCATCGACGCCATGCCGCAGCAGCACTTCATCGGCGGGCAGTGGTGCGAGAGTGCCGATGGCGGGCGCCTGCCGATCGAGGACCCCGGCACGGGCCGCCCGTTCATCGAGGTGGCCGCCGGCGGCGCAGAGGACATCGACCGCGCGGTGCGCGCCGCGCAAGCTGCCTTTCGCGGCGCACTCGCGCAACTGATCCCGGCTGAGCGCGGCCGCCTGCTGCTGCGCGCGGCGCAGTTGATCCGCGCGCGCGCCGAGCCGCTGGCGGTGGCCGAGACGCTGAGCAGCGGCAAGCGCCTGTCGGAGTCGCTGGGCGATGTGGCTGGCGCCGCCCGCACCTTCGAGTACTACGCCGGTGCCTGCGACAAGCTGCACGGTGAGACGCTGCCGCTGGGCCCGCGGCACTTCGGCCGCACGGTGTGGGAGCCGGTGGGCGTGGCGGCCCAGATCGTGCCGTGGAACTACCCGCTGTCCACGGCCGCGCGCGGCGTGGCGCCGGCGCTGGCCGCCGGCAACGCGGTGGTGCTGAAACCCGCCGACCCCACGCCGCTGACCGCGCTGATGCTGGCCGCCTTGCTGCACGAGGCCGGCTGGCCGGCGGGCGCGTTCAACGTCGTGGCCGGCACGGGCGCGGCGGCGGGCGCCCCGCTGGTGGCGCATGGCGGCGTCGACCACATCACGTTCACCGGCAGCCTGGCCACCGGCCAGGCGGTGATGCGTGCCGCCGCCACCCACGTGACGCGGCTGGTGCTGGAACTGGGCGGCAAGTCGCCGGTCATCGTGCTGGCCGACGCCGACCTCGAACTCGCGGTGGAGCAGGTGCTCGGTGCCATCTTCGAGAACGCCGGGCAGATCTGCAGCGCCGGCTCGCGCCTGGTGATTGCGCGCGCTTTGCACGAACCCTTCCTCGAGCGCCTCTGCGCGCGGGCACGTGCCATCACGCTGGCCCATGGCCTGCGCGACGAGGGCATGGGGCCGCTCATCTCGCAGGTGCAGCAGGCCCGCGCCGACGGCTTCGTGCAGCGCGCGCGGCTGCGTGGCGTGGCAGTTCGCTGCGGTGGCCGGCCGGCCACCGACCCGGCCACCGGCGCCGGCTGGTTCTATGAGCCGACGGTGCTCGATGCGCTGGCACCCGATGACGAGTGCGTGCAGCACGAGATCTTCGGCCCGGTGCTCGCCGTGCAAGTGTTCGACGGCGAACTCGAAGAAGCGGCGGCGCTGGCCAACGGCACGCGCTACGCGCTGGCCGCCGGCGTGTTCACGCGCGACCTTTCGGCCGCCGAGCGACTGGCGCGCGCGGTGGATGCCGGGCAGGTGTTCGTCAACGAGTACTTCGCCGGTGGCATCGAGCTGCCCTTCGGCGGCAACCGCGGCTCGGGCTTCGGCCGCGAGAAGGGCATGGAAGCGCTGCGCAGCTACAGCAAGCTCAAGGGGGTGGCGGGGCGCTTGTGAGGCTGGTGCTGCGGCGGCTGCGCGGGCGCAGCAGGCTCGCCCATTGCATCGATCACCTCGATCGCGCCGACCCCATGAAGCGCGAAGGCGAGTAGGCGCCGGGCGCCAGGCCCAGTGGCTCGCCGCAGACACCGCGCGCCACGAGCTCACCGGTATGCGGCGCGCCGGTCAGGCCCAGGTGCCCGTGGCCGCCGGCCACCCACACGGCCGCCACACCCGGCACGGGGCCGATGGCCGGCAGGCTGTCGGGCAAGCCGGGCCGCGGGCCCATCCATCGGCTGCCCTGCGTGAGGCGCGCGCCGGGAAACATGCGCTGCGCCAGGCGGTGCAGCACCTCGGCGCGACGCCAGTCGGGCGGCGCATCGGCCAGGCCGATCTCCTCGGTGCCGGCGATGCGCAAGCCGGGCTCCATCGACGTCACGGCCACATGGGCGGCGATGTCGCTGACGACATGGTTCAGCTCGAGGCCCGGGTCGGCGTAGGTGACGTGATAGCCCCGCTCGGCCAGGAGCGGCAGCTTCAGGCCCAGCGGCCGAACGAGCGGCGCCGTCCAGGCACCGGTGGCCAGCACCACCACGTCGGCCGTGTGGTGCTGGTGTGCGGCCAGCAACTGCACCGGGCCGCTGCCGCCGGCCGGCGGCTGCAGCGCGCGCAGCTCGTCGCGAACGACGGCCACGCCCAGGCGCTGCGCGAGCGCGGCGTAGGCGCGCGCCAGCCGCTGCGGGTGGACGGTATGCGCCATCGGCCCCATGCGCACGCCGCGCGTGTAGGCGGGGGACAAGGCGGGCTCGGCTTCGCGCAGGGCGGCGCCTTCCAGCACTTCGATCTGTGCGCCGTGCTCGCGGCGCAGTTGCCAGGCCAGGCCGCCGGCGAGGTCGATGCCGTTCGCCTCAGGGTGTACGTACAGGCCGGGTTGCGCGCGAATCAGCTCGGGCACACCGGCTTCGGCCGCCAAGGCCTGGTGCCTGGCCACTGTGCTGCCGTACAGCGCCTTCATCGCGGTGGCGGTGCGGTGCACCTGTGGCTCGTTGGCGCTGCGCAGCATGCGCATGACCCACGGCACGGCGTGGTGCAGCGAGCCCAGCCGCAGCACGAGCGGGCTGTCGCGCGAGAGCAGCATGGCCGCGCCATGCGCATGCAGGCCGGGCAGGCCGATGGGCACCACACCGTGCGCGGCCAGGATGCCGGCGTTGCCGGCGCTGCAGGCCTCAGCCGGCGCGAGGCGGTCCAGCAGCGTGACGGCCAGGCCGCGCCGGCGCAGCTCGATGGCACAGCAGATGCCGACAATGCCGGCACCGACGACAAACGCAGTGCGGGCTGAGCTGGCTGAGGGCGGCTGAGAAGCGAGGTTCATCACGAGGACCTGCCGGCCGCTCGGTGAGCGATATCCCCGTGGCCGCGGCGGCTTGCCGATGCTAGGGTGCGCCCGCCGTGGCCGCGAGCGGCGCAGACCCTCACAGGGTTGGGGCAAAACGGTCTGTCGGTGCAACCAGAATGGCCCTGTCGGTGCGGCCGCTTCGTGCAGACACTGCCCCGGCCCTGCTCGGGTCTCTTGAGGAGAACGCTGCCATGTTCCGTGCCACCGCCGCTGCCTGCGCCACCGCCGCCCTGCTGGCCGCCCCTGCCTTCGCGCAGGAGATCACCGTCGTCTCCTTCGGTGGCGCGTACCAGGAGGGGCAGAGCAAGGCGCTGTTCCAGCCCGCCGCCAAGGCGATGAAGATCAAGGTCAAGGAAGAGACCTACACCGGCATCGCCGACCTGCGGCTGAAAGTGAAGGCCGGCGCCGTGACCTGGGACATCGTGGCCAGCGGCTCGGGCAGCGCGGCGCGTGCGGGCGCCGAGGGCATTCTCGAAAAGCTTGACTACAAGGTCATCGACATCTCCAACTTCGCGCCCGGCCTGGCCACCGAGTACTGCGTGGGCGGCGACGTCTTCTCCACCGTGCTGGCCTGGAACACCAAGACCTATGGTGACAAGGGCCCGCAGAGCTGGGCCGATTTCTGGGACGTGAAGAAGTTTCCCGGCAAGCGCGCCTACCGCAAGGGCGTGGCCGGCGCGCTGGAGCCCGCGCTGATGGCCGACGGCGTGCCGCCGAACAAGGTGTACGAGGTGCTGTCGCAGCCCGGCGGCATCGAGCGGGCGATCAAGAAGATCAAGGAACTGAAGCCGCACATCGCGGTGTGGTGGAGTTCCGGCGCGCAGCACGCGCAGCTGATGAAGGACGGCGAGGTCGACATGACCACCGGCTGGAACGGCCGCTTCGACGTGGCCGCCAAGGACGGCGGCAAGGTCGCCTACACCTTCAACCAGGCGCTGCTGGACTACGACTGCTTCGGCATCCCCAAGGGCGCGCCGAACAAGGACCTGGCGATGAAGTTCCTGGGCGAGATCAGCAAGCCCGCCTACCAGGCCGAGTTCACCAAGTACATCACCTACGGGCCCACCAAC
>JAEUPD010000115.1 GCA_016788525.1 Rubrivivax sp.
GTTGATCGAGCCCATGATCGAACTCGCGCCCATGATGTGCAGCGCGAAGATCGCCATGTCCATGCTGGGGCCCATCTGCAGCGTCAGCGGCGCGTAGATGGTCCAGCCGGCGCTCGGGGCGCCGCCGGGCACGAAGAACGAGCCCGCCACCATGATGGCCGCCGGGATAAGCAGCCAGAAGCTGAGGTTGTTCATGCGCGCGAAGGCCATGTCGGCCGCGCCCACCTGCAGCGGGATCAGCCAGTTCGCGAAGCCCACGAACGCCGGCATGATGGCGCCGAAGACCATGATGATGCCGTGCATCGTGGTCAGCTGGTTGAACAGCTCCGGGTTGATGTACTGCAGCCCCGGCTGGAACAGCTCGGCGCGGATGCCCAAGGCCAGCACGCCGCCCAGCATCAGCATCGTGAAGCTGAACAGCAGGTACATCGTGCCGATGTCCTTGTGGTTGGTCGCAAACACCCAGCGGCGCCAGCCGTGCGGAGCGCCGTGCGCATGGTCGTCGTGGTGGCCGTGACCGTGGGCGGGATGGTCGAGAACTGCACTCATGGTGTTGTCAATCCGCGAAAGGCTGTTCGGGGGTCGGTGCGCGTCACTGCTTGCGCGCCGCCACGATCTCGGAAGGCTGCACGAGCTTGCCGCTCTTGTTGCCCCACGAGTTCTTCGTGTAGGTGATGACCGCGGCGAGCTCGGTGTCGGAAAGCTGCTTCCACGCCGGCATCGCACCATTGGCCGCGCCGTTGAGCAGGACCTTGATCTGCGCGGCCGGGTCGCCCAGCACCATGGCGCTGCCGTCCAGCGGCTTGATCGGCCCGGCGCCCTTGCCGCTGGCCTGGTGGCAGGCCGCGCAGTTGGCCGCATAGACCTTCTCGCCGCGGGCCACCAGCTCCTCGAGCTGCCAGACCTTGTTCGGGTCGTCGGCCGCGGCGGCCATCGCCTTCTTCCTGCCCTCCACCCACTTGGCGTACTCGGCCTCCGACACCACCTTCACGTGGATCGGCATGTAGGCGTGCTCCTTGCCGCACAGCTCGGCGCACTGGCCGTAGAAGTCGCCGGTCTTCTCGGCGCGGAACCAGGTGTCGCGCACGAAGCCGGGGATCGCGTCCTGCTTCACCGCCAGCGACGGCACCATCCAGGCGTGGATCACGTCGTTGGCCGTGGTGATGATGCGGATCTTCTTGTTCACCGGCACCACCAGCGGGTTGTCGACCTTCAGCAGGTAGTCCTGCACGTCGGCCGGCGGCTTGCCGGAGTCACTCATCGCACGGTGCGCGACGTCCAGCGTGGAGAGGAACCCGATGCCCTCGCCCTCACCCTTGAGATAGTCGTAGCCCCACTTCCACTGGTAGCCGGTGACCTTGATGGTCAGGTCGGGATTGGAGGTGTCCTTCATCGCCACCACCGTCTTGGTGGCCATCGCACCCATGGCGATGACGATGATGAACGGCACCACCGTCCACGCGATCTCCACCGCCGTGCTCTCGTGGAAGGTGGCCGCCTCGTGACCCAGCGACTTGCGGTGCTTGATGATCGAATAGAACATCACGCCGAAGACGACGACGAAGATCGCCAGGCAGATGAGCAGCATCACCCAGTGCAGCCAGTGCACGTTCTCGGCGATCCGCGTGACCGGCGGGTGCAGGTTCAACTGATTGACCGCCGGGCCGCCCGGCAGGTCCTTCACGGCCCACGCCGGGCCGGCCAGCAGCAGCCCCGCCAGTGCGGCGCCGAGCGCGCCTGGCCCCGCCTGCCGCCGTGGCGGTTGGCGCTGCCCGATTTCCGAAACGGTGCTCATCGTGCTCATCGGTTGCTCGTCGGTTCTTCTAGGGTGTTTCGGCCGCGGTCGGTCGCGGGCGGATCGATTCATCAGGTGCGGCGCCCGCCTGCCGGACCACGCGCCGCAGCTCCTGCGCGAACTCGGCGCGCGCCTCGGGGCGCAGGTGGCGCCCCACGCGCATCTCGCGCCCTCCTCCGGCCAGCTTGACCAGCGAGTTCTGGCCTGCGGCGGGCTCCACCGTCAGCCAGTCAGCCTGGAACGCTGCGCACTCAACCTTGGAGCCGGTGGCGCGCTCGACCAGCAGCGAGCCGCCCACCAGCGTGAGTGTCTCGCGGTCGCCGGCATGGCGGGCAAAGACCAGCATCGCCAGCCCGAGCAGCATCAACTCGAACCCGGTGAAGGCCAGCACGACGCGCACGCCGTTGAACCACAGGAAAAGCGCCACCGCCAGCGACAGCGCACAAAGCAGGCCGTAGGCCGCAAGCATCTGGGCCGGCGTCACCGAGCAGTTGCGGCGCAGCTGCCACTGCACGGCGCGCGGCGCACCCCGCTCGTCGGTGAGCGCCACTTCGCGCCCGAACCGCAGCCGCGGGCGGTGGCCCGCCGCTGCACCGGCCTTGCGCCACGGCAGCATCGGTGCCGGCCAGCGACTGGGGACAAAGGCAGCGGTCATCGGGGTGGGGTTGGAGTCGTGTTGTGCTCGTAAACCCGCGCACAGCAAGCCGGCGATCGACCTGGCGATCAACCGGGTGCGCGAGAAGGACGTCGGGATCGGCGGCTCGTACGACGGCGCGCAGCATGTGCCGAAGTTCCACCGAGCCAAAAAAGCGGCGGGATTCTAGCTCAGCGGGTAGGGCCATTCGACCCCGTCTGCGGCCCTCGCAGCATGCCGCGCAACTCGGCCAGCGGCAGCGTGCTTTCGGCAGCCATGCGCACGCGCGCAGGTGGGCGCACCGCGTGCCCGTAGACCACTTCGAACTCCAGCACCACGCGGGCGTCAAGGCCCGCGCCATCGCATGCCTGGCCGGCGCCTGCACCCGCAAGCCGCGGCGGCACCGCGTCGCGACGCGCCTGCAGCGTCGACTCGAGCGCGTTGCGCCAGCGTGGCGTGCGCAACCCGGCGAAGCGCCCCGGGGCCGCATTGCCACCCAACTGCCGCAACTCGGCCAGCGCCTCGCGCGCGGTGGCCCAGCTGAGCCGGATCACCTCCTGATCCATCACCGGGTCGGCGAAGCCCGCATTCACCAGCATGTCGCCCAGGTCGTGCATGTCGACGAAGGGTGCGTGCGGCGGGCCCCAGCCCGCGCGGCGATAGGCGCCCCGCAGCGTCTCGAGCGTGCCCGGCCCGAGCGTCGAGAACATCAGGATGCCGTCGACGGCGAGCAGTTGTCGCCAGCGGCCGAACACCGTCTGCGGCTCCGCCAGGTGGTGCAGGACCATGTTCGACCACAACAGGTCGGCCTGGCCTTCACGCAGGTTTCGCTCGTCGATCGGGGGTTCGCCGCCCAGTCCCGGGCGAGCCGCCTGCGACCAGCGACGCCACGTCCACCAGGGCAGGGTCGACACGTCGTCCTGCGCCGTCGGCACGGCGCCGTCCGACCGTGGCCAGCCGGGGGGCAGCGCGGCCGCGGTGTGATGCGCGTGCTTGCAGGCCTCGCGCAGGGGCGCCGCGCCCTCGCTCGTCTTCGCACCCGCCCCGGCGCCCGCCAGGCCGTGCGCGCCCCAGTCGACGACGCGCTGCGGCGGGCTCCTCAGCACCCTCAGACGCCCGGCCATGCGCCGGGCCACTTCGACGTGCAGCCAAGGCGCCGGGGCGCGCAGCAGGCGCCCGGCATGGCGCGCCAGCGCCAGCGCGTCGACAGGACGCGCCGTGGGCTGCCCGCCAGAGGGCTCCGCGGCAACGCCGCGCTGGACTTCCATGTGCGGCCCTCGAATCCCACCAGCCCCGGTGCGCTCAGTATATTGAGCCGATGTGGGCGAGCATGCTCTTGGGGTCGCGGCATCAAGGCACGTGGCCCGGCCAGTGCGAGCTGTGCCGGGCCTGGAGTGCCGGCCTCGTGTGCCAGGCTTGTGTCGATGCACATGCCCGCCCTCGCCCGCGCTGCCTGCGCTGCGGCCTGGGTACCGGGCAGGCGCTGGCACAGTGCGGGCAGTGCCTGCAAGACCCGCCACCGTGCTGGCGCACGGTCTGTGCGCTCGACTACACCTTCCCCTGGGACCGCCTGATCGGCCACTTCAAGTTCCAGCGTCGGACCGAACTCGCCACGCCGCTGGCCGCCCTGCTCGCCGCAGCCTTGCCGGCGGACCTGGCACCCGCCGGGTCGGCGGGCCCGCCCGTCGTCGTGCCGGTGCCGCTCAGCGAAAGCCGGCTCGCCGCACGGGGCTTCAATCAAGCGTGGGAACTGGCGCGGCGCGTCGCCCGCCTGCGCGGTCTGCCGGCCGCCCCACGGGCGTTGGTCCGCGTGCTTGACACCGAGGCGCAGGCCGGACTGGCGCGCGCCCAGCGCCAGCGCAACCTGCGCAACGCCTTCGCGCCGGCCAGGGGCGCAGCCCTTGCGGGGCGCGACGTGGCCCTGGTCGACGACGTGATGACCACCGGCTCCACGGCGCGCGAGGCCACCGCCGCGCTGCTGCGCGGCGGCGCGCGCTCGGTACAGCTATGGGTGCTGGCTCGCACGCCTGCAAACCCGTGATCCCCACGCCGCCATGTTGCACATCGTCCTCGTCGCGCCCGAGATCCCGCCCAACACCGGCAACGTCATCCGGCTGGCGGCCAATACCGGCTGCACATTGCACCTGGTGGAGCCGCTGGGCTTCACGATGGAGGACCGGCTGCTGCGACGCGCCGGGCTCGACTACCACGAGACCGCCGCGGTGCGCCGCCACGCCTCGTGGCGCGCGTTGCTGGACCGCGAGGCGCCGCCGCCGGCACGCTGCTTCGCCTTCAGCACGCGCGGTGCCGTTCCTCTGGGCGAAGTGGCCTTCGCCGCCGGCGACTGGCTGATCTTCGGCAGCGAGACGGCGGGGCTCGGCGCCGAGCTGTTCGGCCAGTTCGCGCCAGAGCGGCAGGTGCGGCTGCCGATGCGCCCTGGCCAGCGCAGCCTGAACCTGAGCAACGCCGTCGCGGTGGCCGTGTTCGAGGCCTGGCGCCAGCTTGGCTATGACGGGGCGGCGTGAGATGGGCTCGGCCCGGCTCTCGCCGGCCAGGGTCGCAGGCCGAACATGACCTCGAAGATGCACAGACAGCGCACCCGTGCCCGCGACCCCTGGTTCACTCCGCCCGTGCGTCGCGCGACATCAGCCGCGCCACCGCTTCGCGCACCGTGGTGCGGCCGTCCAGCAGGTCCACCACGCAGGCCGTGATCGGCATCTCCACGCCCAGCCGCCGGGCGCGGGCCAGCACCATCGGCGCGCTCGGCACGCCTTCGGCCACATGCCCGAGGCGCGCCAGGGCGTCGGGCAGCGCCAGCCCTTCGGCCAGCAGCATGCCGACGCGGCGGTTGCGCGAGAGATCGCCGGTGGCCGTGAGCACCAGGTCGCCCAGCCCCGACAGGCCCCTGACGGTGGCCGGCTGCGCCCCCATCGCCACCCCCAGCCGGGTCATCTCGGCCAGGCCGCGGGTCACGAGGGCAGCGCGCGCGTTCAGGCCGAGCTTCAGGCCGTCGAGCGCGCCGACGGCGATCGCCAGCACGTTCTTCACCGCGCCGCCGACCTCCACGCCCACGACGTCGGCGGACGAGTACACGCGCAAGGCATCGCCATGCAGCGCGCTCACGACGCGCGCGGCCAGCGCCGGGTCGGCGCTGGCCGCCACCAGTGCGGTGGGCTGGCCGCGCGCCACCTCGAGCGCGAAGCTGGGCCCGGAGAGCACGCCGCAGGCTGCGCGGCGGGGTGCGTCCTCCGGGGCATTGCACTGTGCAACCCCTGCCGTCCCGCTGGCCGGCAGCGGTGGCGCCTCGCGGGCCACCTCGTCGCGCGCAATCTCGTGTCCCAGCGCACCGGTGCGCGCCTCGAAGCCCTTGCTGAGCCAGACCACCGGCTGCCCACCGGGCACTGCTCGCAGCTGCTCGCGCAGGCCGGCCATCGGCGTGGCCACGATGGCCAGCCCTTCGCGGGCATGGGCGTGCGCGGCGGCGGCGTCGGCCACCACCATCAACGATGGCGGCAGCGCCACCTCGGGCAGATAGCGCAGGTTGCGGCGCTCGCGCTGCATCGCATCGGCCTGCAAGGAGTCACGGGCCCACAGCACCACGTCGTGCCGCGTCGCTGCCGCGATGGCGATGGCGGTGCCCCAGGCACCGGCGCCGAGCACGGTGACCTTCATCGGCCTGCCGCCGGGGTGCCTTGCGCCGGAATCGCCGGCACGCACGCCGCCGCGGCGCTGGCCGGCGCCAGCCACGCGGCCGCGGCGCGGTCAGTTCGCGCCGGTAATGATGCGCGAGCCGCCATTGGCCGCCGCCGCCTGCTGCTGCGCCTGGGCCTCGAACATCGCCTGGAAGTTCACCTCGGTCAGCAGGATCGGCGGGAAGCCCGCGCGCGTGCACACGTCCGAGACGATGGCGCGCAGGTACGGGTACACCATCTGCGGGCAGACCACGCCAATGATGCCTTGCAGCTGGTCTTCCGGCACGTGGCGGATCTCGAAGATGCCCGCCTGCTTGGCCTCCACCAGGAACAGCACCTTGTCGCCGACCTTGGTGGTGACGGTGGCCGTCACGGTGACCTCGAAGATGCCTTCCACCACCTGCTCGGCACCCATCGCGAGGTTGATGTCGACCTGCGGCTGCGCCTGTTCGAGGAGGATCTGCGGCGAGTTGGGCTGTTCCAGCGACAGGTCCTTGAGGTACATGCGCTGGATCTGGAACACGGGGGTCGCGTCGTCGGCCATGGTGGGTGGGCGCCTCGTCGGCGCGATGCTGGAAGGGCGATGAGGGGCGATGCGGCCCGAGCGCGGCGGCGTGCCGCGCGAGAAGAGAAGCACCGTAGTCACGGGCAGACGGCACGCCGTGCGTGCCCGCTGCCCGGGGGTCGCGGATTATCGGGCCGTGCCGAGCAGCGGCATCAGCCCGCCGGCCTGGTCCAGCGCGATCAGGTCGTCGCAGCCCCCCACGTGCGTGGGGCCGATGAAGATCTGCGGCACCGTGCGCCGGCCGGTCAGCTCGATCATGCGGTCGCGTTCCGCCGGGTCGAGATCGACGCGGATCTCCTCGATCTCGGTCACGCCGCGCTGCTTGAGCAGGGCCTTGGCGCGCAGGCAATACGGGCAGACCTGCGTCGTGTACATCTTCACCGGATTCATGCCAAGGTTCCGTCTGGTGGCGCGCCCCGGGGGTCGGGGCGAGGAGCGCGATTTTCGCCAGCGGCCGCCGCGCCTGCAGCGCGCGCCGCCGATACACCCTTGCCTCAGGCCGACTTCTGCGCCACCGCGCCGGCGGCCGGCGCGCGTTCGACCGGCAGCTGCGCATCGCGCCAGGCGGCGTTGCCACCGGACACCGCCATCGCGCGTTCGTAGCCGGCCCTGCGCAGCTGCGCCGCGGCCCGCGAGGCGCGGGCCCCGGTGGCGCACATCACCAGCACCGGTAGCGCCTTGTTCGAGGGCAGCTCCTTGCTGCCCTCCAGCTGGCCCAGCGGCACGCTGCGCGCGCCGGCGGCGTGGCCGGCAGCGAACTCCGCCGGCTCACCGACGTCGACCAGCACACCCTTCTCGCGGTTGATCAGGCGCACCGCCTCGGCGGTGGTCACGCTGGCCGAGCCGCCGCCGCGGCGGACCATGGGCCACACCAGCATCGCACCGGAGACGAAGGCCACGGCGATGAGGATCCAGTTGTCGACGAAGAATTTCACGTGGCACTCGGGCGTTCGAAGGCGGGGGGCCGAAGGGGCGAAATTATAGTTTTCGGTTTCCGCCCGAAGGCTTTCATGCACCAGCTTGTCCTCATCCGCCACGGCGAGAGCACGTGGAACCTGGAGAACCGCTTCACCGGCTGGACCGACGTGCCCCTCACCGGCACCGGCGTGGCCCAGGCGCAGCAAGCCGGCGAGCTGCTCAAGGCCGGCGGCTTCGAGTTCGACATCGCCTACACCTCCGTGCTCAAGCGCGCCATCTGGACGCTGTGGCACTGCCTCGATGCGATGGACCGGACCTGGTTGCCGATCGTCAACGACTGGCGGCTCAACGAACGCCACTACGGCGCGCTGCAGGGCCTGAAAAAGGCCGACATGGCGCGGCAGTACGGCGACGAGCAGGTGCTCGTCTGGAGGCGCAGCTACGACACGCCGCCGCCGGCGCTGGAGCCGGCCGATCCGCGCGGCCAGCGCAGCGACCCGCGCTACGCTGCGCTCGCGCCCGGGCAGGTGCCGCTCACCGAGTGCCTGAAGGACACCGTGGCGCGCGTGCTGCCCTGCTGGAATGAACGCCTCGCGCCGGCCATCCGTGCCGGCCAGCGCGTCGTCGTCGCGGCACACGGCAACAGCATTCGCGCGCTGGTCAAGTACCTCGACGGCATCAGCGACGCAGAGATCGTCGGCCTGAACATCCCCAACGGGATTCCACTGGTCTATGAGCTCGACGCCGAGCTCAGGCCCGTCTCCCATCGCTACCTTGGTGATGCCGAGGCAGTCGCCAAGGCCGCCGCGGCCGTGGCCGCCCAGGGCCGCAAGGGCTGATGGCGCGCTGCAGCCGCGCCAGGCCGCGCGCGTCTACTTCAGCAGCCCGTACACCACCTCGGGCAGCACGCGCACGATGCGCGAACGGTCGGCCAGCGGGCCGGCGATGGCCAGCTCGGGCTGGCCGGTGTCGCGCCGCGGCGCCCCGTTGACCGGCTTGCCTTGCGCGTTGAGCAGCACCGCCACCTGCGGTGCATTGGCCGCGGCCGAGCGCGCCACCACCACGGCGGCCTCGCCGTTCTTCAGGCTGACGAGGTCGCCGGGCGGGTACACGCCGATCGCCTTGATCACCGCCATCGCCAGCGGACCACCCCCTTCCTCCTGGAAGAGCTGGCGGGCCGCCACCTGCGGCGGCAAGGCCGCGCGCAGCGCGCGCGGGCTGATCTTGGCGGTGAACACGTCGCAGGCCCGGACCAGCCGCGCCACTTCGCCCGGCTCGGCTTCGCCGCGCGGATAGCCTCCGGCCTTGCGCTCGTGGTGGTCGCGCACGGCATCGAGCCAAAGTCCGTCGGCCACGCCGGCCGCCGCCAACAACTCGGCGGAACGATGGGGGTGCGCGCGGATCAGCTCGAGCTGGCCCTTGCCCGCCGGCTCCTTCTGCTCGGCCATGCGCGCCTGCAGCTCGACGATCGAGGCGTTCATCGTCAGCGCCGCGAGCACCGCGGTACGCGCCTGCGCGGGTGTCCAGGCGAGCTGCCGGGCCCCCAGCAGCACCACCGTCGCGGTGTGCAGCGCATGGGTCAGCGCGTACAGGGCAAAGCGGCGGTCGTCCTGGCGCACGGCCAGGAACAGCGCCGCGTCGGGGTGGCGCTCCACGCGCTCGATGAAGGTATCGGCGAAGGCCCCGGCCCGCGCCACCCAGGAACTGCCGGTTTCGGCCTCGGTGGCCGCCAGCATCTCGGCCCCCTTGTTCAGCGTGCGCAGCAAGTCGTCGAGTCCCCAGGTCTGCTGCTCGAAACGGTCGAACCAGGTGGGCTCGCGCAGTGAAGGCACCGGGCCCCCACCCGGCGCGCAGGCGGCTTGCCGTGCACGCACCTCGCGCACCTCTTCCTGCTCGACGCTGGCCCCGCGCTCCAGCAGCGCCTTGAGTTGCTGCACGCCGTGAATCGTCTGGCCCTGGGCCAGCAGCAGGCGGCCGGCGCCATCGAGCACGCGGAACGGCAGCGGCTGCCCCGGCGCCATCAGGTCGGCCACCTCGGTCAGCGGCACGCGCGCGGCGCTCATCGGGCAGCGCTCGAGGCAGCCAGCGCGGTGGCGATCAGCCCGGTGACACCGACCGCGTTGCTCGGGTGCGGCACGCAGTCGCTGCTCCAGACATGGCGCACGCCGGCGGCCTGCACGTGTTCCCACGCATCACCGACGAACAGCGCGTGCGTCACCGCCACGTCCACGCTCAGCGCGCCGGCGCCCAGCGCCAGCCGGGCCGCGGCCGCCAGCGTGCGGCCGGTGCTGGCCACGTCGTCCACCACCACCACCGCGCGACCGGCCACCGAGGCGCCTTGCAGCGCGACCTCGACATCGCGGTCACCGCGGCGCTGCTTCACGCACACTGCATGGGCGAGGCCGGCCGCCTCCGCGGCGGCGCGCACCCAGCGCCCGGCCTCGTCGTCGGGGGCCAGCAACAAGGCGTCGGGCTGGCGCGTCGCGACGAAGCGGCCCAGCAGCGGCGCAGCGCTCAATGCCACGCCGCGGCGACCGGGCAGCACTTCGTCCAGCGAGGCCACGCGGTGCAGGTGCGGGTCCACCGTGACCACGGCGTCGAACGACTGCGCCAGCAGGGCGCCCAGGTGGCGCTGGCTGACCACCTCGCCGGGCGTGAAAGCGATGTCCTGGCGCATGTAGGCCAGGTACGGGCAGACCAGCGTCAGGTGGGTCGCGCCCAACTCGCGCGCACCGGCGGCGGCCAGCAGCAGTTCGGTCAGCTTCGCGTTGGGATCCTGCAGCCCACGCAGCAGGACGACATCGGCCGGCAGCGCCGGCGGCAGCGTCAGGCGGGTCTCGCCATCGGGGAAGCGGTGGCGCCGTACCCAGGCCAGCGGCCGGCCGGCGGCGCGGGCCAGGGCCTCGGCCAGGGGGCGCTCCTGCACGTCGTCGAAGGCCAGCAGCCAGCCGGCCGCGGCGCCCGCCCCCCCGGCGCCGGGCATCGCGGGACCTCTGTCGGAGACGGGCCGGTCCATGCACGCACTCTACACGCGACGCAGCGCGCCCAGGGCTTCGGCGATCTGCGCGCGCAGGTGCTCGGCCAGCGCACGGCGGTCGGCATGCGCGGTGGTCTCCGCGGGCAAGGCATGCACGCGGACGATCATGCCGCGCGCACGAGCCAGCGCCCACAGGCTTTGCGCCAGCGTGATGTCGCCGGTGAAGTCGGCCGCGGTGCTGACGGGACCATCGGCATCGGCGAAGTGCAGCGCCACCGGCTGCACCGGCGTGGCCGTGCTGATGGCCGCCTGCAGCAGGTTGGCGTGGAACGGCAGCAGCTCGCGGCCGTTGCCGGTGGTGCCCTCGGGGAACACCGCCACCGTGTCACCCGAGCGCATCGCCGCGGCCATCTCGTGCACGACGCGCAGGGCGTCGCGCGCGCGCTCGCGCTGCAGGTACAGCGTGCGCGCCGAATCCACCAGCCGGCTCACCATCGGCCAGTGCCCCACCTCGGCCTTGCTGACGAAGCGCGCCTCGGGGCACGCGGCGTGCACGGCAAGGATGTCCAGCCAGGAGATGTGGTTGGCCACCAGCAGCTTGGCGCCCGGGCGGAACGTGCCCGTCACCTCGAGCCGCATGCCGAGCATGCGGAACATCTTGGCCGCCCACCAGCGGATGCGCGCCTCGCGCGCCGGCTGTGCGAGCCACGGAAACCACAATCGCACCAGCAGCAGGCCATGCAGGCCGTGCAGCAGCGCGCGCGCCAGGCGCCAGCTGCCCCTCAGTCGTGCCGAGGCCCCGGTGGGGGCGAGAGGGGCCGCCGCCTCGACCGGCACGCTTCAGGCTCGAGGCGCCGCTTCGTATGCCACGGTGCCCGCCACCAGCGTGGTGTGCACGCGCCCGGGCAAGGCCACGCCGGTGGTGTCGAAGGCGAACGGCGTGTGTTTGCCCTGGCTGCGCAGCCCCGCGGCGGCGACGGCCCACCGCGCGCCGGGGTCGAACAGGCACAGATCGGCGACGCCGCCTTCGACGAGGCGCCCGGCGCTGCCGACCAGCGTGCCCAGCGCCGCGCCGAGCACCTGCACCGGCCGGTGGGTCACGCGGGCCAGCGCCGGCGCGAGGGCGAGGCCGCTGTCCTGTCCGAAGCGCAGCGCCAGGCTGAGCAGCAGCTCCAGCCCGGTGGCGCCCGGCTCGGCCTCGCCGAACGGCAGGTTCTTCATGTCCTCGGCCACCGGGTTGTGGTCGGAGACGATGGCGTCGATCGTGCCGTCGGCCAGCCCCTGGCGCAGCGCGTCGCGATCGGTGGCCTGGCGCAGCGGCGGCGACAGCCGCATGTCCGGGTTGAAGAAGCCGATGTCCGCATCGGTCAGGTGCAGCGAGTTGATGCTCACGTCGGCGCTGAGCGGCAGCCCCTCGGCCTTGGCCGCGCGCACCAGCGCCACGCCGGCGGCGCTGGACAGCCGGCACAGATGCACCCGTGCCCCGGTGGCGCGCACCAGCTCGATGATCCGGTGCAGCGCAATCGTCTCGGCCACCACCGGCACGCCGGCCAGGCCCAGCCGCGTGGCCACGGCCCCGCTGGCGGCCACGCCGCCGCCCAGCCACGGCTCCTGCGGACGCAGCCACACGGTGAAGCCGAAGGTGGCCGCGTACTGCAGCGCACGCATCAGTACGTTGGTGTCGCGCACCGCCGCATCGGCCTGGCTGAAGCCCACGCAGCCGGCGGCGGTGAGTTCGGCCATCTCGGTGAGCACCTCGCCGCGCAGCCCGCGTGTCAGCGCGCCGAGCGGGAACACGCGGCACAGCGACGCCTTGCGCGCACGGAACTTCAGCATCTCCACCAGGCCCGGCTCGTCGAGCACGGGGTCAGTGTCCGGCAGGCACACCACGCTGGTCACGCCGCCGCCGGCGGCAGCGGCAAGCTCGCTTTCGAGCATGCCCTCGTGCTCGTGGCCGGGTTCGCGCAGGCGCGCCGCCAGGTCGACGAGGCCGGGCATGACCACCAGCCCGGCGGCGTCGATCACCCGCTCGGCGGTGAAGTCGGCCACCACGCCGGCCGGGGCGATGCGCACGATGCGGTCGCCGGCGATGGCGACGTCACCCGGCTCGTCGCGGCCCGAAGCCGGGTCGACGACGCGCCCGCCGCGGATCAGCAGTTTCATGGCCGCCCCCGAACGCCCACCACGCCCAAGACACGCACCACGCCCGGAAGGCCGCTCACTTCGCGCGTCATGCCTGGTTCCCCGCGATCACGCTCATCACCGCCATGCGCACCGCGATGCCGAAGGTGACCTGCGGCAGGATGACGCTGGCACGCCCGTCGGCCACGCGCGAGTCGATCTCGACGCCGCGGTTGATGGGCCCTGGATGCATGACGATGGCGTCGGGCCGGGCCTGCGCCAGCTTCTCCGGCGTCAGGCCGTAGGTCATGAAGAACTCGTCGGCGCTGGGCAGCAGCGCACCGCTCATGCGCTCGTTCTGCAGCCTGAGCATGATGATCACATCGGCGTCGCGGATGCCGTCTTCCATGCGGTGGCACACGCGCACACCCATCGCGGCCAGGTCGCCGGGCACCAGCGTCTTGGGGCCCACGGCGCGGATCTCCGGCACGCCCAGCGTGGTGAGCGCATGGATGTCCGAGCGCGCCACGCGCGAGTGCAGGATGTCGCCTACCACCGCCACCGTCAGCTGCGAGAAGTCGCGCTTGAAGTGGCGGATGGTGTACATGTCCAGCAGGCCCTGCGTGGGGTGCGCATGGCGGCCGTCGCCGGCGTTCACCACGTGCACGTGCGGCGCCACGTGCTGGGCGATG
>JAEUPD010000085.1 GCA_016788525.1 Rubrivivax sp.
CGTTCATGTTGAAAGGAACGACCCCATGACCACCCAGACCGGAACCGTGAAGTGGTTCAACGAAAGCAAGGGCTTCGGCTTCATCGCCCCCGATGACGGCGGCAAGGACCTGTTCGCCCACTTCAAGGAAATCCAGGGCAACGGCTTCAAGACGCTGGCCGAGAACCAGCGCGTGGAGTTCGAAGTCACGCAGGGCCAGAAGGGGCCGCAGGCCTCGCGCATCAAGCCGCTTTGATGCCCTGGGGCATGCACGCCCTCTGACGTCGTGCATGCCGCCCGGCGGCACGGCTGCGCATGGTCCCGGGCCTGGCGCATCGCCTGCTACCGCACCGCGGCCTTCACCAGGCGCAGCGCCTCCGCGAGCATCGGGTCGGTTCGAGACGCCGGGCCGAATCGTGGGTGCTGGTCCAAGCCGTGCGCGCTGCTGACATCGGGCGTGACCCCCAGGCCCTGGAGCGGCGCGCCGTTGGGCCGCCACATCGATGACGTGGCCAGCTGCAGGACGGCCCCGCCGGCCAGCGGCTGCACCGTCTGAACGAGCCCGAGGCCCGCGGTGGGCCAGCCCAGCACCTTGGCGCGGCGATGGTCTTGCAGCGCCGCGGCCACCACCTCTCCGCCCGAGGCCGTGGTTCGGCTCACCATGACCACCATCGGTGCCGTGCGCACCGTGGCCGGCAGGCGAGCAAGCGCCCGGGCGCCCGGGGGACCAGCGTCGGCGCCGATGATGTGATGCTCTGCGTGCTCGGCGCGCCGGCCGACGGTCGAGACGACCCGCACCCCGGGCGGCAGGAACGCCGCCGCGGTGGCCACGGAAGCGTCGAGCAACCCGCCCGTGTTGCCACGGAGGTCCAGCACGATGCCTTCCAGCGACTCCGCGGAGGCCCCCAGCAAGGTGCCAAGCCGCGTGGCCAGACGGCCGGGGTCGGCCGCGCCGAACCTCGGGATGCGCACCAGCGCGATGCCTGGTGCAGCCCAGTTCACCAGCAGGCCGTCAGTTGCGGTGACGACCTGGCGAACCAAGGTCAACGAGCGTGCAGGCGCCGAGTCGTCGTCGCGCAGTTCGAGCTTCGTGCTGGAGCCGACTTCGCCGCGCAGCAGACGGTACACATCTCGCAGCGGCCGGTCCTTCAGCGCCAACCCGTCGACTTGCAGGAGCAGGGCGCCCGGCCGCAAGCTGGCGCGGCCCGCAGGCCCATCCTCAACCACGCTGACGACGCGTGCACCTTCGTCGGCGATGGCCAGTTCCAGACCCAGCGCGGCATGGCGCTGTCGGCGTTCCGCTGACTCCTCGCGGCTGATGTATTCCGCCGATCGATGTTCCAGCGTGCCGACCATGCCGTGCAGGCAGCGGTCGATGGCGGCTTGCAGGTGGCCGCCGCCAGCGCGACTCAGCGCGGCGGCCACGTCTTCCATGGTGCCTGGGCTGCGCGGGGTCTGAGCGGGCGCGGCGGATGAGGAGTCCAGCGCCGCCAGGCAACCGCTGAGCAGTGTGGGGCGGGATACGGTCTTGTAGTAGTCCTGCTCGATGATCGTGGCGACCGCGTCAACCTGCGACCGACCCGTGGGCTGAGGGGAGCTGGCGCAACCGGCCAGCAGCGCGGCCACGGCGATCACCACGCCGCACCCCGCGCCCCAGGCCCGACCGCCCGGGCCACGGCTTGGACCATCCGTGGGCGCGGAAGGTTCGCCCGCAGCCCGTTCATGGCGTTCGTTGCCTGCCCCCATGGCATCCTCCGCTGTGGTTGGTTCGGCGCTGCGCTGCGCGGCGCCCGGCGTCAGTCCCGCGGCCGCGGCCTGCAAACCAATATACGAGGCGAAGCTCGCCAACCGGCCATTTGCAGGCGCTCAAGCCGCAGCGGCGCAGCCGATGCATCGACCGCTGCAGCCGCGACGCGCCAGCGCCTTGGCGGCGAATGCGTGGCCAAGCGGCTTGCGGCACACTCGGCGGCATGGCACCCATCGGCCCGCTCGCAGGACTTCGCGTGATCGAACTGGCCAGCATCGGCCCGGGGCCGATGTGCTGCATGCTGCTGGCCGACCTCGGCGCCGACGTGATTCGCGTCGACCGCCTGGAGCCCAGCGGCCTCGGGTTGGCGATGGACAAGCGATTCGAGGTCAATGGCCGCGGCCGGCGCTCGGTGGCCATCGACACGCGTCGGCCCGAGGGGCGCGACGCGGTGCTGAAGCTGGTGGAGGGTGCCGACGTGCTGGTTGAAGGTTTTCGCCCGGGCGTCGCCGAGAAGATGGGTCTCGGCCCAGCCGACTGCCACGCACGCAACCCGCGGCTCGTGTACGGGCGAATGACGGGCTTCGGCCAACAGGGGCCGCTGGCGATGGCCGCCGGGCACGACCTGAACTACATCGCGCTGACCGGGGTGCTGCAAGCCATCGGGACGGGCGGCGACGGTGGCAAACCGGTGCCGCCGCTGAACCTCGTGGGCGACTACGGGGGTGGTGCGCTGTACCTCGCGTTCGGCGTGATGGCGGCGCTCTTCGAACGGCAGCGTTCGGGTCGCGGGCAGGTGGTTGACGCCGCGATGGTCGACGGCGCCGCATCGCTGGCCTCCATCTTCTTCGGCCTGAACGCCGCAGGCGCCTGGGACGCCTCGGCGCGCGAAGCCAATCTGCTGGACGGCGGCGCGCCCTTCTACAGCACCTACGAAACCGCCGATCAGCGACACATCAGCCTGGCGCCGCTGGAGCCCAAGTTCTTCGCCACGCTGGCGGCGGCCATCGACCTGGACGACAGGTTCGTCAAGCGCCAGTACGACCGCCGGCTGTGGCCCGAGATGCGCGAGGCGATCGCCGCCATCGTGCGCCGGCACACCCGCGACGAGTGGTGTGCCAGGCTCGAAGGCACCGATGCCTGCTTCGCGCCGGTGCTCAGCTTCGATGAGGCCGCGGGCCATCGGCATGCCAGCGAGCGCGGCGCGTTCGTCGAGGTTGATGGCGTGGTGCAGCCGGGCCCCGCGCCACGCTTCAGCCGCACGCCGGCCGGCCGGCCGCAGCGGACCCCTGCCGCGGGCGAGCACACCGACGCGGTGCTGGCCGAGGCGGGGTACGAGGTTTCGGCGATCGCCGCACTGCGCGCGCTCGGGGTGGTGCGTTGAGCGCGCGCGGAACATCAGGCCCGCGCACCGATCGCCGCCATCCGGCGCACCACCAGCCGCCGGCGGATGCGCGCGTGGCCGCGTCCGTGCTGTTCCTGCGCGACGGCACAGCCGGGCTGGAGGTGCTGATGGTGCGACGCGCCGAGCGCGAGAACGATCTGCGCAGCGGCGTGGCCGCGTTCCCTGGCGGCGTGCTCGATGCACGCGACCGTGAAGCCCACGCCCACAGCCAGGGGGCCGACGACGCGGCCGTGAGCGCGCTGCTGAACGTGCCCGCCGGTGGCATGGACTACCTGGTGGCCGCGGTACGCGAGTCGTTCGAGGAGGTGGGCCTGCTGCCCTGCACCACCCCGTTCGACGCGCAAACGCTGCACCCGTGGCGCGAACGGCTGCAATCGGGCGAGGTGGGCATCGCCCAGCTGTGCCGCGCGCATGGGCTCACGCTGGACCTTTCGGGCCTGGTCTACTGGAGCCACTGGCTCACGCCGCCGGGCGTGCCCAAGCGCTTCGACACGCGCTTTTTTGTGGCGCACGCGCCGCGGGGTCAGGAAGCGGTGCCCGACCGCGGTGAGGCGGTGGAGTTGATGTGGCTCACGCCGGCCGATGCGCTGGCCCCCGAGCGGGGCTTGAAGCTGCTGCCGGTGACGCGGCGCACGCTGCAGCAGCTGGGCGCACATGCCGGTGCCGAGTCTGCCTTGGCCGCGGCGCGCGCGCGCGCACCGTACCCGCTGGCGATGCCGCGCCGCGCCTTCGCCCCCCAGGGCCGAGTGCGTGTCGTGCTGCCCGACGAACTGCCATATGCCGAGATCGCCCGGCTCGACCCCGAGGGCCGCGCCGACGTGCATGCCGATATCGTGGCCGGTCGGCCGGTGCGGCTGTCGCCGCATGTCGTGCGCGTGACGGCGCCCAACCCCGGGCCGATGACGGGGCCGGGCACCAACAGCTACCTCGTCGGTGCGGGCACGCGCTGGACCGTCATCGACCCCGGCCCGGCGAGCGACGAGCACGTGCAGGCGTTGCAGGACGTGGCCGCTTCGCTGGCCCCCGGTGCGCGCATCGAGCGCATCCTGGTCACGCACACCCACCGCGACCACTCACCGGGGGCCGCGCCGCTGTCGGTGGCCACCGGTGCCCCGGTGTGGGGCCAGGTGGCGGCCCATCCGGAGTGGCAGGACGACAGCTTCGCGCCGGCGCGGGAGCCGGTGCATGGCGAACGGCTGGAACTGGCCCCCGGCGTCACGCTGCGCGTGGTGCACACGCCCGGCCACGCTTCGAACCACCTGTGCTACCTGCTCGAGGAGGAAAGGACGCTCTTCACCGGCGACCACGTGATGCAGGGCAGCACCGTGGTCATCAACCCGCCCGACGGTGACATGGCGGCCTACCTGCGCACCTTGCATGACCTGCTCGAAGAAGACCTGGAGTGGCTGGCGCCGGGCCATGGCTTCCTGGTCGGCGAACCGCACGGTGTGCTGCGCGCGTTGATCGCGCACCGGTTGAAGCGCGAGGCCAAGGTCATCGCGGCGCTGCAGCGACAGGCCTCACCAGCCAGCGCCAGGGCGCTGGTGCCGGCGGTCTACGACGACGTGCCCGCGGCGCTGCACGGCCTGGCCGAGCGCTCGCTGCGCGCGCACCTGCTCAAGCTGGAAGGCGACGGCCTGGCGCTGCGGCGCGACGTCGGCGAACGGGAGGCCTGGGCCGCGACGCGCTGAGTGCAGGCTATCTTGGAGCAGGCGGCCTGGCCGGCCGGCCGGCGGTGCCCCCGGGCATGGACCGTGCCGGCAGCCCTGCGGCGGCGGCACCGTCCCGCCAGCGCCCTTCCACCAGCACCTCGTGCGGGCGGAACTGCGCCTTGTAGGCCATCTTCGGGCTCTGCTCGATCCAGTAGCCGAGGTAGACGTGCGGCAGCTTGAGCAGCCGCGTCTGTTCCACCTGCCAAAGCACGCTGTAGGTGCCGTAGCTGGCGTGCGCGTCGGGTTCGTAGAAGGTGTATACGGCGCTGATGCCGTCTTCGAGCACGTCGAGGATGGACACCATCTTCAGCGCCCCGGGAATGCCCGCGGCGTTGGGCGGCTCGCGGAACTCCACGAGCCGCGAGTTGACACGGCTTTGCAGCAGGAACTGCGTGTACTGGTCGACGCTGTCGTGGTCCATGCCGCCGCCGCTGTGGCGGCC
>JAEUPD010000257.1 GCA_016788525.1 Rubrivivax sp.
GTTGCACAGGCTGACTCGCCACTCGCGCAGCCGCTCGGTGGGTTGGGCCACCGGGTTGACCAGCGTCCCGCCGGCGCCCCAGCCCTGCACACGCACGCGCTTGTCGACGATGACGCGCTCTTCGTACAGGCCCGGCGGCACCGTCACCAGGCCGCCGGCCGGCGTGGCGTCGATGGCCGCCTGGATGCTGCCGCCGGCCGCGACCACCGTGGGCGCGGCCCCGCCGACATGCACGGTCACGCCGCGCACCGTGCTCTTGCCGTTGGCCCCGGCGCGCGTGACCTGCAGCTGGCCGCCACTGGCCGCCGCGCCGATGGTGGGCAGCTGGACGACGATCTCGGCGTCGGTCCAGCTCACGATGCTGGCAGCCGGCAAGGTGGCGCCGTTGACCGAGACGGTGCCGGCGGCAGCACCGAAACCGTAGTCGCGGGTGATCAGCCGCGGCGTGCCGTTGCCGGGGTCGTCGTTGTTGTACAGGGGGTTGAGCACCTCACGCGCACCCATCGAGGTGATGCGCAGACGGCGCCCGGTGCCGGTGGCCGCCGCCCCGATCCAGGGCCCCTGGTTGGCCAGGTTGGTGACGCTGCGGATGGCGGGCACCAGGTCGGGCTGCTCGCAATCGAGCGCGAACTGCTGCGGCCCGGCAAAGGCCGCAATGGGCAGCACCGGCGTATCGAGGTAGGTGGTCTTGCCCGGCAGGTACTGGAAGTTGTAGCAGAACTGCGTGTAGCTCTTGTTGTAGTGCGGGTCCAGCGACTTCAGGCCGGTGAGCGGGTCGGTCCTGAACGGCGAGTTCAGGCAGGCCTGGATCATGTTGGGCGAGACACCCGAAGGCATCGGCACGTTGAACGTGAAGGTCGAAGGGACCAGCGCGTTGTAGGTGCCGTAACGGTCGGAGTACACGCGCGAGAATTCGCGCCCGGCCATGTCGCGCAGCGAGATGGGCATGAACGGCGGCGCGTACTTCTCCCCGAAGGCCGGGGCGGTGGGCGAGAACTCGTTGGCCGTGTCGTCGAGGATCATGCCGACGATGTGGCCAGCCACCGGCACGGTGGTGAACAGCGAGAAATCGGCCGCCGCGTTGTGCTGCGGCGCCAGGGCCACGGCCTTCATGTCGCACAGCGCGCGCGGGCGGCCGGGCGCGTCGCGGTACTCGGCAGGAATCGGCACACCGGGGAACAACGTCAGCTCGGCGGGCACCGGGTAGGGCCGCGTGCCCACGCACTCCGGCGGCAGCGCGAGCGAGCTCACACCGTAGAAGTCGCCGAAGTCGACGTTCTTGTCCTCTTCCTTCTGCACCTCGTAGCCGGCCGGAGGGATGACCTTGACGATGTAGTTGCCCGCAGGCAGGGGCAGCGGCGTGCCCAGCGTGCCGATGCCCGCCGGCTCGTAGGTGGTGAAGGCGTACCCGCCATCGAACACGGCGTTGCGCACCTGATTGAAGTTGCGCAGGCCGTCGAAACAGTCGGTGGTGATGCTGTTGATCGTGAACACCGGCCCCTGGCAGCCAATGGGGTTGGCTGCATCCCAGCTGTCGGTGGCGGCCTCGGCCACCGGGTTGGGCTGCGCCGGGTTCACACGGCGCGGGTTGGCCGGGTCGGCCAGGAACAGCTGTACACGCACGCCGGGAATGCCCGGCTCGTTGTTCTCGCCGGCGGCCAGCCGCGGGTCGCTTTCGGCCCGCGTGGAGGCGTAGCGCACGATGCCGGAGATGCCGCCGTGCTCGTTGGAGGCGTAAGGCTTCTTGCCCCAGTCCAGGCGGTTTGTGAGACCGAGGAAGTTCTGGACTCCCTGCGTCAGCACCGGGCCGGTTTCGGTGCGCGCGAGGTTGTTGCCGGTGTTCGGGTTGACCAGCGGCGTCACGCCGTCGGGCGCGAACTGCGGCTGCGGCGTGGTGCGCCCACCGCTCGGATAGGCCCAGCCGTTGTCGGACTGGATGGGCCCGCCGCCGTCGACCACCGCCGTCGCCCCGGTGGCCTTGAAGCGCGCGAAGTCGACCTCGGCCACCATCCAGTTGAAGAACGGGAAGATCTCGGGGAACTCGTATTCGCCGTCGTCGCCCGTGGCGGCGCTCTGGTAGACGGAGCCGTCGCGGAACCGGATGTTCACCGCCTGGCCGGCAATGCCCAGCGAGTTGGTGGCGCAGAAACCGGTTTCGCCCGGGTCCTGGCACACCTTGCCGACCATGTGGCCGAACCAGTTGAACACCGGCACGTCGTGCAATTGCACGTCGCCGTTGGCGTCGGTGACGAAGTCGTAGCTGGCGAAGACGTTGTCCAGCGGCTCGTCCCACACGGCGATCTGGTAGCGCGTGTTCGGCTTGGTGCCGCTGATGCTGAAGGTGCCGTCGGGGTTGCAGGCGCCCGCCCACACGCCTCGCCCGCCACCCACGGCCAAGGTTGCCGCTTCGTTGAGCGCCACGCGACATTGCTCCACGGGCCGGCCGTTGTAGAAGGCGAAATTGGGCGGGCGGCTCATGTGGATGTTCACCACGCGCCCGCTGATGGTGCCCGGGCCGTTCAGCGCGGCCGCGTCCGCGGCGGCCGCGGCAAAGCCCTTGCTGATGTGGTGCCCTGGCGGGCCGAACTCCTTGAAGTACGTCGGCTCGTTGGCCTTGACCCAGGCGTCATCGCCCTGTGTGCCTTCGATGGTGCTGGTGGCCATCCACGTGCCCGATTCCGGCCAGGGGGTGCGCGGCGCCTCACCGCTGGGCCCGGGGTAGTAGCCGGGGCACTCCGCCTGCGAAGGCTTGACCTGCGGCTGGAACGGGAAGATTGTGTACTTGCCTGGCGCCAGGTTGCGAATGCGCAGCACGCCGTTCGCATCGGTCTTCAGGATCATCGAGCCGATGACCGGGTTGTTCAGGTCGCCGCCCGGGTACTCGGTGCCCAGTGGGTTGCCGTAGGTATCGGTGCTGATGCGGCCACCCGAGGCGCCGTAGGTCCCGCCGGCGTCGTAGAGGTGAACCTCGAATCCGCACAGGCCATGCTCCTGTGAGCCGATGGCGTCGGCCTGGCCATTGACCGGGTTCGCGTCGTGGAACAGCAGCACCGAGATCTGTGCCGTCTTCATCGGCAGGTTGTCGACCACGGCGGTCAGCGCGGCAGGGAAGGTGCCATTCACCGGCCGGATCGGGATGCCGGTCATCGAGTACAGGCCGTTGCCCGCGCCGTCGGCACGTGGCAGGACCGACAGGAAGTAGCGCTTGGCCGGGTCGAGCTGGCTGTTGGGGATCGTGATCAGCGAGCCGGCCGACTCCCCGGTGGCAACCACCGGCATGTAGCTGCGGTGGAAGCTCAGCGACAGGGTCTGCGCGGGGTTGGCTGTCGCAGGTGTGCCCGTGACACCTGGAATGACGTCGAAGGTGCGGTCTTCCTCCAGCACCCAGCGCACGGCCGTGGTCACGGGTGCGCCGGCCCCATCCCTCACTGTGATGTCCACGGCCAGCGCCGCGTGTGCGAACAGGCTGGAGACAACCGCCGCTGCCGCTGCCGCGACGTGGCGCCTGGCCGGAAAGGACTTCTTCATCGCGATTCGCTCCCGAGGTACTTGGCGCCCTGCCGGGATGCCCGACAGACCGAGGTGGCGCGTTCGATACGCGGAACGAAAGTTACGCAAGGCAACCGCACAGGTCTGCGGCGTCAGGGCGCCCGTCCGATGCAGGCAGACCCGCATGCGTTGCGCTGGCGATGGGGAAACACCCCCAGTTCTTCAGGCAGGCCGAATCGTGCCGCCGGCGCATCCCGCGCCTCGGGGTCCGCGCAGCCCCGACACCGCTGCATTCAGCATCGAAGTTAGGTTCCGCCGCTTCGTGACAACTGTCACGGGCTGCAGAGGCGGGCGCAGGCAGGGCAGCAGGCGGCCGGTGCCCGGCGGTGCTTCAGCTCGAAAGCCGTGAATGAACCGGGCGCAACCGAGCGGCGCGCCGGTCGGGCCGGCTGATTCGTTCGCGGCCTTTCAGTTCCCCGCCGGCGCCGCCACGCTCCAGCGCTTGGTCACGTCGCCCTGGGTGTTGACGCTCTCCAGCTGCACGCCGAAGCCCCACAGCCGCGCCACGTGCTTGAGCACCTCCTGGGCGGTCTCGTGCAATGGACGGTCGTTGTGCTGGAAGTGCCGCAGCGTGAGGCTGCGGTCGCCGCGCAGGTTGACGTTCCAGACCTGGATGTTCGGCTCGCGCGAGCCGAGGTCGTATTGGCGTGACAGCAGCTCGCGCACGCGGCGGTAGCCCGCATCGTCATGGATGGCGGCCACCTCGAGCTCGGCCTGCGCTTCGTCGTCGCTGATGGCGAACAGGCGCAGGTCGCGCATCAGCTTGGGGCTCAGGTACTGGCCGATGAAGCTCTCGTCCTTGAAGTTGCGCATCGCGTGGTCGAGCGCCGGCAGCCAGGGCTTGCCGGCGAGGTCGGGGAACCACTGGCGGTCCTCGCCGGTGGGGGCGCGGCAGATGCGCTCGATGTCGGTGTACATCGCGAAGCCCAGCGCGTAGGGGTTCAGGCCGCTGTACGCCTTGTGCCCCACCGGCGGCTGGTAGATGACGTTGGTGTGGCTCTTCAGCCATTCGATCATCACGCC
>JAEUPD010000037.1 GCA_016788525.1 Rubrivivax sp.
CACACCGGCGACGGGCCGTTCAGCATCCCGACCATGTTCTACCCGGTGATCCGCGAGTTCCCGATGGTGAACTTCATCATCGGCCACTTCGGCATCCAGACCGGCGGCAACTACAGCTTCGAGGCCTTCTGGATGGCCAACGACACGCCCAACGTGGTGTGCGAAACCGGCTGGACCTTCCAGGCGCGCATCGTCGAGTTCGCCAAGGAGCTGCCCCGGCACAAGCTGGTGTTCGGCACCGACAGCCCGCCCAACGAGCCGGGCATGTGGCTGCGCGAGCTGGAAGTGCTGTGCGGCCCGCCGCCGCAGGGCATGAACCTCGACGAAGACACGCTCGAGGACTACATGGGCAACAACGTCGCACGCATGGTGGGCCTCAAGACGACGCCACCGCCGCGCACCATGGATGAGGCCGAGGGGCGGCTGAAGGACACCTACTTCAACGTCGCCTGACCCCGGTCGCTGCCGCCACACTCTTTGGGGGACGGGGCCATGCACGAGCAGGACCTGCGCCATTTCCTCGCCGCCTACCGGCGCGAGCATGCCGACGACATGCTCGTGCTGAACGAGCCCGTGCAGGACGGCCAGGACCTCACGGCGATGGTCTGGCAATTGGCGGCCAGTGGCCGCCACCCCGTGCTGCTGGCGCCGCAGGTGTGGGGCGTGGACGTGGCCGTGGTGACCAACCTCTTCGCCTCGCGCGAGCGCATCGGCCGCATGCTCGGCGGCGCGGCACGCGAGATCCACGCCCACTTCCACGCGAAGTCGGCAAACCTGCTGCCGCCGGAGGTGCTGGACACCGGCCCCGTGCTCGACGAGGTGGCCCAGGGCGACGCGGTGGACCTCTCGAAGCTGCCGATGCTGCGCCACTTCGAGACCGACCGCGCCGCGTACATCACCAATGCGGTGGTCGTGGCCGAAGACCCGGCCACCGGCCGCGGCAACCTCAGCTACCACCGCAGCATGCGGCACAGCGAGAGTGAGCTGGCCACCAGCCTGCACTCGCGCGGGCACCTGTGGCGGCTGCAGCAGGCGGCCGCCGCGCGCGGCGAGGCGCTGCCGGTGGCCATGGTGATCGGCGCGCATCCGCTGTTCATGCTGGCGGCGGCGGCGCGCGTGCCCTTCGGTACCGACGAGCGGCAGGTGGCCGGCGGCCTGTTCGGCGCGCCGCTGCAGTGCGTGCGCACGCCGCGCCACGGGCTCCTGGTGCCCGCGCACGCCGAGTACGTGCTCGAAGGCGTCATCGACCCCGAAGCCAAGGTGGAAGAGGGGCCCTTCGGCGAATTCACCGGCTACTCGTCGAACCGCAGCACCAACCACCTGCTGCGCGTGCACACGGTGATGCGTCGCAAGGACGCGATGCTGGTCGACGTGGTGGGCGGCAACTCGGCCGAGCACCTGAACCTGGGCCGCGTGCCGCGCGAAAGCGAGATGGTGACGAAGCTGAAGGAGCGCTTCCCCAGCGTGACCGCGGTGCACTATCCGGGCAGCGGCACGCACTTCCATGCCTACGTGGCGCTGAAGCAGGCGCGCGACGGAGAAGCGCGGCAGGTGATGCTCGGTCTGCTCGGCTGGGACCCGTACCTCAAGACCGTGGTTGCGGTTGACGACGACGTCGACATCACGCGCGACGAAGAGGTGCTGTGGGCGCTGGCCGCGCACTTCCAGCCGCATCGCGACATCCTCGTCGTTGACGGCCTGCCCGGCAGTGCGCTCGACCCTTCTGCTTCCGCCAGTGGGACCACCTCGCGCATGGGGCTCGATGCCACGCGCGGCATGAACTTCGAAGGCGTGCGCGCCACCATCGCCCCGGAGTCGATGGAGCGCGCGGCGGCGCTGCTGGGCCGGTTGGGGCCGGCCGGCGTTGCTGGCGGCATCGCCTCGCGCAGTCGCGCCCGCGGCGGCGGCTGGCCGATCAGCGGCTTCGGTCCGCTCAGCGGCATCTAGACACCGGCAGATGATCCGTTTCGACTACGCCGACCCGACGACGCTGGCCGACGCGCGCGCGCTGCTGCTGGCGTACGGTGAGGCCGCCAGCCTGATGGCCGGTGGCACCGACCTGCTGGTGGAGATCAAGGAACAGCTGCGTCGGCCGCGGCTCGTGGTCGACCTCAAGCGCATCGCCGGTCTCGACGCCCTGCAGGTCGACGCCGACGGCGCGCTGCGCTTCGGCGCGCTGGTCACGGCGCGGCGGCTCGAGACCGACGCGCGCGTGCGCAGGCGCTGGCCCGGGCTGCACCAGGCGCTCGCGGAACTCGGCTCGATCCAGGTGCGGCACCGCGCCACCGTGGTGGGCAACATCTGCCGCGCCTCGCCTTCGGCTGACACGCTGCCGCCGCTCATCGCCGACGGCGCCGTGCTGCATGTGCACGGCACCGCGGGCGACCGGCCCGTGCCGATGGAGGAGTTCTTCACCGGCCCGGGCCGCACGGTTCTGAAGCCGGGCGAGATCGTGCTGCAGCTGCGGGTGCCCCCGCCGCCGCCGCGCTCGGGCCGCGTGTACATCAAGCACGGCCGGCGCAAGGCGATGGAGCTGGCCACGGTGGGCGTGGCCGCGTCACTGGCGCTGGACGCTGCGGGCCGCGTGTCCGATGCCTGCATTGCGCTGGGTGCGGTCGCCGCCACGCCCATGCGGGCCCGGCGCGCGGAGGCCGCCCTGATGGGCGAGCGCCCGAGCGAGGCGCTGTGGGCCCGCGCGGGCGAGCTGGCCATGGCCGAGAGCCGCCCGATCAGCAACGTGCGCGCCAGCGCCACCTACCGCCGCGAGATGGTGGGTGTGCTGACGCGCCGGGCGCTGCAGCGGGCCTGCGGCATCGCGTTGGCCGAGGACCGGGCATGACCGGCACCACCATGGTCACGCCGTTGCGCACGGTGCACTGCACCGTCAATGGCGAGTCCATCGCCTTCGGTGTGGCGCCGTTCCGCACCCTGCTCGATGCGCTGCGCCACGAGCTGAACCTCACCGGTACGAAGAAGGGCTGCGATGTCGGCGACTGCGGCGCCTGCACGGTGCTGGTGGACGGCGCGCCGGTGAACGCCTGCCTGATGCTCGCGGTGGAAGCCGCCGGACGCTGCATCGAGACGATCGAAGGCCTTGCTGCGCCCGATGGCGGGCTGCATCCGCTGCAGCGCAACTTCATGCGTTGCGGTGCCGCGCAGTGCGGCTTCTGCACCCCGGGCATCCTGATGATGGCCAAGGCGCTGCTGGCCGAAACCCCGGCACCCACCGAGGCCGAGATCCGCTTCGGGCTGGCGGGCAACATCTGCCGCTGCACCGGCTACACGAAGATCGTCGAGGCGGTGGCACTGACGGCCAGCGAGGCTGCGAGCGGTGCGGCCCATGCGCGGCCGCCCGAGACCGCGGACTCGGCGGCGCGGCTTGCGAAGGCAGGCAAGCGATGAGCGCCGTGGTGCCCGGCAACGACCTCGGCGCGGCGCTCGACATCGTTGGCACCTCGGTGCGCCGCAGCGATGTCGCCGAGAAGGTGAGCGGCAGCGCGCGCTACACCGCCGACATCCGCCTGCCCGGCATGTTGTTCGCGCGCCTGAAGCGCAGCACGGTGGCCCACGCGCACATCCGCCGCATCGACACGCGCCGCGCGCTGGCGCTGCCCGGCGTGAAGGCGGTGCTCACGCACGAGGACGTGCCGCGCGTGCTGCACTTCGGCTCGCCGCACCCGCGCGCGGCCTCGTGCACGAAGGACCAGTACATCCTCGACCGCAAGGTGCGCTACTGGGGCGAGGGCGTGGCCGCGGTGGCCGCCACCAGCGAAGAGATTGCCGAAGAGGCGCTGGCGCTCATCGACATCGATTACGGCGAGTTGCCGGTGATGACCACCACCGAGGCGGCCCAGGCGCCCGGCGCCGTGTTGATCCACGGCGACCGCGAGGATGCGTTGCCGGGCAACCTGGTGGTGCCCCCCGTGCGCGTGGTGCGCGGCGACATCGAGCGCGGTTTCGCCGAGGCCGACGTCATCGTCGAAGGCGAGTACGAAGGCGGCCGACCGAGCCCGGCCTACATGGAGCCCAATGCGTGCCTGTGCCAGTGGGATGAGCACGGCAGGCTCACGGTGCACATCAGCACGCAGACGGCCTTCATGGTGCGCGGCGCGCTGGCCGAGGTGCTGGGCCTGCCGCTGAATCAGGTGCGCGTGCGGGTCGACCACTTCGGCGGCGGCTTCGGTGCCAAGCAAGACCTCTATCAGAGCGAGTTCCTGTGCGCCCTGCTCGCGAAGCAGACGCAGCGGCCGGTGATGATGGAGTGGACGCGCAAGGAAGCTTTCCTCGGTGGCCGTTCGCGACACCCGGTGAAGATCTGGCTGAAGCAGGGCTTCAGGCGCGACGGCACGATCACCGCACGGGAGGCGCGCCTGGTCTACAACTCCGGCGCCTACGGCTCGCACGGGCCGGGCGTCACGGCGGTGGGCACGTCGTCGCTGACCTCGCTGTACCGGTGCGACAACGTGCTGCTCGAAGGCCGCTGCGTCTACACCAACGCGCCGATCGCCGGCGCCTACCGCGGCTATGGCGTGGTGCAGGCCTACTACGCGCTCGACATCCAGATGGACGAGGCGGCGCGGCAACTCGGCATGGACCCCGCGGCGCTGAAGCTGAGGAACGCGGTGCGCGAGGGTGACCTCGCGCCCTCGGGCCACGGCATCGTCGGTCACGGGCTCGAAGACTGCATTCGCCGCGGCATGCAGGAGGTGGGGTGGAGCGCCGCCAGCGCGCCGCCGAGGCGCCCGCGGGAGGGTGCGCTGCGCTTCGGCTGGGGGATGGGCTGCGAGATGCACGGCTCCTCGGCCTACCCCGGCATCAAGGAGCAGGGCAACGCGCTGGTGAAGATCCACGAAGACGGCACGGCCACGCTCTTCACCGGCACCGCCGGGCTGGGCACCGGCGCGCACACCGCGCTGGCGCAGATCGTCGCCGAGGAACTGGGCCTCGCGTTCGAAGCGGTGAACGTCGTGCACGGCGACACCGACGTGGTGCCCTGGGACATCGGCGCCTTCGCGAGCCACACCACCTACATGGGCGGCATGGCGGCCAAGCTCGCTGCGGCCGATGCAAGGCGGCAGCTGCTGGAGCGCGCCGCTGAACGGCTGGGGGCGGTGGCCACCGACCTGCAGGTGCGCGGCGAGGTCGTGCGCGTGGTGGGCACCAACCGTGCGATGAGCGTGCGCGAGGCGATGCAGCCCGGCCGCGGCGTTCCTTCGCCGCACATCGTGGCCCACGGCACCTACTCACCGACCAAGTCGTACTCGTTCGCGGCCCACTTCGTCGAAGTGCAGGTCGATACCGAAACCGGCCAGGTCGAGGTGCTGCAGGTGGTGCCCGTGCACGAGGTGGGCCGCGTGGTGCACCCGATCGCCGCGCAGGGCCAGGTGGAGGGCGGCATCCAGCAAGGCATCGGCCACACGCTGACCGAGAACCACGAGATCGACCCGGTCACCGGCCGCTCGCTGAATGCCAGCTTCGTCGACTACAAGATGCCGCTGGCGATGGACATGCCGCCGATCCGCACCATCCTGCTCGAGACCGCGCCCGACCCCGGCGGGCCGTTTGGCGCCAAGGGCATCGGCGAGGACCCGATCATCGCCATCGGCCCGGCCATCGCCAACGCCATCTTCGATGCCATCGGCGTGCGTTTCCGCCACTACCCGATCACGCCGGAGCAGGTGCTGCAGGGGCTGCGCGCCCGGCGCGAGGGAGGGCAGGGCGCATGAAGCCGCCGATCCCCGTGACCATCCTTGCCGGCTTCCTGGGTGCCGGCAAGACCACGCTGCTCAACCACATCCTCAATAGCCGGCACGGCCACCGCATCGCCGTGATCGAGAACGAGTTCGGCGAGGTGCCGATCGACAACGACCTGATCGTCTCCACCGAGGAGGAGATCTACACGCTGGCCAACGGCTGCATCTGCTGCGCGGTGGATGTGCGGCAAGACCTGCTCAAGGTGCTGGCCAGGCTGATGGCGCGCCGCGGCGAGATCGACCACATCGTGGTGGAGACCAGCGGCATGGCCGACCCGACCCCCGTGGCGGCCACCTTCTTCGCCGACCCCGAGATGGCGCAGCAGGTGGCGATGGACGCCATCGTCACACTGGTCGATGCACGCCACATCGGCGAGCACCTGCACGACCCCGTGCTCGACGGCGGGCCCAACCAGGCGGTGGACCAGATCGTCGCTGCCGACCGCATCATCGTGAACAAGATCGACCTCGTGCCCGACGAGGCGGCGCTCGCCCAGGTGGAGGCCGACGTGCGGCGCCTGAACGAAACGGCCGAGATCCTGCGCAGCAGCCACGCGCAGGTGGACCTGGCGCGCATCCTCGGCATCGGCGAGATCGCCAGGGTGAAGACGCTGGCCGGCGACCCCGCCTTCCTCGACGACGCGGTGCCGGCGCAGCATGCGCACGACCCGACGGTGTCGTCGGTCTCGTTCGTCTTCCCGCGCCCTTGCCGAAGGGATGCCCTGCAGGCGTGGCTGGCCGAGCTTGCCGAAGTCCGCGGCAACGATCTCTTTCGCCTCAAGGGCATCGTCGCCATCGACGGTGACCCGCGCCGCCACGTGCTGCAAGGCGTGCACCGCCTGCACGAGCTGCGTGCCGCGGAACCTTGGGGCGATGCCCGCGCGGAAACCAAGGTGGTGCTGATCGGGCGCCACCTCGACCGCACCGTGCTGGGCGAGGGTCTGCTGAAGACCCTGGCCTGGCACTGACTGCCCCCCATGGCGGCTGTTGCACCGACCCCACCCACCCCACCAGGAGAGCCGAGATGAAGAGACTGCTGATGACGACCGTGCTGCTGGCCGCCGCCGCCGCGACGCCTGGCGCACTTGCGCAGGACAAGGTGAGCATGCTCACCAGCTGGTACGCGCAGGCCGAGCACGGCGGCTTCTACCAGGCGGTGGCCACCGGCATCTACAAGAAGTACAACCTCGACGTCACCATCAAGATGGGCGGCCCGCAGGTCAACGGCATGCAGCTGCTGGGTGCCGGGCAGACCGACTTCCTGATGAGCTATGACTTCAGCGTGCTCAAGGCCATCGAGGCGGGCATTCCAGCCGTCACCGTGGGCACCTCGTTCCAGTATGACCTGCAAGGCCTGCTCACCCACGACGACGTGCCCAACCTCGGCGCGCTCAAGGGCAAGACCATCCTCGTGGCCACCGCCGGGCGCAGCAACTGGTGGCCGTGGCTGAAGGGCAAGTATGGCTACATCGAAGAGCAGACGCGGCCCTACACCTTCAACCCGCAGCCGTTCATCGCCGACAAGAACAGCGCGATGCAGGCCTACATGAGCAGCGAGCCCTTCGCGGTGCAGAACCTGGGCACCAAGGCGAAGTTCCACCTCTTCGCGCACGACGGCTACCCGCCGTATGGCACCACCATCGTGGCGCTGAAGAAGATGGTCGACGAGAAGCCCGATGTCGTGCAGCGCTTCGTGCGCGCCAGCATCGAGGGCTGGAAGAGCTATCTCGCCAACCCGGCGCCTGCCAACGAGCTCATCAAGAAGGACAACCCGAACATGAGAGATGAGCAGATGGCCTATGCGATTGCCAAGTTGAAGGAGAACAAGCTCGTGGATGGGGGCGACGCGGCCAAGCTCGGCATCGGCGTCATGACCGACGAGCGCTGGAAGACCACCTACGAGACGATGGTCAAGCTGGGGCTGCTGAAGGCCGAGGTGGATTGGAAGGCGGCGTATACGACGCGGTTCGTGAAGGACCTGAAGGTGATGCCTTGAGGTGAACGGCGGGTTGGTGGTGGCCGCAGCCGGCCGCGAGTGAAGGTGGTCTTGAGGTTCCTGGCGGTTCGTACTCCCACCCAGCCGGGTCCCGCCCCGGCGGGCGGGACCCGGCTGCTTCGAAGTAAGAACTGCACGGTAGACCCATGCCCAGCACCCTGATCTCCAACGCCACCGCCCTGATCACCGGCCTTGCGGGCGCCGCCGCCCGCCACCCCGGCCCCGACCTGCGGATCGAAGCCAACCGCATCACCGCCATCGGCAAGCTGGAACGTCACCCCGGTGAGACGGTGCTCGACGCCACCGACTGCGTCATCTACCCCGGCTGGGTCAACACCCACCACCATCTGTTCCAGAGCCTGCTGAAAGGCGTGCCCGCCGGCATCAACCTGCAGCTCGTACCGTGGCTCAGCGCGGTGCCGGTGGCCTACCGCCGCCACATCACCGAGGACATGCTGCGCTGCGCGGCGCGCATCGGCATCGCCGAACTCGTGCTCTCGGGCTGCACGACAGTGGCCGACCATCACTACGCCTACTGGCCGGGCATGCCTTACGACGCGAGCCGGCTGCTGTTCGAGGTGGCGGCGGAGTTCGGCGTGCGCTTCGTGCTGTTGCGCGGCGGCGCCACCAAGGTGCGCGACTCCGACCTCAACCCGCCCCCCGAGGCGGCGCCGGAGACGCTGGCGCAGTTCCTCGCCGCGGTCGAGCGTGACGTGCAGCGCTTTCACCAGCCGGGCGGCGACGCCATGCGCAAGGTCGTGATGTCGCCGACCACGCCCACCTGGAGTGTCGCGGTGCCCGAGCTGAAGGAGTTCGCACGCGCCGCTCGTGCGATGGGCATCGGCCTGCACAGCCACATGTCGGAAAGCCATGACTACGTCACCTTCTGCCGCGACGTGCATGGCATGAGGCCGATCGAGTTCTGCGAACGGCACGAGTGGCTCGGCCGCGATGTCTTCTACGCGCACCTGGTGCACCTGGCACCGCACGAGATCGGCCTGCTGGCCGACAGCGGCACCGGCATGTCGCATTGCCCGCAGAGCAACTGCCGGCTCGGCTCGGGCATCGCGCCCGCGCCGGCGCTCGACGCGATGGGCGGTCGCGTGTCGATAGGCGTCGACGGCGCGGCCAGCAACGAGGCCGCCGACATGGTGAGCGAGGCGCACGCGGCGTGGCTCGTGCACCGCGCGCGCGACGGTGCCTGGAGCACCACGGTCGAGGGCGTGGTGCGCTGGGGCACGGCGGGCGGCGCCGATCTGCTGGGCCTCGGTGAGGTGGGCACGCTCGAGGTCGGCAAGCAGGCCGACCTGGCGGTGTACTCGCTCGACGAGCTGCGCTATGCCGGCCTGCATGACCCCGCCGTGGGTCCGGTCGCCGCGGCGGGTGCGGCAAGGTTGAAGCACCTCTTCAGCGCCGGGCGTTCCATCGTCCGGGACGGGGTGATTCCAGGCTTCGACGCCCCGGCGCTGCTGCGCGAGGCGCGCCAGCAGGTCCGGCGCATCGCCGCTGCGTAGCGGGGCGCCCAGGCCCTACGATCGCGCGATGACCCACGCGACGACGGCCGCTGCCCCGGAAGAGCCCGCCACCTTCGGCGCCGACCTGCGCACCATCTCGGTGGTGTCGGTGGCGCATGGCGGCTCGCACTTCGCGCAGCTGATGCTGCCGCCGCTGTTCCCGTTCATCGCCGCGGCGTTTGCGCTGAGCAACACGCAGCTGGGCCTCCTGGTGTCGGTGTTCTTCGTCGTCTCCGGCGTCGGGCAGGCGTTTGCCGGCTTTCTGGTCGACCGGCATGGCGCTGACCGCGTGCTGTTCGCCGGCCTGGCGCTGCTGGTGGTGGCCGCGCTCGGCCTGGCGGCAAGCCCAGGCTATGCCGCGCTGCTGTTGTTTGCCGGCGTGGCGGGGCTCGGCAACTGCGTCTTCCACCCGGTGGACTTCTCGATCCTCAACGCGCGGGTGCAGTCGCGGCGCCTGGGTCACGCCTACGCGGCGCACGGCATTTCGGGCGCGCTCGGCTGGGCCGCGGCGCCGGTGTTCATGGTGGGCATCGCCGCACTCGGGTCATGGCGCACCGCGCTGTTCGCGGTGGCTGCCGCGATGGCCGCGCTGCTGGCGCTGGTGGTGTGGCAGCGCCGCTCGCTCGTCGTGACGAGCCGGGTTCACGCCGTCCGCGAGGGCGGCGCGGCGGCAGCCGGCGCCGCGGAGGCCGGCGCTGCGCCGGCGGGAGCACCCGCCGAAGGGCGGCACAACGAGTCGGAGTTCCATTTCCTGCGGCTGCCCGCGGTGTGGACCTGCTTCGTCTTCTTCCTCATCTTCGCCGCGGCGCTGGGCGGGGTGCAGAGCTTCGCGCCGGCGGCGGCGGCCAAGGTGCACGGCATCACCGCCGAGCAGGCGGCATGGTGCCTGTCGGCCTACATGGTGTGCAGTGCCTTCGGCTCGCTGCTGGGCGGGCAGCTCATCACCGACCCGCGCCGCACCGCCTGGGTGGCTGGCGGCGGCTTCGGCCTGGCGGCGCTGGTGGCGCTGGTCATCGGCGTGGGGCACTGGCCGCCGGCCTGGGTGCCTGTGCTGTGCGGGCTGATGGGCTTCGTCTCCGGCACCGCCGGCCCTTCGCGCGACCTGCTGGTCAAGCAGGCCACGCCGCCGGGCGCCACCGGGCGTGTTTATGGCGTCGTGTACTCGGGCCTTGATGCGGGCCTGGTCGTCGCCGCACCGTTGTTCGGCCTGTTGATGGACGCCGGCCACTACCGCGCGGTGTGGCTGGGCGTGGCGCTGCTGTTCGCGGTGCTGATCGTGACGGTGGTCAACGTCAAGCGCAGCTCGCACGGCACGCTGCGGGCCGCCGCGGCCTGACGGCCCGCGGCCGGTGCCGCGCGGCGCCGTGGCAGGCCGCGCCGCGAGGGCCGGGCACCCGACCCTCGGGCGCGGCCCTTCACATCGTCACATAGCCGCTGGCGACGTTCGGGTTGAAGAAGTCGAACATCTCGCCAGCCGGCACCTTGAGGTTGAAGCGCGGGTCGCTGGTCTCGATGTTGAGGTAGCGGCGCAGCGCGGCGTGGATGTGCCGCGGCTTGATCACGATGCCGGCCGCATCGTCGGGCCGGGCCGTGGTGGGGCTGATGCGCACGGCCTGGTGGCGCGGGCCGGAGATGCCGAACACCCGGTTGCCCCACGGCGCGTTGGCCTCCATCAACACCTGCGAGCCGACCTCGTGATGGTCCTTGCCGTTGCCGGTGTTCAGCGGCGTGCGGCCGAATTCGGAGTAGATGCGCACGAACAGGCGGCTGCTGATGCCCAGGTCGGCGCTCTTTTGCCACAGGTAGTCGACGAGATTGGTCAGCCGCGGCAGCGCGTTGGCCATGCCGTTGTCGTGGTTGCTGTGGGTGTCGAAGCCGCCGGTGGAGAGCTGAATGGTCGTGGCCAGCCCCGCCTGCGCGGCGATGAGCGCGATGTGCGCCTGCTGGAAGGCGTCGAACTGCGCCGGGATCAGCGCCGACACGCGCTGCAGCATGGCGCGCGACTCGGCCGAGCCGATGAACTCCTGCACCGCGATCTTCGAGCGCGGCAACAGGTCGCCCTTGGCCATCAGCGCCCTCATGCGCTCGGCGCGAACGCCCTGCGCGCGCGAGATGTCGGCAGCCTTCATGAAGTCGTTGGTGGCCGAGGCGGCGTTGGGCTGCGCCAGCGCGCGGAAAGCGTTGGCGTCGGGCGTCGGCGTGGGCGACACCAGTCCGGCGCTGGTGCGAAAGCCTCCGCTGTTGATCCACGCCATCGGCAGCCCCTTGCCGTGGGTGGCGGCGAACAGCTCCGAGACGTTGGGGTAGCCCATGCCCAGCGCCCCGGTGGCGTGCGCGCGGGCGCCGGCGCCGTGGTCGTTGGTCTCGCTGTGCACGCCGTTGATGACCAGCGTGTTGCGGAAGTGCGCGGCGAAGAACGCGGCGTTGTTGCCCATCGGCGCGAAGCGGATGTTGCCGGCCACGCCGGCCGGCGTGCCGGCGGCGGCGTAGTTGTTCAGCGTGCGATCGGCCTCGCGCGGGTCGGTCCACGAGCTCTGGTCCAGGCCGCCGTCGGCGTGGATGTTGATGAGGACCTTGCCGCTGTAGGCCTGGGCCTGCGCTTCGGTGAGCAGGGCCCAGGGGGCGATGGCGACGCCGGCGGCCTGGGCGAGGCGGAGGAAGTCTCTGCGTTGCATGTCGGTACTCCGAGGAGAAGGGGTGCGGTCGATGACGGGGTCGGTGTCGGCGTTCACTCGTAGAGGAACTTCACGTCGCCCAGCATGTAGGCCAGCACGGCGGCCCAGGCACGGCCGGTGTAGTTGGGGTCGTTGTTCTGGTTGAAAGCGCAGTTCACCGGGCGTGCGGGCGCGGCGGCGCGGTCGGCCCAGGTGTCGGTGAACAGCTTGAGCGTGCGTTGCACCTCGGCGTCGGTCTCCGGCAGGTCTTCCTTCCACAGCCACTTGTGCAGGTGGCGCACGTTGGCGGTGATGTTGGCCACGCCCGCCGCGGTGGCCGGCGTGTCGGCCATGGCCACCACCGGGAACAGCAACCGGTCGGTGACGGGCTTGTTGAAGTCGTTCTGCGCGAAGGTGCAGCTGCGCACCGCGACCATGCGGTCGACGGTGATCGTCTGCATCATCGTGTGCGACTGGGCCCGCTTGGTGCGGCCGACGCCGTCGAAGTCGCCGTAATTGAGCGCGAAGCCGGTGTAGGGGTTGTTGAAGTCCGCCCAGCCCAGGCCCACCACGCCCATCAGCTTGCGGTTCAGCGCCGCCGGCGAGAGCATGCTCATGCTGCCGATGTCGGCCAGCTCGCCGGCCCGCGCGCCGCCCTGGGCGGCCGGGTCGTTGACCCGCTCGGCCCGGGTGGACTGGCTGAGCATCAGGTCGACCAGCAGGTCCTTGACGTTGTAGGCGCCGCGCCCCTGGTTGGTGGCAAAGCGCGCGGCGATGGCCTTGAACTCGTCGTTCTGCGCGTTGTAGGCCGCCAGCTGCGCCGCGTATTGCGGCGAAGTGCTGTCCTGCGGCTGCTTGAGCGGGTCGCGCCCGAACAGACCCTCGTACCAGAAGTGCACCGCGCCCAGCGCGAAGCGCGGGTCCATCGCCACTTGCTGCCCGAGGAACTGCAGCGCCGTCTTGTTGCCGGTGAAGCCCCCGGGCATGGCGGTGCCGCCGTAGCCCGGCGCATGGCTGTCGCGGAACCAGTTGTCGCCGACCTTGAAGTACGCCATGTTGGCGGCGTCCTTCGGGTAGTTGTTCGAGCGGTAGCTGGCCGGCAAGGCATGGTCGACGCCGGTGTTGGTGCGATTGGGCAGGAAGCGGTTGGCCTCGTTCCAGTTCTGGAAGCCCGCGGCCATCGGGTCGATGGTCGTGTGGCAGGCCGAGCAGGCCGGGTTCTCGACCGTGGGCACGCGGAAGGTCTGCGTCGTCTCGGCCGGCCGCATGGCCAGCGCCGTGGCGTCGGTGGCCAGGAACTGCTTCATCAGCACGTTGACGCGGTGGCGGTTGCGGTTGGTGTCGGTGGTCGGGAAGCGCGACAGCCACGACTGGGTGGAGAGCACGCCGGCGTGCTCGCGGGCGCCGCCCAGGCGCTGCTCGGGCAGCGTGGCGGGGCGCCACTCGGTGTCGTCGTCGGCGTTGATGAAGCTGCCCTGCACGGTGGCGTTCAGGAAACGCGCCATCACGCCGTTGGTCAGCGTGTAGCTGGCCGTCACCATCTCGGTGTAGGGCCGGTCGTTCTTGACGATGTACTTCATCAGCTCGGTGCCCTCGCGGCGCACGGCGGCGTCGAAGCGGGTGCGCACGGCCTGCGGCTCCTGCGTCACGCCGTTGGCACCGAGCACGGCGCCGGCGCTGGGCCAGTCGGTGGCGCTGTAGCCACCGGTGCCCCGCACGATGGCGCCGGGGGTCAGGAAGTGCGTGTCGCCCACGTCCTCGAGGAAGCGGTCGAACGCGGCGCCTTGCATGTAGCCGCGGATGGTCTGGCGCAGCGCCGCGTCGCCGCCTTGGTTGACCGCCGTGGCTTCGGCCGATGTCGGGTTGCGGCCCGAGAACAGCACAGCCGCCTTGGCCAGCACATTGGCGTCACTGGCGAACTGCACGCCCTTCCAGAAGCCGCCGGCGCCGGCGGCGCCGGCGGTACCGGTGCCGGTGCCGGTGCCGGCCGTGGCGCAACTTTGCGCGGTCATCTGCGGGATCAGCTGCTCCAGCTCCTTGTAGCGCGTGGAGCTGGTATCGACGAAGGGCTTGCCACCCCCGTGGTTGGGCTCGCCGACGGTCTTGGAAAGCAGCGTGGTCGGTTTGGCCAGCGCGTAGTCGCGCAGGGTGTTGTAGTTGGCCAGCAGGTCCGAGCCACCTGCAAAGACCAGCCCGGAGCCGTTGCCCAGCCCCCCGGCCATGTGGCAGGAAGTGCAGGCTTGCTCAATGCTCTTCCAGACCGTGCCGGTGAACAGGGCCGGCGCCGTGCTGCACGCACTGGAGGCAACGCGGGCCGTGCCGCCCGGCTCTTCTTCCTTGCCGGTGCCGCAGGCGGCGAGCGCGGCCACCACGATGCCGCTGAGGCACCAGCGCGTGGTCGCCTGGCGGTTGAAGGCGTGCGCCGCGGCGGCAGCGCGCGCGGGCTGAAGTCTCTTCGGGCTTTCGGAACGGAAGGGCATCGTGACCTCCTGGCGGATGCGGTGGGTGCGGTGACTGCGGCCTCGCAGGCCCCCGGGGCGAGCCGGGGCTTGCGGCGTGGGGGCAGTCTCGTCAGCCGAGCCGAAGGCATTTGCAACGGCGTGTTGAGTCTTCGACGCAGTTACGACAGCCGCATGGGCCGCACGCTGCGCAGCGCGAGCTGCGCGGCCCCGCGGCGCAGCCGGGAGCCCGGTGCAGCCCGGGGCCTGCCGATGCCCGGAAACAGATGCGCACGAACGGGCGCAAACCGGTGCGTGTGGCAGCGCGGCGGTGTGTGGCCGCTTCGCCGCGGTGCCATGCGCGCCTGCGGCAACGGGGTGTGAAGAGCGCAACGATCGCGCGGCCGCGGGCCGGGCGCGGCGGGCTCGCGCCGCGCCGTGCGGGCCACGCCCTGGCCCCGTGCACCCCAGGGCTGGCGGGGATGGGTCGCCCCTGCGGGCCGAGGTCAGCGTGGGTGTCACCTGCAAGCGACCTGTCACACGCGACGCATTCGCTGCGGACTTGTCGCCCCCGCGCACGCAGCATCCCTCCGACGCCGCCGTGGCCCTGCGGGGCAGCGGTGCGCGGCACAGGTGGTTGCCGCAGTGCCCCCTCGGGTTTTCCATGAAGGGTGACGCGCGGCGCGGTTGGCAAAGACGGAGGAACGGGATGAACGCTTCGATATCGGATCTGCTCGTCGTGCGCGCACTGCGCGCGGGGGTCGCCTTGTGGGCGGCGCTGTGGCTGGCCGCGCTGCCACCGCCGGCCAAGGCGCTGGTCGTCGGCGAAACGCTGGCCACGCGCTGGCTGGAGTCGGCGCAGGGGCCGCAGCCGCTGATCGCCGGCCAGGCGCGGCTGACCTACGTGGACTTCTGGGCCTCCTGGTGCGGGCCTTGCAAGCAGTCGTTCCCGTGGATGAACGACATGCACGCCAAGTTCGCCGCGAGCGGGTTGCGCATCCTGGCCGTCAACGTCGACGCCAGGCGCGCCGACGCCGAGCGCTTCCTGCAGGGCACGCCGGCCCACTTTGCGGTGGTCTACGACCGCGACGGCGCATTCGCCAAGACCGTGGACGTGAAGACGATGCCGACCTCGATGCTGCTCGATGCGCAGGGGCGCGTGCTCTTCGTGCACCAGGGCTTTACGGCGAAGGACCGCGAGTCGCTGGAAGCGGCGATCGCCAGCGCGCTGCGCGACGGCAAGGTGGCGTCTCGGCCATGAGCGGCATCGGCAACACCGTGCGGCGAGCCGCGTGCCTGGGGCTGGCGGGCGCGCTCGCCCTGCTCGCCGGCTGCGCCAACCCCGCCGGCCCGGCGGCCTGGGACAAGTCGTTCATCGCCAAGCCCGAGATGTCGATGGGTTGGGGGCGCCAGGCCGTGAAGTTCGATCAGCATGTCTATGAGAGCAAAGAAGGCGCGTCGGGCGGCTACGGCGTCGGTGGGGGTGGTTGTGGCTGCAATTGAGGCGGCTGGCGAGGCGGCATCCCGGCGCGGTGCCGCGGCCGGGCCAGAAGCACACGCCACGCCGGCAGTGCCGCGCCCGCCCGCACGCGACCTCGGCCGCCCGGTGGGCTCCGTCGTTGCGGCGGCCATGCTGCTGCCCGGTGTCTTCCAGGCCGCGCGCGCCGAGGGCAAGCCCGACGCCGCCTCGGTCAGCTTGCACGTGCTGGGCTATCAGGATTCCCAACCCGGCCTCAAGCGCATCAGCGTCTACTCGCCGCAGTTCAACGTGGTGGCGCCGTTGGGCGACGAGGACTGGTGGCTCAACGGGACGCTGGTCTACGACGCGGTCTCCGGTGCCTCGCCGCGCTATCACACGGCGATCTCCGGCGCCTCGCGCATGAGCGACCGGCGCACGGCCGCCGACGTGTCCGTGACGCGCTACTTCCGCCGCGCCAGCGTGGCGCTGGGCCTGGCCGGTTCGACCGAGCGCGACTACAAGTCGCTGGCCGGCTCGCTGGACCTGCGCTGGGCCAGCGAAGACCAGAACACCGAGTTGAGCCTCGGCATCGGCGGCAGCGGCGACTCGATCAACCCGGTGAACCAGGTCGTCGTCGACGAGGCGCGCAGCACGCAGCAGGTGTCCATCGGCGTCACGCAGGTGGCCTCGCGCACCGACGTGCTGCAGCTCACCCTCAGCCACGGCGACGGCAAGGGCTACTACAGCGACCCCTACAAGACGCTGGACCGGCGCCCGCGCGAGCGCCGGCAAAGCGTGCTGATGCTGCGCTGGAACCACCACTTCGCCGACGGCGGCAGCACGCTGCGCAACAGCTGGCGCGCGTACCTCGACAGCTTTGGCGTGCAGTCGCACACGCTGCAGCTGGAGTGGGTGGTGCCGCTCGGCGACACGCTGAAGATCTCGCCGCTGCTGCGCCTGTACACCCAGACGGCGGCCGACTTCTACGCCGACGCGGTCTACGACCCGGTGCTTGGCGAGCCCTTCCCGGTGGGCTACAGCAACGCCAGTCCGCCGCGCTTCATCACGCTGGACCAGCGGCTGTCGGCATTCGGGGCGGTGGCCGCCGGTCTGGGCTTTGCGTGGGCGCTGGACAGCGCCTGGACCCTCGACGGCAAGCTCGAGGCCTACGAGCAGCGGGGCAACTGGGCCTGGGACGGCAACGGCTCCAAGGGCCTGGCGCCGTTTCGCGCCTACCAGGTCCAGCTGGGCGTGACGCGCAGGTTTCGATGACCACCGAGGAGCCCCCCCAGGCCGACCCGGCGCAGGCGCCCACGCTGTCGCGGCTGCCGCACGGCTGGCTGTTCCAGTTCGGCGCCATGGGCTCGGACTGCGAGGTGCACATCGCCGGCAACGTCAGCGAAGACCACGCACGCAACGCGGCGCAGGCCGCCATCCTGGAGGTGCGGCGCATCGAGGGCAAGTACTCGCGCTACCGCCCCGACAGCGTGGTGGCGCAGATCAACGCCGGTGCGGGCAAGGGCGCGCCGGTGCCGGTGGACGACGAGACCGCCGACCTGCTGGCCTATGCCGACCAGATGTACTGGGCCAGCGACGGCCTGTTCGACATCACCTCGGGCGTGCTCAGCCGCGCCTGGGACTACCGCGCCGGCCGCGTGCCCACGCGCCAGACGCTGCACACGCTGCGCCAGTGCGTCGGCTGGACGCTGACGGAGCTGGAACGCTCGCCCGGCCGCAGCAGCTTCCAGCTGCTGCGCCCTGGCATGGAGATCGACCTCGGCGGCTTCGGCAAGGAGTACGCCGCCGACCGCGCTGCCGTGGTGCTGCAGGAACGGTCGGTGCGGCACGGCTTCGTCAACCTCGGTGGCGACATCCGCATCGTCGGCCCGCAGCCCGACGGCGCGCCTTGGCAGATGGCCGTCCGCCACCCGCGCGAGGACACGCGGCCGCTGGCCACGCTGGCGCTGGCCGACGGCGCGCTGGCCACCAGCGGCGACTACGAGCGCTACTTCATCGGCCCGGGCGGCCAGCGCTACTGCCACGTGCTCAACCCGCGCACGGGCTGGCCGGTGCGGGCCTGGCGCAGCATCAGCGTGGTGGCGCCGCTGTGCCTGGCGGCCGGCTCGATGTGCACCATCGCCATGCTCAAGGGCGAGGACGCGCTGGCCTTCCTGCGCCGCCAGGCCACGGTCTTCCTGGCCGTCGACGCGCAGGGTGAGGTGCACCGCTCCGAGGACGCGGCCGCTGCCGTGCCGACGGCCTAGCCTGCGTGGCAGAAGTCGAGGCCTCGATTTCTGCCACGCAGACCCCTCTAGCGCCGGGGATGCGCGTACTCGCGAAAGAAGCGCACGCGCTCCTCGTCGTGCGGGTGGCTGGCCAGCGCGATCGGCAGGCTGCCGGCACCTTCACCAGATTGCCTGCCGCTGCGCCTGGACAGCCGTTCGAACAGCACGGCCATCACTTCAGGCCGCCGGCCGCTGGCGACGAGCACGCGCGCGGCCATCTCGTCGGCTTCCCGCTCGGCGTCGCGCGAGTAGCCCAGTTGCGCCAGCAGCGCCGGCAAGCCCGCCAGCACGGTGCTGAAGTCGCCCAGCGCCACGCTGGTGGCGGTGCTGACGAGCGTGAACCGGGCCAGCGCGCGCATGCCGTGGCGCTGGTGAACATGGCCGTACTCGTGACCGAACACGCCGACCAGCGTGTCGTCGTGGCCTTCGAGCAATGCGGCCATCTCGTCGGTGATGACGATGCTGCCCCCCGGCAACGCGAAGGCGTTGGCGCCCAGCACCTTGCCGCCGCGGGCGAAGTGCAGCGTCCATGGCCGTTGCTCGGCGGCCGGCAAGGCGGCCTGTAGCGACGCGGCGCACAGCTCGCGCAATGCCTGCTGGCGCGCCTCAGGCAGCGCGCTGGGTCCGAGCCAGCGCTGACGCAGGTTGTCGAACGCCGCTTCGCCGACGGCGCGGTCGAGCTGCGTCGGCACCGCGGCCACCAGCGCGTCGGCGGCCCACGGCACGCCCCAGCGGTAGCCGGCCATCAGCACGGCCACCAGGAGCACGAGTGCCGCAAGGGTCGCGCGCCAGTGCTGCTGCGCACGCACCACCCAGCTTTCGCCCACGCCGTGCGCGGCGCGCCAGGCGTCGAAGGCGGCGGCGTCCGGAAACTCGAACTGTCCCCCTCCGGCCAGATGCACGACGCGGCGGCCATGCCGCGTGCGCTCGGGCCAGTGCACCTGGGCCAGCGGCCAGTGCAACGCAGGCAGGTCGTGGCCCGGCTGCACATCGGTCATGGCGTCAGACGTGGGCTCGGGTGTGGCCGCCAACCGGCCATCGCCAACGATCAGGCGCACGCGTTGTGGCCGGGCGCTCTGCCCGTCGAAGTACAGCGCCGCGATCGGATTGCTCATGCGGCAGCTTCCCAACGCGTGCGCCACGAGGCGAGCGCCTTCAGGCGGCGTGGCGCGTTCACAGACCGATGTCGAAGCCGAACAAGTCGCCGGCGGCGTCCCCCGCGGCCGACTCGTTCGGATGCGAGGCGGCCGCCACCAGGGCGTCCGGGTCGGTGCTGGCCAGCACGGCAACCGCCTCCAGCCGCAGCCGCGCCATTGCCACGGCGGCGAACGGCAAGTACAGGCCGATGGTCAGCACGATGAGCAGCCAGTTCTTCAGCGTCAGCCGCGCCAGCGGGGCCACGGCAAGGGTGCTCGCGAAACCCAGGTGAGCGCTTCGCGTGCCATTCCAGGTCAGGTTCTGCAGCCGAGCACCGACGAAGGCCCCGACCAGCGACAGCACGATGAGGTAGGCGAGGAGGAACACGACGCCGGCGGCCACCACCGCGCCGCCGAGGCCGGTGCTGGGCTTCTGCCCGCCGGCCAGCGCGGGCAGCAGCACGGCCGCGCCGATGCCGAGCACGGCGACGATGCCGATGAACATCAGCACCGCCAGGCCGAACACGCCGTAGAACGACCCCATGGTCGTCGAGAAGCGTGTGTGCTCGCCACCCAGCGCATAGTGGTCGTGCTGGTAGCGCCGCAGGAGCCACAGCAGCGCCGGGGTGAACAGCGCCAGGACCAGCGGCAGGAGCCCCATCACCACCGCCGCGGGGCCGGGCTGCCGGCCCGGCTCGGGTGCCAGCGCCACGCTCACGCCGATGAGAGCGGCAGCCATCAGCCCCCAGGGCAGCATCACCTGGTACGCGCCACGCAGCCTGCCGGTGAAGCGAAACCGCAGTCCGCGCCAGCTGGTGTTGGCCAACCGGAAGCGCAACGACGACTGCCACAGCGCCGGCCACAGGGCCGCGACGATGGCGAAGGCCGCCAGGCCAGCGCCGGCCGAAAAGTGGCTGGCCAGCGAGTACACGGCCACCATCGCACCCACCAGCAGGTAGCCGCGCAACATGACCCATGGGCTGGCGTGGAAACCCAGTGCATGCCCGCCGACCTCGGTGGCGCCGTGGAAGTAGCGCAGCTTGCGCACCTTGGCAAACGGGTAGTACAGGCCCACCGTCACCAGCGTGAGCAGCAGGTTGACGATCCAGATGCGGAAGTACTCGCTGCCCGAGCCGACGAAACGCACGTCGAGCGTCCGGGCGGCCGGCGGCGCTTCGTGCGGCGCCGCTGCGCTGTCGCTTGCGGCGCTGCTGCCTGCATCGCCAAGGCCCGCGTCTGCGTGTGCATTCTGCTCGTGCATGAGGTGGCCCTCCTTCGCGGCCTCCCTGGCCTGCGCTGCACTCTAGCAGCGGCGATTCGTTGCAACGTACCGCCTTGGCGCGATGGCGTGCCCGCGGCCTCCAAAAGAGGGGTGAAACGGCGGGCTTTCTGCCGATCGCGCGTGCGGCATCGGCGCGACATTGGGGCCCGGCCACTGCTCATCAGGGAGTCCACCATGCAACTCGTTCGGACCGCACTTGTCGCCGCCAGCCTCGTCGGCGCGGCCCTGCCCTTGCGCGCCGAAGTGTTCGCGATCGCCTTGTCCAGCGATGGCGCCAAGGTGATGCTGTACGCCAAGTCGGGCCCCTGCGTCGGCCAGGCGCGGCTGGCCGAGCACGTGGCCCCCGATGGCGAGAAGACGCCCGGGTGCTGGGTGCTCACCTCGAGCCATGTGCTCGTGTCGTTCCTCGATGGTGACCGCGGCAACATCCCGGTGGCGCAGTTGAAGCGGGTGGCCGACCTCTGATGCCGGAGCCCGCGGCCGGCCTTCCGGCCGGCGCGCGGGTGAGCCAGACTGCACGGTGGCGCATTGGTTCGCGCCTGGCGCCGCTGCGGTGCCGGCGCCGGCTTGCCGCGATAGCCGTTAGGCTCCTGGCCCTGCGTGCCAGGAGGCCCGATGAGCAGCAGCAGCCGCCCAGACCGTTCCAGACCCACGCCACCCGCCACGGTGGTGTTCACCCAGCCGCCCGAGGGCGGCAGCCACCTCGATGCCTACGACGCGCTGCCGTGGTTCGAGGGCGCGCAGCGCGACGACGCGTCGCTGGCCGCCACCGGCCGTGCGCCGCACACCCCCGCGCTGGCTGCGTTGCACCCCGGCATCGGCAGCGGACGCCTGCGCGACGAGGGCGAGATCGCCCGCGGCGGCATGGGCTCTATCCACCGCCTGTACGACCTGGACCTGCGCCGCCGCGTGGCGCTGAAGGTCATCGAGCCGGGACTGGCGCGCGACCCCGAGATGACGCTGCGCTTCGTCGACGAGGCGCGCATCACCGGCGCGTTGACACATCCGAACATCGTGCCGGTGCACGACCTGGCGGTCGACGAGCGCGGCGGCGCGTCGTACACGATGAAGCTGGTGGACGGCCGCACGCTCACCGAGCTGATCGCGATGCAGAGCTCGCAGCGCGACCTCGAGCGCATCCTGCAGTGCCTGGCCACCGTGTGTGACGCGCTGGCCTACGCACACAGCCGCGGCATCATCCACCGCGACCTCAAGCCCGACAACATCATGGTCGGCGAGTTCGGCGAGGTGTACCTGATGGACTGGGGCTGCGCCATTGCCACCGCCGACCGCACGCTCGTCGATGGCCCGGTCGAACCCGAAGGCACCGTGGCCGGCACCGTGCGCTACATGGCGCCCGAGCAGGCGCGCGGCGAAATCAGCCGCATCGACGCGCGCACCGACATCTTCTCGATCGGCGCCATCCTCTACAAGGCGCTCACCGGTCAGGCGCCCTACATGGGCCCGATGGATGAGGCGATGGCCGCCGCCGAGCGCTGCGAGTTTCGCAGCCCCGACGAAAGCGGCGGCGTGGCCGTCAAGCCGCCGCCCACGCTGACGGCCATCGTCAAGAAGGCGATGGCCAAGGAGCCCGCCGATCGCTACCAGAGCGCGGCCGAGCTGGCCGAGGCGCTGCGCGCCTTCCTGCGCGGCGGCAACTGGTTCCCGCTGCACGTCTTCCAGGCCGGCAAGGTGATCGTTCGCGAAGGCGACCGCGCCGATGCCGCCTACATCATCACCGCCGGTCGCTGCGAGGTGCGCAAGCGCGACGCCGAAGACCCCAAGCGCAGCCAGTCGCTGCGCATCCTGAAGCCCGGCGACGTGTTCGGCGAGACCGCCATCTTTGCCGATGCACCGCGCTCGGCCAGCGTGGTGGCGCTGGAAGACGTGAGCGCCGTGGTCGTGGACCGCGCTTCGCTGGAGGAGCTGGTGAGCCACACCTACCTCGGCCGCTTCGTCAAGGCCATGGCCGACCGCTTCCTGGAGGTGGAGGCCAAGGCGCGCGCCGCTGCGGTGGCCGCCCCTGGCGGCCCGCGCTGACGGGCGGCACCGCCCGCCCCGTGGCTGGGCGCGGCGTTGCTGCTCAGTGCGCGACGCGCTGGGCGCAGCCCGCAGGCTCGAGCGGCGCCACCGGGGCTGGCGCTCCTGCGCCGCGCCGCCGTGGCAGAGGCCGGCTTTGCGTTAGCGCAAACCCTGACGGGTTTTGCCCTGCCTGCGCGAAACGACAGTGGCCGCCTCCCCCCGACGCGCCGATAATTTGATGCACTGCAGCATTGAGGGAGATCGTCATGGATCTGGGCAAGCGGGTGGCCGTCATCACGGGTGGCGCCAGCGGCATCGGGCGCGCGGTGGCCGGCGCGATGGCCAAGCGCGGGATCGCCGGGGTGGCCTTGGTGGACATGAGCGAGGCCGTCGAGGACGTGGCCGCCAAGCTCAACGCCGATGCGGGGCGCACGTTCGCGATCCCGTTCCAGGGCGACACCACCGACGAGCGCTTCCGCAGCTCGGTGTTCGACGCCATCGCGGGCAAGTTCGGCCCGGTGTCGCTGTGCGTGCCGGCCGCCGGCATCACGCGCGACGACCTCGCCGTGCGCATCGACAAGAAC
>JAEUPD010000061.1 GCA_016788525.1 Rubrivivax sp.
ATGCCGTTCACCGGCGAGACGAGCACGGTGCGCTTGAGCGCGTCGTCGCGCACGACCATCTGCTCCTCGAGCAGCGACAGCTCGGTGCGCACACGCACGAGCTCGGCGCTGGCTTCCTGGCGGAAGCGGTTGATGCGCTCGCTGTTGCCCAGGCGCAGGTCGTTGACCTGCCGGCGCAGGCGCATCACCTCCACCTCGCTCATCAGGCCCCGCTGCGCCATGCGCTCGGCCACCTGCAGCTCCTCGACAAGCAGGGCGATGCTGCGCTGGTTGGCGGCCACCGCTTCATCGAGCGCGCGCTTGCGCGCCTCGAAGCTCTCGGTCTCGCCCTGCACGACGGCGGGCGACTTCTTGACCTCGGGCGGAAAGACGAGGGGCTTGCCCATGGCCTCGGCGCTGAGCCGTGCGACCGCGCCCATCAACGCCACGCGCTTGGCCTGGCCTTCGGCCTGCTGCGCCTCGACGCGCGTGGGGTCGAGCGTCGCGAGCTGCTGACCCTGGCGGACCTGTTCGCCCTCGCGCACCGAGAGCTCGCGCAGGATGCCACCTTCGAGGCTGGCGATGAGCTGCTCGCGCCCCTCGGGAATGATGCGCACGGGCGCCTTCGCGATGATGTCCACCTGCGCCACGGCGGCCCAGCCGAGCGCGCCGGCGAGGATGACGAGCATCAGGTACACGGCCCACATCGCAGCCGGCGCGGCCTCCACCACGTGCGCGCTGCGCACGGGGCTGAGGTAGGCGAGATCACCGGGTTCGAGGCGGGCGGTCATGTTGTTCTCGGCGTCGAGCGAGCCAGGCCGAGCGCCACGCTGCCTTGGGCCGCGGCCACGTGTGGCGATGCAGCCGACCAGCGGCGTGGCAAAGGGCGGCGCGGGCAGGGCGCGGCGCTTAGCTGCGGCGGTCGGCCCTGGGGGGCCGACTCCGCTGCGCTGCTCGGACTCCTGGCCCGCGAACAACTCGCTTCACTCGCTGCGCTCGTTTCGCTCGGACAGTGTTCGCGAGTCAGATGTGGAAGCGCGCGAGTACGCGCGCCGACCCCAGGCCTGCGCTGCTCAGCGCCGCAAATGCGCCCCGCCGGGCTCGCGCCCGCGGCCTTGCTAGGGAAGGCTGTGAACCCCGTAGGTCGGCATGCCGCCGGCATCCCGAGGTAGCTATCCGAAGCCCTGCGGGGCCTATGGCCCACCTGTCCTAGCCAAGACTTGGTCTGGTAGAACGAAGCGACCGCTCCAGACTTCGTGTGGCTGCACGAGCACACCCCGCGCGTAGCTGGCGCTTGTCTTGTCGACGGCATGTCGTACGACGCCGTAGGCCGACGACTCGTGAAGAGGTATCCGGCCGAAGGCTTGCGGCGTGAGCCGCACTACGTTTATCTCGATCTGGACGCCGCACCGGAGAAAGCAGTCGGCCCAGCCGCAGCAGCTTGACCATCTGGGCCGAAGGGCGCCACCCGCTGCCGAGCTTTCGGCCGGCACTCCCGATCGGGTTCGTGCGCTGGCGCGTGCATCGTGAGTACCGGCTGCCTCGGCACTGGCGCATGCGGCCGCGACTTCGAAAGGCGACTGATGCAGGTCTGGTGTTGCACACACACGACCTTCTCTTGCACACGCCTCCACGCCTCCCGCAAGGGGCTGTGCGGGCAGGGCGCGGCGCGCATCTGCGGTGCCGAGCAGCGCAGGGCTCCTGGCCGCGCGCGTACTCGCGCGCATCCACATCTGACTCGCGAATACTGTCTGAGCGTAACGAGCGCAGCGAGTGAAGCGAGTTATTCGCGGGCCAGGAGCCCGAGCAGCGCAGGGCAGTCGGGCCCTCAGGGCCCGACCGCCGCAGCTGCGCGCCGCGCCCTGCCCGCACAGCCCTTTGCCGCCACAGCCGTTGGAGGCCCGCCCCTTGCATCGCAGCAAGCAGCGCACCGGCACGGCTAACATGCCTCGCGCCAAGAGTGCCCCGCCATGCCCGACCCCGACTCCGACCCCCGCACCCTGCGCACCGCCCGCACCCTGCCCTACACCGCCACGGCGATCTATGGCGCATTCGCTTCGCCGCAGCAGCTGGCCGCGTGGTGGGGGCCTGAGGGCTTCTCCAACTCGTTCGAGGTCTTCGAGTTCACCGCTGGCGGCCGTTGGCAGTTCGTGATGCACGGCCCCGACGGCACCGACTACGCCAACGAGTGCGTGTTCGCGGCGCTGGAGCCGGCGCGCCGCGTGGTCATCCGTCACACCTGCGCGCCGCTGTTCACGCTCACGGTCGAACTGCAGGCCGAGACCGCCGCGGCCGGGGCCACGCGCATCACCTGGGAGCAGGCGTTCGACGATGCCGCCACCGCCGAGGCCGTGCGCGCCGTCTGCGAACCGGCCAACGAGCAGAACCTCGACCGCCTGGCCCGCGTGCTGGCCGGCGCCCCCGCACGCTGACGGGAAGTTCGCGATCGCCAGCACCACCCGGGCTTCGAAGCCGGCAGGCACCACCCAGGCGCCCGACCACGCGCCGCCGCTGCACAGGCTGCAAGCACGGTTCGAGCAAGAGCTGCCGCGCCACGACAACGTGCCTTGGGGCGAGGTTCAGGCGCGGCTCGCGGCCCACCCCGCGGCGCTGGCAGCGCTGCAGGCGATGGAAGCCAGCGGCGGCGAGCCCGCCTTCACCTGGCGCGACACCGCCACCGGGCAGCTGTGCTTCTGCGACTGCTCGGCCGAGAGTCCGGCCGGCCGCCGCAGCCTGTGCTACGACCGCGAGGCGCTGGACGCGCGCAAGGAGCACAAGCCCGCCGGCAGCGCCACCGAGCAGGCCGCGGCCATGGGCATCGAACTGCTCACCGAAGAGCAGTACCGGCGCCTGCAGCAAGGGGGCGAGTTCGATCTCAAGACCCCCAGCTGGATCCGCACGCCCGATGCGGTGCGCGTGCTGGGCGGTGCGCTGTTCTGCGACCGCCGCTACGGCCAGGTGTTCGTCTATCACAACGGGGCACTGTCCTACTACGCCGCGCGCGGCTTTCGCGGGCTGTTGCGGGTGTGAACACCCAGGCCCGCGCCTGGGCCTTGGCCAGGGCCCGGATGTGGGCCAGGGTGGGCGCAGGGCGGGCGCGCACATCGGCACCCCGCACACGCCGGCCGGTGCCCGCCGGCGACGGCATGTCCTCCAGCAAGTAACGCCCGGGTTTGACGGCAAGGAGGGGCGCTCTTTCGGCGATTCGCGGCATCGCCGGCTGGCTCCAATCGCGGGCAGAAGCCCCCTGGGACCAAGACGATGCCGCCGCTCGCCCTGCCTCGCCCCGCACTGAACCTCGCCGCCGTTGCCGCCGTTGCGGCCGCGGCGGCCGCTGCGGCCGCGGTGGTGGCGCTGGCGGCTGCCCCGGGGGGCGCCGCGGCGCAGGGCCAGGGTGCCGGCAGCCCGGCGGTGCCGGCGCAGCCGGCGCAAGGCGCCACCCTGCGCACGCCGCTGCTCTCGGCGGGCGGCGAAGACCTGCGCGTGGACATCGGCACCACGTTTTCCAACCGCGACGGCGTGCTGCTCAGCGGCGCGCTGGCCGCGCGCCTGGGCGAGACCAGCGCCTCGGGCCTGGTGTTCTCGCTGGGCAGCCGCAGCCAGGAACTCGTGCTCAACGGCGCATGGCAGTGGCACACCGACCAGCGGCTGCTGGCCAGCGTCGGCCAGTTGCGGCAACGCCAGCCGTTTGACTTCACCAGCGGCCGCGTCGAGACCCGCGTGGTGCAGGACCAGGGCGCGCTCAGCTGGCGCCAGCGCCTGGGCACGGGCTGGCTGCGGGCCTTGCACGTCGATGCCTACGGCGCGCGCACGCCCAGCCGCGAGCTCGGCGCGCAGATCTACGCGCTGGAGACGCCGGCGCTGTTCGAACTGTGGCGCGACCCGCGGCGCCTGGCCGGTGCGCGCCTGGGCGGCGCCGAGATCAGGCTCGGCACCGCACCCTGGCCGGGCACCGAGCTGCTGCTGGGCCTGGGCCGCGAGTCGCTGACCCAGGACTACGCCACCGGCGCCACCACCCGCCGCGCGCAGGTGGCCAGCATCGACTTCGCGCACGAGCTCTCGGACAGCGCCGCCTGGTCGGCCGGCTATGCGCGCACGCTGGCCAATGAACGCATTGCGCTGGGCTGGAGCCAGGCGGTGGCCGGCGGCGTGCTCGGCATCAACCTGGTGGAACTGCGCGGCCGCGGCGGCCTGCGCAGCGACCAGCAGGCGCGGCTGTCGTGGAACCTGCCGCTCGGCACTTCGGGCCCTGCCGGCGTGCGCGCCGCGCTGGGGGCCCCGTCCAACTGGGGCCGCCTGCTCGACGTGGTGGCCGAGCGCCCGCAGCGCCTGCCGCAGCAGGTGCTGGCGCGGGCCGACCACACCGCGGCGCCGGTGCGCCTGGTGGAGATCGACAAGACCGCGCTGCCCGCGGGCAGCACCATCGACCGGGCCAGCGGCGCGATCAGCGTGCCGCTGGGCGTGAGCGTGTCGGGCATCGCCGGCATCACGCGCAACGGCGCGGCGTTTGCCGATGGCGGCGGCGCGTTCATGGCCTCTGCGCAGCAGCTGGTGATTGAGCCCGCGGCCCTGGCCGAGCCCGCCGTCGGTGCCGCCGACATCTATCGCGTGACGCTGAACAACACCGCCGGCGGCACCACGGTGGTCGAGGTGCTGGTGGCGCGTGGCTCGGTGCGCATCCAGCGCATCACCGTCAGCGCCGGCCTGCAGCCGCCGGGGCTGGCGCCCCTGCTGCCGCTGGTGCGCACCTACGGCGACCCGGCCTTCACGCTGAGCGCACCCAGCTCGGCCAGCAACGGTGCCATCACCTACACCAGCAGCCAGCCGGCAGTGGCCACGGTCAGCGGCAACGTCGTCACCATCGTCGGTGCGGGCACCACCACGCTCACCGCCCACCAGGCGGCCACCGCCACGCACGCCGCGGGCGGCGCCAGTGCCACGCTCACGGTGCAGCCGGCGCTGCCCACGCTGGCCGGCTTTGGCGCACTGACCAAGAACCTGGGCGACGGGCCGTTCGTGCTGGCGGTGCCCAGCTCCAACAGCGCCGGCGCCATCACCTACACCAGCAGCAACGTGCAGGTGGCCACCGTCAGCGGGCAGGTGGCCACACCGGTGGGCGAAGGCACCACCACGCTCACCGCACACCAGGCCGCGGCGGGCCACTACGCCGCTGGCAGCATCTCGGCCACGCTCACCGTGGGCCAGGGGTTGCCGGGCCTCGGCCACTTCGCGCACCTCACCAAGACCTTCGGCGAAGCGCCGTTCGCACTCTCCGCGCCCACGTCGAACAGCAGCGGCGCGTTCAGCTACGCCAGCAGCAACCCCGCCGTGGCCACGGTCAGCGGCGGCACGGTCACCATCGTCGGCGCGGGGCTGGCCACGCTCACCGCCACGCAGGTGGCCGCCGGCGGATTCGGCAGCGCCAGCATCTCGGCCACACTGACCGTGCAGCCCGCGCTGCCCGCGCTCACGAACTTCGGCGCCACCAGCCGCACCTTCGGCGAGCCGGCCTACGCGCTGGCAGCGCCCACCTCCACCAGCGCCGGTGCCTTCAGCTACACCAGCACCAACCCGGCGGTGGCCACGGTCAGCGGCAACGTCGTCACGCTCACCGGCGTGGGCACCACCATGCTCACCGCCACGCAGGCGGCGGCCGGCAACCACGGCAGCACCAGCATCTCGGCGCCGCTGACGGTGTTTGCCGGCGTACCCGCGCTGGGCACGTTCGCGCCGATCAGCCTGGCTGCCAACGCGCCGCCGCACACGCTCACGCCGCCGGCCAGCCCCAGCGCCGGCAGCTTCAGCTATGCGAGCAGCAACCCGGGCGTGGCCAGCGTGAGCGGCAACGTCGTCACCGTGGTCGGCGTGGGCACCACCACGATCACCGCCACCCAGGCCGCGCACGGCAACTACCTGGGCGCCAGCACCAGCACCTTGCTGGCGGTGGGCAGCACCGTGCCGACACTGGGCGGCTTCCCGGCCATCGGCAAGACCTTCGGCGACGCCGCCTTCACGATCAGCCCGCCCAGCTCCAACAGCGCCGGCAGCTTCAGCTACGCCAGCAGCAACACGGCGGTGGCCACGGTCAGCGGCAACACCGTCACGCTGGTGGGCGCCGGCACCACCACGCTCACCGCCACCCAGGCCGCCAGCGGTGGCTACAGCGCCGCCAGCATCGCCGCCACGCTCACGGTGAACGGCGCCACGCCCGCGCTGGGTGCCTTCGGGCCCTACAGCCGCAGCTACGGCGACCCGGCCTTCACGCTCACCGCCCCGAGTTCACCGAGTGCCGGTGCATTCACCTTCAGCAGCGGCAACGCCGCGGTGGCCACGGTGAGCGGCAACACGGTCACCATCGTCGGCGCGGGCAATGCGCTGCTCACCGCGCAGCAGGCAGCCAGCGGCGGCTACAACGCCGCCTCGACCAGCGTGATGCTCACCGTGAGCCCGGTGGCGCCCACGCTCGGCAGCTTCGGCCCCTACACGAAGAACTACGGAGACGCCGCCTTCGCGCTTTCGCCGCCGGCCAGCAACAGCGCCGGCGCCTTCACCTACGCCAGCGACAACCTGGCGGTGGCCACGGTGAGCGGCAACACCGTCACCATCGTCGGAGCCGGCAGCGCCAACCTCACCGCCACCCAGGCCGCGGCCGGCAACCACACCTCCGGCAGCGTGGCCACCGCGCTCACGGTGGCGCCAGTGGCGCCGTCGCTCTCAGGCTTCGGTGCCATCGGCAAGACGTTTGGCGACAGCGCCTTTGCGCTGGCCGCTCCCACCAGCAACAGCGCCGGCACGTTCAGCTACGCCAGCAGCAACGCGGCAGTGGCCACGGTCGCCGGCAACGTCGTCAGCATCGTGGGGGCCGGCACGGCCACCCTCACCGCCACGCAGGCGGCGGCCGGCAACTACGGCAGCGGCTCCATCGCCGCCACGCTGACAGTGAGCGCCGGCACCCCCACGCTGGGCAGCCTGAGCGTGGCGGGCAAGACCTATGGCGATGCGCCATTCGCGCTCACCGCACCCAGCAGCAACAGCGCCGGTGCCTTCAGCTACACCAGCAGCAACACCGGCGTGGCCACCGTGAGCGGCAGCACCGTCACCGTGGTGGGCGTCGGCAGCGCCACCCTCACCGCCACGCAGGCGGCCAGCGGCAACTACGGCAGCGCCAGCGCCTTGGCCATGCTGGTGGTGAGCGCGGCCACGCCCACGCTGGGCAGCTTCAGCGTCGCCGGCAGGACGCTGGGCGACGCGCCATTCGCGCTGACCGCGCCCACCAGCAACAGCGCCGGCGCCTTCAGCTACACCAGCAGCAACACGGCGGTGGCCACGGTGAGCGGCAACACCGTCACGCTGCACGCCGCGGGCAGCACCAACATCACCGCCACGCAGGCCGCCCAAGGCAACTACGGCAGCGCGATGACCACGGCCACGCTCACCGTCAGCGCCCAGGCGCCCACGCTGGGCAGCTTCAGCGTGGCCGGCAAGACCTTTGGCGACGCCAACTTCACGCTCACGGCGCCCACCAGCAACAGCGCCGGCGCGTTCAGCTTCAGCAGCAGCGACACGGCGGTGGCCACGGTGAGCGGCAACACGGTGACCATCGTCGGGGCCGGCAGCGCCACCCTCACCGCCACCCAGGCCGCCGACGGCAACTACGCCGCGGGCTCGACCACCGCCACGCTGACGGTGGCCAAGGCCACGCCCACCATCGCGGCCATCGCGGATGTCAGCCTGCTGTCGTCGGACTTCTCTGGCCTGTGCATTTCCGACAACACCAGCAGCTGCCCGGGACCGTACTCACGATTCGTGCAGTACACGCTGACGCTGGGCGCGGCCACCACCCACCCGGGCGACCTGGGCGCAGCCGCCCCGCCCATCAGCACTGCCACCGTGCTGCGCCTGGGCGACGCGATGACCGTGGGCACGGCCGGCGTCGTGAATGCAGCGGCTGCGAACCACTACAGCGGGCCCTCATGGTCCATCCAGTCGGGTTTCGCGGTGAGCTACCCGCGCTCCACGCCGGCCACCACCACGGTGACCGTGACGCGCGCGGCCACGCCGAACTTCAACGCCGCCTCGCGCACCTTCACGCTGACCATCACGCCCACCGATGGCGGCGGCTACTGCTTCAATGGCGGCAACTACGTGCGGAACGGCGGCCTCCAGGAGTGCGTGTGCACGGCGGACTACACCGGGGAGCGCTGCGACCAGCCCGTCCTGTAGCGACCATCAGGGATTGAAGGCGCCCCGGGGCATCACGCCGGCAGAAGTCGGGGCCCTCGGCTTCTGCCACGCAGGCTACACCGCCGCCGCGCGCCGGTAGTCACTCGGTGCCACGCCCAGGTGGGCGCGGAACACGCGGCTGAAGTGCGCCATGTTCTGGAAGCCCGCGGCCAGCGCGATGTCGGTGATCGAGCGGTGGGCGCTCGCCTGGTCGACGAAGGCCTGGCGGCAGGCCTCGAGCCGGCGCGCGAGGATGTAGCCGGCCACGCCGTCGGCCTCTTCGGCAAAGGCGTTGTACAGCTGCCGCCGGCTGACGTTGAGTGCGCTGGCGATGGCGTCCACCGTCAGCCCGGGCTCGGCCAGATGCTGCGCCACATGCTGCTTGATGCGCTCGCGCAGCGCCTCGCGCTGGGTCTGCGCGGTGGCCTGGCCGGCCAGGTCGAGCAGCGACAGGTGCACCAGCTGCGTGATGGCGTCGCCCACGCCGCGCGCCGCGGCCTCGGGCATGCTGGGCAGCTCGCGAAAGGCGTTGCGCATGGTGTCCAGCGCCAGGCGCGAGATGCCGCCGCTGCCGCCCAGGCGCCGCGCCATCAGCGCTTCGAGCATGGGCGCGCTCACCCCCCTCTCGGCGAAGGCGCGCTTGGGCAGCATCACGATCAGGTGCTCCACGCGCCCGGGGTTGGCCACCGCGTAGCTGTCGGTGGTGTCGTAGATGCTCCACTGGCCCGGCGTCACCCAGGTCTCGCGGCCCTTCTGCTCCACGCCCGCGCAGCCGACCCATGGCGCCACGATCTTGAGGTAGGGCGCCTCGGTGGCGCGTGCGATGGCGTTGGAGCGCATCACGCGGTGGCGCGTGGCCTCCAGGTGCGTGAGCACCACCTCGCCGGCGTGCCAGGTGCTGGCGCGGCCGGAGAAATCGGCGTCGCCGTACTCGTCGGCCTTCAGGCCCTGGAAGAGCTGGGAGATCCAGCCTCGCCAGAAGGCCACGCGCTCGCCGGCGGCGACCTCGCGGGTGTCCATCAGCTGCGGCTTCATGGGGGCGCGAGCTTAGCCGCGGCGACGCCCTTCGTGTGCGCCCGCGCCCGAGGCGGGGGCCGCCGGGCCGGGGCGCCGCGGGTAAGTCCCAGGGTCGCGTGCACGCGCCGGCAAGCGGCCGTGCACGGCTGGCAAAGCGGGGCGCGCCGCGCCTTTCCACAATGGCGCCGTCAGCCCCCACCCGACAGGAGACGCCATGCCCACCTTGCCGACCACCCTGCCCTCCCATCTGAGCCGCCGCCGCCTCGTGCAGGCGCTTGCCGCGGGCGCTGCCACCGCGGGGCTGCCGGGCCTCGTGCACGCGCAGGGCGGCCCGGTGCGCGTGGGCTACGCGATGGCGCGCACAGGCCCGTGGAGCGTGGGCGCGCAGGTCAGCCAGGAGCCCAACTTCCTGCTGTGGGCCGAGCAGCAGAACGCCGCCGGCGGCCTGAACGTGAAGGGCGTGAAGCGCCCGATCGAACTCATCAGCAGCGACGACCGCAGCGACATGGAAACGGTGGTGCGCACCTACGAGAAGCTGATGGGCAGCGACAAGGTCGACCTCATCCTGCCGCCCTGGGGCAGCAACGCCAACTTCGCCGTGGCGCCGCTGGCCAACAAGTACGGCTACCCGTTCCTCGCACCCACGGCGCTCTCGCGCCGGCTGGTGGAGATGAAGCTGCCGTACTTCTTCCTGCTGCTGCAGCAGCCCAAGCCGATGATGGAGGCGCTGGTCGACATGCTGAAGGCCAACGGCGCGAAGTCGGCCGCCGTGGTGTACGTGGACGACCTGTTCGGCATCGAGAACTTCGCGGCGCTGAAGGTGGCGCTGGGCGGCAGCGGCATCAGTGTGGTCGACGAGAAGAGCTACCCGCTGGGCGTGAAGGACCTGAGCCCGGTGCTGCGCGGCATCAAGGACAAGAACCCCGATGCCTTCATCGGCCTGACCTACCCGCCCGACACCATCCTCGCCAGCCGGCAGAGCAAGGAGATCGGCTTCAACCCGAAGTTCTTCTACGCCAGCGTGGGCACGGCGTTCCAGCTGTACCGCAACGTCATGAAGGAGGGCGCCGAGGGCGTGCTGGGCATGGGCAGCTGGAACGCCAAGACGAGCGCCAGCGCCAAGGCGTACTTCGAGGCCCACGTGAAGAAGTTCGGCGCCACCAAGGAGCCCGACCGCTGGGCCAGCGGCCACTGCTGGGCGGGGCTCCAGATCCTCACCGCGGCCGTGGCCAAGGTGGGGCTGGACCGCAAGGCGATGCGCGACTACGTGGCCAACACCACGCACGACACGATCATCGGCAAGGTGCGCTTCCAGGGCAGCGAGAACGTGGGCATTCCGGGCACGGTGGCGCAGTGGCAGAAGGGCGAGTTCGAGGTGGTGTGGCCGAAGACTTCGGCCACGGCGCCGTTGAATGCCAACAAGCCGGCTTGGGTGTAGCAACTCGCTCGGGCACCGGTTGCGGCATTCCCGTCTTTGACTTCATCTGTGGCGCACGAGCGTTTGCGCGGCAATGCCGCGGGCGGCGCGGCCGGGGCGGGCGCAGTCCGCGCCCGGGCCATGGGCCCGGGTGCCCTGCGTCGCACGGTCTTGCGGGCGCGCGAAAAAACTCGCTGCGCGCGCGCAAACGCGCGCTCCGCTCAGACAGTTTTCGGGAGTCAGTCTTGGATGCGCGCGAGTACGCGCGCTGCCCGCAAGCCCGCGCGACTCCGGCGCGGACCGCTGATGGCCCGCCCCGGCCGCGCCGCCCGCGGCATTGCGGCAACGTGGTGGCACACGTCGGCACCCCAAGCCTCGGCATCTGAAGCCAGGCAGGCTCGGCAACACCGCGGCGCTGTGGGCCGCCCCCCTTCGACCGCCGCGCGGTGGTTGCAAAGCCGGCGTTGCGCTGACCGGTGCGGGCCATCAGCAGTTCGCGCCGGAGTCAGGCGGGTTGTCGGGCGGCGCGCGTACTCGCGCGCTTCCAAGACTGACTCGCGAAAACTGTCTGAGCGGAGCGCGCGTTTGCGCGCGCGCAGCGAGTTTTTTCGCGCGCCCGACAACCCGCATGACGCAGGGCACCCGGGCCTTTGGCCCGGGCGCGGACTGCGCCCGCACCGGCCAGCGCAACGCCGGCTTTGCCGCCACAACGATCGAACGCCAACCCCACAACTCAACGCGGGCCTCAACGCCAGCCGCCGCAACGCAGGCCTGCAGCCATGACCGCCACCGCCTGGTTCGAGCTCATCGTCTCCGGCCTCATCACCGGCGCCGTCTACTCGCTCGTGGGCCTGGGCCTGAACCTGCAGTACGGCCTGATGCGCATCCTGAACATCGCCCATGGCGAGTTCCTGATGCTGGGCGCCTTCCTCACCTGGATGGCCACCACCGCCTGGGGCTGGTCGCCGCTGGCGATGATCCCTCTCAGCTTCGTGCTGCTCATGGCCATCGGCGTGGGCATCCACCGCCTCACCTTCAGGCGCCTGGCCGAGACCAGCCCCGACCTCGACATCTTCGAGGCCCGCGGTCTGATGGTGGCCTTCGGCCTGATGTTCCTGGTGCAGAACTTCGCGCAGCTCACGTGGGGCGGCGACCTGCGCGGCTACGACTACCTCACCGACCCGGTGCCCTTGCCCGGCGGCACGCAGTTCGCCGGCAACAAGCTCGTGCTGCTGGCGCTGTCGCTGGCCTTCAGCCTCGCGCTCATCGTCGTGCTGCGCCTCACGCTGTGGGGCAAGGGCGTGCGCGCGCTCATGCAAAGCCCCGCCGGCGCGCAGCTGGTGGGCATCGACACCGAGCGGCTGCACCCGCTGATGTTCGGTGCGGGCCTGGGCCTCTCGGGCGTGGCGGGCTGCCTGCTCTCCACGGCCTACACCATCACGCCGTCGATGGGCGAGCCCTACACGGTGACGGCGCTCATCGTCATCACCCTGGGCGGCTTCGGCCACATGGGCGGCGCGCTCGCGGGCGGGCTGGCGCTGGGCGTCATCGAGGCGGTGGGCATGCACTTCACCAACCCCTCGCTGAAGTCGGTGCTGAGCTACGCGGTGTTCATCCTCGTGCTGCTCTGGAAACCGAACGGCCTGTTCAACAAACGGAAATGAACCTGCCACAACCAAGCCAGGCGACCGCCGCGGATCCGGGTCTGCCGGGCCGCCGGCGGTGCCCCCCTGGAGGGGAGGCGGCCGCAGGCCGCTTCGGGGGGGAGCCATGACTCGCCATGTCACCAGCAGCGACCCCTGGCATGTGCGGCTGCGCGAGCGGCTGTTCGGCTGGGTGCTGGACGCACGCGGCATGGGCCGCGACATGTGGGTGCTGTTCGCGCTCACCGGCTGGGCGCTGGCCATCCCGCACTACGGCAGCGAGTTCGCGGTGTCGATGGCGCTGACCTGCCTGATGTACGTCGCGCTGGCCACCAGCTGGACCCTCTTCTGCGGCACCACTCGCTACCTCTCGCTGGCGACCTCGGCCTTCTTCGGCATCGGCGCCTACACCGGCGCGCTCACGATCGAGCAGTTCGATTGGTTGGCCGTCATCGCACTCGGCGCCGCGGTGGCCGCGGTGGTGGCGGTGGTGATGGGCAGCGCGGTGCTGCACCTGCGCGGCACCTACTTCGCCGTGCTCACCTTCGGCATGACCGAGCTCATCCGCCACGCCGTCACCTACTGGGAGAAGAAGGTCACCGGCACCGTGGGCCGCGTGCTCACCACGGTGCCCGATCGCGACACCGTGTACCTCACGGTCGCCGGCCTCGCGGTGCTGGCGGTGGCGGTGAGCCTGCTGGCGCGCCGCACGCGCTTCGGCCTGGCGCTGCAGGGCATCGGCGCCGACGAGCAGCGCGCGATGACGCTCGGCGTGAACACCCGCGTCGTCAAGGTGCTGGGCTTCGCGCTCACCGCGGCGTTTGCCGGCGCCGTGGGCGCGGCGATGAGCGTGCGCTGGACCTACATCGACCCGGCCACCGTTTTCAACCCCTTCATCGGCTTCCAGACGGTGTTGATCGCGCTCATCGGCGGCATCGCCACGCTGTGGGGGCCGCTCATCGCCGCCATCGTCTTCAGCCTGCTGGCCGAGACGCTGCGGCTGCAGGCGCCGCAGCTGTACCTGATGGCCTTGGGCTTTCTGCTGATCCTGTGCGTGCTGTACCTGCCGGGCGGCCTGGCCTCGATGCGCTGGGCGAGTTTCCGCCAGTGGCGCGACGACATCCGCGGTTGGTGGCGCGAGCGCGAAGACAAGGCCAAGCGCGCGGCGCGCCGCGAGCGCGACGCACGCTACGGGGTGGGTTCATGATCGGCCCAACCACCAGCGGCAAGCGAAGGGCGGCGCCATGAACGGCCACCCGGTGCTGGAAGCCCGCCACGTCACCGTGCGCTTCGACGGCCTGGTGGCCGTGGACGACGTGAGCGCCGCCTTCGCCGCCGGCGAGCTGGTGGGCATCATCGGCCCCAACGGCGCGGGCAAGACCACGTTCTTCAACGCCCTCTCGGGCGTGCAGCAGCCCACCGGCGGCGAGCTGTACGCGATGGGCCGGCGGCTCACCGGCAGCAAGCCGCACAAGTACGCCGCGCTCGGCATCGCGCGCACCTTCCAGACGCCGCGCATCTTCGGCAGCCTCAGCGTCGCGGCCAACATCGACTTCGGCCTGCAGTTCGCCGGCCGCCACCGCGCCGGCGTGTGGCTGCTGAAAGACGAAGACAGCATCCTGCACGTGATCGGCCTCTCGGAGCAGCGCGACCTGCCGGCCGCGGCCATCACGCCCAGCCAGCAGCGCCTGCTGGAGATCGGCATGGCGCTGGCCACGCGGCCCAAGCTCTTGCTGCTGGACGAAGTAGCCGCCGGCCTCACCGAAGCCGAGATCGATTCGATGGCGCAACTCATCAAGCGCTTTCGCGACGAGCTGGATCTCACCGTGATCTGGATCGAACACGCGGTGACCACGCTGCTGAAGTACGTGGAGCGCGTGATCGTGCTGCACCAGGGCCGCAAGATTGCCGACGGCACACCGGCCGAGGTGGTGCGCAATGCCGAGGTGATCGAGGCGTACCTTGGCGACGAGATGGTGGAAACATGACCCCCCCGAAGCGACTTCGTCGCCTCCCCCCAGGGGGCGCCGCCAGCGGCCCGGCAGAGCCGGTTCCGCGGCGGCCGCTGGGCTGTGTTCGAGTGCTGCGACGACTATGAACAACGACCTCGAAGCCGCCCTCGGCCAGCGCCTGGCGCACCTGAAGGTCATCGGCCTGGCAGCAGGTTATGGCCCTTTCCTCGTGCTGCGCGACATCCGCATCGAAGCGCGGCCGGGGCTCACCGTCGTCCTCGGCCCCAACGGTGCCGGCAAGACCACGCTGCTCAAAGCCATCGCGGGCCTGATCCCGCGCGCCGCCGGCACGCTGTGGTTCGACGGCGCCATCCTCGACCCCGAGGCCAAGACGAGCGAGATCGTCGAGCGCGGCCTGACGCTCGTGCCCGAGGGCCGGCAGCTCTTTGCGCAGATGACGGTGCGCGAGAACCTCGAGTTGGGCGGCTGGCTCGCGACGAAGGAAGAACGCAGCCAGCGCCTGGACGAAGTGCTCGCCCTCTTCCCGCGGCTGGCCGAGCGCATCGGCCAGCGCGCCGGCACCATGAGTGGCGGCGAACAGCAGATGGTTGCCGTGGGCCGCGCGATGATGAGCAAGCCGCGTCTCTTGATGCTCGACGAGCCCTCGCTCGGCCTCGCGCCCAAGATGGTGGACGAGCTGCTCGGCATGGCCCGGCGCATCGCCGACCAGGGCACCACCGTGCTGATGGTGGAGCAGAACGTGAAGAAGGCGCTGGCCGTGGCCGACCGCGGCTACGTGCTGGAGCGCGGGCGCATCGTCGCCAGCGGCCCCGCCAGCCTGCTGGCGCGCAGCACGGTCATCCGAGAGGCCTATCTCGGCAAGACCGACGAACGAACCTCAGCCAGCCGCGCCGCTGGCATCGCCACGAAGGAGAGCCCCGTGTCCGACCTCAGCATGCTCATCAACGGCCTCTCGGTCAGCGCCGAGAAGGGCGCCACCTTCGACCGCCGCAACCCGCTGGACGGCAGCGTGGCCACGCGCGCGCCCGCGGCCAGCGCCGCCGACGCGGTCGCCGCCTGCGACGCCGCTGCCGAGGCTTTCAAGACCTGGAAGGACACCGGCCCCAGCGAGCGCCGCATGCTGCTGCTGAAAGCCGCCGACGCGCTGGAGGCGAAGACACCCAAGTTCATCGAGGCCGTGCCCGCCGAGACCGGCGCAACCGGCATGTGGGCCGGCTTCAACGTGATGCTGGCCGCCGGCATGATCCGCGAGGCCGCCTCGCTCACCACGCAGATCGGCGGCGAGGTGATTCCCTCCGACGTGCCCGGCTCACTCGCGATGGGCGTGCGGCAGGCAGCCGGCGTGGTGCTCGGCATCGCGCCGTGGAACGCGCCCGTCATCCTGGGCGTGCGCGCGATTGCCACGCCGCTGGCCTGCGGCAACACGGTGATTCTCAAGGGCAGCGAGAACTGCCCGCGCACGCACCAGCTCATCATCGAGGCGTTCCAGGACGCGGGCTTCCCGCCGGGCGTCGTCAACTACATCACCAACGCCCCGGCCGATGCGGGTGCGGTGGTGGAGGCGATGGTGTCGCACCCCGCCGTGCGCCGCGTGAACTTCACCGGCAGCACGCGCGTGGGCAAGCTCATCGCGCTGACCTGTGCCAAGTACCTGAAGCCGGTGGTGCTGGAACTCGGCGGCAAGGCGCCGCTGGTGGTGCTGGACGACGCCGAGATCGAAGCCGCGGTGAACGGCGCCGCCTTCGGCGCCTTTGCCAACAGCGGCCAGATCTGCATGAGCACCGAGCGCATCATCTGCGACAAGAAGATCGCCGACGACTTCGTGGCCCAGTTCGTGAAGAAGGCGAAGGCCCTGCCGCTGGGTGACCCGCGCAAGCCCGACCCCGTGGTGCTGGGCAGCGTCATCGGCATGGGCACGGTGGAGCACTGCAACGCGCTGATCGACGACGCGCTGGCCAAGGGCGCCAAGCTCGTGTGCGGCGGCAAGGCCGACAACACGCTGATGCCCGCCACCGTGCTGGACCACGTGACGCCCAAGATGCGCATCTACCACGAGGAGACCTTCGGCCCCGTGAAGTGCGTGGTTCGCGTGGACGGCGTGGACGAGGCGGTGGCCTGCGCGAACGACAACGAATACGGGTTGTCAGCCGCCGTGTTCGGCAAGGACACGGCGCGGGCGATTGCGGTGGCGCGGCGCATCGAGAGCGGCATCTGCCACGTGAACGGGCCCACCGTGCACGACGAGGCGCAGATGCCGTTTGGTGGCGTGAAGGGTTCCGGGATGGGGCGCTTCGGCGGGCGGGCGGGGATTGCGGAGTTCACCGAGCTGCGGTGGATCACGGTGCAGACGGGGGAGAGGCACTACCCGTTCTGAGCTGGGCCGGCTCGGAGTCGCTGGCTCTGCTGACTTCTTGGGCCGCGCGTTCGACGAGCGGCACCGGCAAGGCCGCGGGCGGGAGCCCGTCGGGGCTTAGTTGCGGCGGTCGGGCTCTGGGGGCCCGACTGCCTTGCGCTGCTCGGCCTGGGGTCGCGCTCACAACTCGCTTCACTCGCTGCGCTCGTTTCGCGCCCCTTGCTCTGCCTCACTTCGTGGAGCCGATGAACTCGCCGAGCTTGTCGAGGTCGTGGGACCAGAAAAGGGATAGGCCGCGCAACTGCGCCTGTTCGAGGTTCAGCACCTTGAAGACTCCGGCCAGCGCGGCGGCAGGCACGACCTGCGCGGTGCCGAACTGCTTGATCCAGTATTCGGCTTTGACTGCTGCGTCGTTGTTCAGGCGCTTGACGCTGTTGGTCGCGCTGTTCGACACCTTGCACTCGATCGCCATGAGACGCGTGTCGTGCAATCGCACGACAACGTCGGCCTTGCGCTCGCCGAGCAGACATTCAGCGCAGAACTGCATGGCCTGCGGCCCTTTGACGATCGTGTTGATCGCCACGGCCGGGGCCTCGGTGAAGCCCATGTTGCGAAGGTAGTCCTTCACTGTTGTCTCTTGATTCTCCTTGCCCTCGTTGCGTCGCTCGGTCGCGATGCGCTGTGCGGCCAGGAGTACAGAAGACGCCAGCAAGGCAGCTTCGCGCTGGCGAGCGGTCGGAGCGCCGCCGGCTTCCATCCATGGAAAGCGGTGGGGGTCGATCACGCGCTCAATGACCGCGAACACCTTGCGCAGCGACTCGGGCTCGTTCCTCAAGATGCCGGGAGCGATCGAATCGACATCGGCGACGACTTGCAGATCGTCATCCGAGATCGGCGGGCCGGCCAAATAGCGCAACGCTTCGCCGAGGCCCAGGCCATATGCTTCGGCAAGGTTGTCGTCGGTGATCGCGCCAGGGTTGAGGTCGCTCAGCTTCTTGAAGAGCAGCTCGAACTTGCCTCGCGCCTGTTTGTAGTGTGTTGCCCAGGAGCCAGTGACGGCCAAGCGCTCAGTCCTGAACTGAGCGGCAGAGGTCGCGGCGTCTTCGGCGAGTTCGGCAGTGGTCCATCGAGGCGGTGCGCTTGTCATGCGGACAATGTTTCCAGGCTTGGGATTCGCAGGCGCTCGATCTCCTTGGGCTCGAACTTGGTCAAGCCTCCGGCATAGGTTCTGCCGCTCCCCGTGTTGATGTTCTTGTTGAGCCACGTCACTAGCCGCGCCATGACACCGTCGGCCAGCGGCTGGCTCGGGTAGAGGCCGTGCGCGACGTTGATGTGTCGCGCGCCACATGCGTTGACCGTGAACTGAGGCGGCCGGCGGGCCATGTATGTGCAAAGGATGGGCGCCGGAGCCTTGAGGCCTACGGACCACCAGGCTTTGCGGTGCCGCGCGATGTAACTCCGATCTGCGCCGTTGAGCTTCGCCCAGGACAGAAAGTCGCTGACGCGTCGGCGCTCTTCCTTGGTGAAGTCGTCCAGCTCGGCCGGCAGGTCGATGACACGGCGCAGGTCCTCGGCCGAGTTCAGATGCGCGCCGGCGTGGATCAGGTCTTTGGCCTTGGTGACGGCCGGCAGCTTGACACGATCGGGCAGGCCCTGAGCATGCTCACCGGCAATCCAGACGACGTTTGCACCCGTGACCTGACCACGATGCACACGGAACAGCTCACCAAGCTCGATGTCACCGGCTATGGCTGGCTCGGACGGTCGAACGATGATCGACCAGCGCGGCGCGGAATGCAGCTTCTCGCGCGGGATGTCGGTTCCGTTGGTTAAGCCGTTGAGGCGTTCCAGCTCATCGATGGCGTGCACCCGCACCGGTTCTGCCGTCTTGCCGACGCGGAAGCAGGTGATCGCGGCCGTCGTCGCCGTTCCCGGGAAGGCTTCGACGGTCGGCTCGAGCACGTGCAGGGCCACTCCTCCCAACTCGTCGAGCAAGAGCCGACGAAGCGCAGAACCGTAGTTCACATCCAGCCACTCGGCTGAGGTGATGAATGCGCCTACATCTCCCGCCTTCGCGAGCAAGCGCGTTTGCAGGAAGAAGTGCAGATGCAGGCCAGCCAGCGCGCTCGCCTTGATGCCGAAGTCGGCGAAGGTCGAGGCGTACCAGGCTTTCCAGTCCTCGGCGATGTCGTGGTGTCGCACGTATGGCGGATTGCCGATGAAGACGGTCATGCCGGCGCAGCGCGGCAGCTTGACCTCGCGATAGTCCTTGACCAGTACGGTCGCCCGATCGGTCCACCCGCGAGCGGCGAGGTTCGCACGCAGCATCAGCGCAGCCAGCGGATCCATCTCCACAGCCACGAGTTGCGCATCTGGGAAAGCCTCGCCTGCCGCTAGGACGAAGCGACCCGAACCCGCTCCCGGATCGACGACGCGGGCCGGCGTTCCTTGGCTGGCCAGCCAAGTCATCATCGAGCGGACAATCGGCGCAGGCGTATAGACGGCGCCGGTGGCGCGCCGCTCGGCTGCCGATCGGACTGACGAGAAGGCTTCCCCAAGCGGGTCAGCTCCACGGGCGATTGCTTTGCGGATCGTCTCGATGTCCCGAGGCACGAGCCCCGATGCAAACGCAGCCTCTGCCAGCTTGCGCTCGGCCGCAGACAGGCTGCCTTGTTCGCCGATTAGGGCCAGGCACAGGGCTGCCAGTTCTTGCTCCGTCTGCACGACCACTTCCGTTCTCTCCAAGACAGCAAACAGGTCAGCTTGGCCCGGTAGCTGCTTCTTCATGAAGGCACACGCATCTAGTCACCCACAACGTGAGAGGCGCGCCAATGTTGGACGCAGCAAGCCTGCAGGAACCTCGCGCAACTCTCACTCCCATCGCGTGGAAGCTGAGGGGACCGGTCACCGCATTCCTCCCAGTCGGTCGCCTCGAGCTGGACGGCTGCGTCACATTTGACCATGCGGTGCAAAGGCTCCGGCCAGAGCTGTTGTTACGTACAGTATGACCCTTCCAGGCGCTTCTGTCGACGCGCTCGAGGACACCCGACGATCGATCGGCCCTTTGGACGCTGGCGCCGAGGTTCCACCGCAAAGGTCAACGCCATCATCTCGGCGTCGGGCGAGCGGCTCCATCCGGAGCTGCCGGATCGCAGGGACCTTGGCGCTGCCTGAACGAGATGCCCGGTCCGATCGCCATGAAGCATCCGCAAAGGGCTGCACAGCCGGGGCGCTCCGGGAACTCGCGCACTTCCCTCGGCTGTTGACACTGACATCGGTTGCGGTGAAGACGTAGCTCGGGGCGGCCAGCTTGCTCGAGGACGGTTGGGTGGTTGGTCTATCCGCGCTCGGTGCGGTGGCGGGCCAAGGTGCTGACAGGCGCTGCGGCTGTGCTTCGCGGACCTGAACGTCCTCGGCAGCGATCGCACGCGGCGCATCGACCTTGAGACTCTTCATGGTGGCGGCGCTGGAGAACGACGCGCTCGTCCACCAGGCGCCGGCCATCGCGAGCTGCAAGGCGCCTTGGGCGCCGGCGCATGCGGTGGCGGGAGCGGTGCGAGGCTGATGGGACATCCCCGCGCAATGGACGCTCCGGCCCTTCGTGCACGCCTCGGCGCCTCCGCAAAGGGATGTGCGGGCAGGGCGCGGCGCGAATCTGCGGCGCTGAGCAGCACAGGGCTCCTGGCCGCGCGCGTACCCGCACGCTTCCATGACTGACTCGCGAACACTGTCTGAGCGGAACGAGCGCAGCGAGTGAAGCGAGTTGTTCGCGGGCCAGGAGCCCGAGCAGCGGAAGGAAGTCGGGCCCCCAGGGCCTGACCGCCGCAGCCAAGCGCTGCGCCCTGCCCGCACAGCCCTTTGCCGCCCCGGCCGGTGGTCAGTACTTCGAGCCGGCTCGCCCGATCATCCGGTGAACCGCGGAGGTCAGCTCCGGAAGGTCCTGCTCGACCACGAGTCACACCGAGCCGAGATCGACGCCGAGATAGCCGTGAACGATGACGTTCCGGAAACCGCTCAGCTCGCGCCAGGGAATCTGCGACTCCGTGGCCTTGATCTCGCTCGATAGCCGCTGGCTCGACTCCGTCAACATCTGCAGATTGCGAATGACCGCGTCCTGCACGAGGCGCGAATCGTCGAAGCGGGCACGCTCGCCATCGTGTACTCGCGAATGCGGTCGAGGCAATCGAGCATGTGCGCCAGCAGCACCCGGTCTGCTTCGGCGCCCGGGTTCACAGCAGCACCGCGTCAGCCAGGACACGCTCGCGCAGCGCCGGGTGCAGGCCCGCCTCGGTGACGACGTCCACACGGCGGCCGAGCAACTCCTGCGCATCCAGCAACAAACCACCCAAGGCGAGGGCGCTGGTGCCCGGCGCGAGCGTCACCAGCAGGTCGACGTCGCTGTCGTCCCGGGCGTCGCCACGGCTCATCGAACCGAACACGCGCAGGCTGGCCATGCCCCGCCGGCGGGCCATGGCCAACAACTCGTCTCGATGGGCCTCGATGAGAGGGTGCATGAGAGTCAGTTTACCGAAGCCACGATGCCCGTTGCCCTCGTTTGGCGCCGGGCTGCCCGCAATCCCGCTGGCTCACGCGCGCCGGCCATTCGGCCCGCTGGCCCCAGGGCAGCGTGCAGCCGCTTTGGCGGGCGGGCCGGCACGTGGGCCACCCTCGAAGGCAGCCCTGTTGCACCATTCGATGCAATACGCCATCACCCCAGGGTGCCGTGCGCACCATCTCCCTCCGGCTCGACGACCGCACCAATGCCTTGCTACGTCTGATCTGCGAGCGGCTCGGGGTGAGCGAGGCGAGCGCGCTGAAGGCGGCCATCGAGCCTTGACGCTGGTGCCGATTTGCTGGCGAGCTTCTTTCGGGTGGTTGCGCCCTCATAGGGGCGCCAGCGCGTGCCCGCCGCCGCCCGGCGTTACGCGCCACTGCCCCCAGTGCCCGCAGTGCCCCCACTGCCATACGGCCGCGTGATGATCTCCAGGTAGTGCCCATCCAGGTCGTTCCAGTACACCCCGCGCCCGCCGTCGTGCCGGTTGATGCGCCCCGGCTGCTGGTGTGCCGGGTCGGCCCAGTACGGCAGCCCTCGCGCCTGGATGCGTTCGAAGATCCGGTCGAACTCCTCCTCGCCCACGAGGAAGGCGTAGTGCTCGATGGTCAGGTGCTCGTCGGACTGGATGTAGGCCAGCGTCACGTGGTTGTCGAGTTCCACGTCCCAGAACGGCCCGAAGCGCACCGGGGCCGGGCGGCCCAGCATCTCGCTGAGGAACGCGGCCGACGCATGCGGGTCGCGGGCGTGGACGATGGTGTGGTTCAGTTCGATCGGCATGGCGTGGCTCCCGGGTTCCCAGGCCAACGGGTCGGGCGCATCGTAGGCATATCGGCCGGTCGATGCCGGGTTTCGCCCGGCCGGCGCATGCGCATCACGGAGCCGGCCCGCCACCGAAGCCGGTATCGCCATGGCATCAAGACCACCCAGAACTGGCGCCGACTCCTTGCCTGCGCACGCCTCGACGCTGCCGCAGAGGGCTGTGCGGGCAGGCTGCGGCGCGCACTTGCGCATCTGCGCGCCGCAGCCTGCCCGCACAGGCCTGTGCCGCCACCACGCATCGAAGTTGCCGGGCCACCTCCGAACTGCACGGCAACACGGATATCCGGACCGGGCCGCAGTGCTTACAGTGCCGATCTGGCACTTCGAATCTGTAGAGGATGAAGCCCACGGGCCAATGCCCGATTGCGCCGAGACCCTTTGGGACCGTGATGAACATGAGTGCAACCCGATGAAGGTCTGCATCGTCGGGGCGAGTGGCAAACTCGGCCGCTACATGGTCCAGCACGCGCTCGCCCGCGGCCATGAGGTGGTGGGCGTCTGCCGCCCGCGCAGCGTCGGCAAGCTAAGTGCATTCAAGGGCCGCATCACGGTGGTGCCCGGCACCACCGACGACCGGCAGGTCATCCGGCAAGCGGTGGCCGGCTGCGACGGGGTGCTCACCGTGCTCGTGCCGTTCGGCGTGCACGGCCTCGCCACCGGCACCGCGCAGGCGGTGCTCGACTTCGCGCGCCCGGGCGCGCGGCTGGTGTTCTCCTGCGGCTGGCACATCACGCGCGACGGCCAGGATGTCTACGCGCGCTCGCTGCTGTGGCAAGCCAGAGTCTTCCGCTGGCTGGCGCCGAAGCTGCGATTCGCGGACCTGAACGACCAGGAAGAAGCGTGCCGGCGCATCTTTGCCAGCCCCACCCGCTGGACGTTGGTGCGCGGCAGCGACCTGGAAGAGGGCCCGAGCGAAGGCCTGCCGGTGTGGAGCGAACACGTGGGCGACCCCGTGCTCGCCAGCAACCGCACGCGGCGCGTCGACTTTGCGCTGTTCATGGTGGCGGCGCTGGACAACGACGCGCTCGTGCACCAGGCGCCGGCCATCGTCGGGTGCCAAACACCTTCGGCGCTGGCGCATGCGGCGGCGGCAGGGGTGGCACGGGGCGGATAGATCGCGGACATGGCCTGTATCTGCATTGCAGATGTCTCGCAGGTAGCTGAGATGCAGAGGCGCCCGACACACTGACCCCGGCACACGCCGAATGCAAGTCGGGTGGCAGGCGGGCTACGAGGCCTTCGGCGCCCGCGCCACGTAGACGCCGCTGGCCACCAGCACCAGCCCCGCCAGCGCCAGCGTCGGCCCGGTGCCCAGCATCTGGGCGCCGAAGCCGAACACCAGCGGGCTGGCCGCCTGAGCCGTTCCCACCAGGGCCAGGCGCGCGCCCAGCGCTTCGCCGACGCGGTGCTCGGGCACCGAGTGATGCAGCAGCGACTGAGTCATCGGCTGCGCCAACCCCAGCCACGCGCCGAGCACGAACGACAGCGCCATCAGCACGATGGCTGCGGTCAGCGGCCAGAGTTCGCGCGCCAGCAATGGTGAACGCGAATGCGCAGTCGGCGCGGCGCCGGGCCCGGCCGCCGCGGCCGCAGCGGCACCTGACACCCGCGCGGTGCCCGGTGGCACCTGCCAGCACAGGCTCAGCAGCCACACCAGCAACGGCAGCACGGCCAGCAGGCCAAACACCGCGCCGGCCGGCAGATGGTCCAGCCCCCATCCTGCCACCAGCGGGCCGGCGAAAGCCGAGATCGAACTGGCCGTGGCCAGCGTACCGAAGTTGCGCTTGCGCCGCTCGGCGGACGGTACGTCCTGCTGCTTCTTGCTGGCGGGCTGGTGAGCCCGTCAGCTTCAGCCCCAGCACCGCCAGCGCCAGCCGCACGGCGGTGTAGAAACCGTGCGAGCCGATGGCCGCCAGACAGGCGGTGTAGATGTTCAGCGCGGGCACGCGGGCCTCAACCAGCGGCCATCGTGATCCCCTCGTGCGAGATGACCAGCGTCTCCACCGCCACCTCGTTGCCGGTGGCCTTCAGGTCGGTGCCGCTGATCTTGTTCGGCCAGGCGTTGGCCAGCGTCCACACCATCGTCGGTGAACCGGCCTCGTCCAGCAGGCTGATGGTCACCGGCTTGCGCTGGATGATGTTCATCTTGATCTCGTTGAACCAGTCCCAGAACTTGTTGTCGCTCTTGAAGACGCCCTTCTTCATCGTGACATCGCTGTACTTCTTCAGCCCGGGCATCTTCGTCACCGAGAACTGCGCACTGTCGCCGCGACGGTACTCGATGGGTTGCACTTCGGCGTCCAGGCCCGAGACCTCCTGGAAGTGCATCACCCTGTCGTCCCATTTCACCTCGAAGCGGAACTTGGGCAGCGGCCACACGGTGGTGGACTGGGCTGAGCCGTCATCGGGCATGGCGTTTCTCCAAGCGGTCGTGGGGCAAGGCCATCCGGCGGGCCGCGATCTCGGCCTCGTGCGGGCCGCACCGATCATGCCAGGAGGGTGTGGCAACATGCGCCGCGGCCTGCTGCCCCTTGGAGCCCACCCATGTCGCCCACCGCCCCCATCACCGACGCCAACCCCACGGTCGCCGAGATGGAGGCACGGGTCGCGCGCTTTGCCAGGCTCGTGCCCACCGAAGACTACGTCGACTCGGGCATCCCGGGCTGCGAACGCACCACCTGGCGCGTGCTCGGCCAGCCGCCGGGCGCGCCGCTGCAGGCCGAGGACTTTCACCTCAACCTCGTGCGCTGCGAGCCGGGCAAGAGCGCGCCGCTGCACAACCACCTGACGCAGGAAGTGTTCGTCGCGCTCACCGGCCGCTGGGAGGTGTTCTGGGGCCCGCAGGGCGCGCGCAGCCTGGTGCTGGAGCCGCTGGACACGGTGAGCATTCCGCCGGGCGTCTCACGCGGGTTCCGCAACGTGTCGGCCGAGCCGGCGTTGCTGATGGGCATGGCCAGTGGGCGCGACCCCGGCCAGATCAACTGGCCGGCCGAAGTGCGCGCGGCCGCGCTGGCCGCGGGGGTGCGGTTGCCCTGATGGTCTGATACGCACTTGCGTTCGAAGACATGGAAAGGCCTTCGACAACGTGGTGGCGCCGAGGACGCCGCGTGGTCGGCTCCGCGAATGAAGCCGCCCGCGGCCGCGCGGTGGTGACCTGCCAGACACCCCTGCGCCTGGGCAGCCACTCCGAACCCGAGCCCGACCTGATGCTCGTGCAAGCCCGGCACGGCGGGTATGCACAAAGGCACCCCACCGCGGAGGACGTGCTGCTGCTCATCAAGGTGGCCGGTACCTCACCCGACTACGACCGCCTGGTGAAGATGCCGTTGTACGCCCGGCACGGCCTGCGCGAGGCGTGGATCATCGACATCGAGCACCGCCAGGTGCGCTTCTTCCGCAAGCCCCGGGCCGAGGCCTACACCGACATCACCGCGACCGAAACGCCCGGTGTCGCCGCGGTGGAGGCACTTCCGGGCGTGGCCATCGACCTCGGCGGCCTGCTCGCCTGAGGCACCGCATCACCCGCGCGGGTGATGCCTGGCATGCAGCTGCTTGAGCCGCTCGCGCGCCACGTGCGTGTAGATGGTGGTGGTGGCGATGTCGGCGTGGCCCAGCAGCATCTGCACCGCGCGCAAGTCGGCGCCGTGGTTCAGCAGGTGCGTGGCGAAGGCGTGGCGCAGCACGTGCGGGGTGAGCGGCGCGTTGATGTCGGCGACGACGGCGTAGCGCTTGACGATCTGCCAGAACATCTGCCTCGTCATGCCGCTGCCCAGGCGCGTGACGAACAGCGCCTCGCTCGAGCGCACCGGCAGCGCCTCGCGCGCGGCACTGCCGCCGCGCACTCCGGCGCCGCGGCGCGGCTTCATCGCCAGCACGGCGGGCCGGCCTTCGGCCAGCCAGCGCGTGAGCCACGCGTGCGCTTCCTCGCCGAAGGGCACCAGGCGCTCGCGTGCGCCCTTGCCCAGCACGCGCAGCACGCCTTCGCTCAGGCTCAGGTGCACGAGCCGCGCTTGCACCAGTTCGGTCACGCGCAGGCCGCTGGCGTACATCAGTTCCAGCATCGCGCGGTCGCGCAGGCCCAGCGGCGTGGCAGTGTCGGGCGCGGCCAGCAGCGCCTCCACCTGCGCTTCCGAAAGCGTCTTCGGCACGCGCAGCGGCTGCCTGGCGGCCAGCAGCTCCAGCGTGGGGTCGGCGGCGATGCGCCGCTCGCGCAGCGCCCAGCGGAAGTAGCGCTTGAAGACGGTGAGCCGCCGGTTGGCCGTGGTGGCGCGGCTGGCCGCGTGGCGCGCGGCGGCGTAGCCCAGCAGGTCGGCCTTGCCGCACTCGTCGAGCGTGCGCTGCGCGTGCCCGGCCAGCCACGTGGCCAGCAGCACGAGATCGCGGCGGTAGGCCTCCAGCGTCAGCCGCGCGAGGCCGTCTTCCACCCACAGGGCATCGACAAAGCGGTCGATGCCCTGCGTGCTCTGGTCCAGCCAGGGCGCGTGCCGCGGGTCGGGCGCCGCGGCGGCGGGGGGAGTGGGCGCCTGACGGCCCAACTCAGTCGAGCTTCAAGCCCTGCTTGGCCACCACACCCTTGTAGACGCCGAACTCGGCCTTGATCTGCTCGGCAAACTGCGCCGGCGTGTTGCCGACGATCAGCGAGCCGGTGTCCTCGATGCGCTTCCTGACGGCCGGGTCGGCCAGCGCCTTGGTGACCGCGGCATGCACCTTGTCCACCACGTCCTTGGGCGTGCCCTTGGGCGCCAGGACGCCGTAGTAGGCCATGCGGTTCACCGGCTCCAGGCCCATCTCCTTGAAGGTGGGAATGCCCGGCAGCACCGCCAGCCTGTTCGGCGCGGCCACCACCAGCGGCACCAGCCGCCCGTCCTTGATGAACGGCAGCGCCGAAGGCAGGTTGTCGAAGATGATGGGCACCTGCCCGGCCACCGTGTCGTTGAGCGCGGGGCCCGCGCCGCGGTACGGGATGTGCGTCATGAAGACGCCGGCCAGGCTCTTGAACAGCTCGGTCTGCAGGTGGCCGATGCCGCCGGTGCCCGAACTGGCATAGCTGTGCCGGCCGGGGTTCTTCTTCAGCACTTCGAGGAAGGCCTTGTAGTCCTTGGCCGGGAAGCTCGGGTGCACGGCGATCACGTTGGGCGTGGCCGCGATGTTGATGACCGGCACGAAGTCGGTGAGCGGGTCGTAGCCGATCTTCGTGTTGATGGCCGGGTTGGCCGCGGTGGTGGAAACGGTGGCCATGCCGAGCACATGGCCGTCGGGGGTGGACTTGATCATCTCCAGCGCGCCGATCGAGCCGCCGCCGCCGGCCTTGTTCTCCACCACCACCTGCTGGCCGAGCGCGGCGGTCATGGCCGGCGCCACGATGCGGGCGATGATGTCGGTGGTGCCGCCGGGCGCGAACGGCACGATCAGGCGCACGGGCTTGCTCGGGAATCCCTGGGCCAGGGCCGAGGCCGGCCCCAGCAGCGTGGCGGCGGCCGCGGTGGCGGCAAGGGTCATCAGGGTCTGGCGGCGTGTCATCGGGGGTTCTCCGTCTTGGGGTTGGGGTGTGGCTTCGGAATCGAACGGGTCATGCTGTGCACAGGCTGCGTCCAAGGTTCAGCTCTTGGGCACCGGCGCCGCGCCCAGCATGCCGGCGCGCAGGTCGCGATGAAAGGGGTGCTGCCCGATGAACGAACGCAGCAGCGCCGCGTAGAAGTCGGCGCCGGCGATGGCCGGGCCGCGCGGGCGGCCGTCCAGCACCAGGGTGGTTGTGCCGCGCTCGGCATCGAAGTCGAAGTCGACCACGGCGCCGGCGCGCACGTCGCGCACGGCGTTCATCTGCGCGACGAGCTGGCCCACGCGTTCGCGCAGCGCTTCCTGCTCGGCGGCGGCGGCGTTGCGCATCATGCCCTTGTGCATGGCCTTGCCCAGCTCCACCGCCGGCGCTTCGCGCAGCATGACCACGCGCACGCGCTTGGCGCCGGGCTGCGCGATCACCTGCTCGGCCGTGCCGGCGCGCTGGGGCAGGTACAGCGCCGCCACGTACAGCTTGAACCAGCCGGCGGCCCGCAGGCCCACGCCGTTGAGCACCAGCTCGCGGCCGGCGACGGCGGCGCGGTCGTCGAACCGCACACCCTCCAGCACCGTGGTGGCGCCAGCGGGGCCGACGGTGGCCAACAGCACGAGCCCCCACGCGATGGCGCCCAGCGGGCGAGCGGCGCGAGCGGCCCGGCCCACCGCCCATGCCACCCATGCCGCCCATGCCGCCCGCAGCGGCCGTGCCTGCCCCGCCGGCGAGGCCGGCCGGCCCACGCCAGGCGCCGGCACCGACGGCCGGGCCAGCCGGGCGCGGGCGCCCGACCCTTCGGCAGGGCGATTCGGCAGCGAGATCGAGCAGCGTGACACGGCGGGATTGTCGTTTGGCGGCGTGGCGCGGCGTGAAGCCCTTCGACGGCAACGCCAACGGTGCCATGGCCGCCGACCGCGCGCGTTGTGGGCAACCACATCGAGGGCAATCCCCAGGTCGTGGCACAGCCCGGCCCGGCGCCCTGGCGCCGCCGCCGCGGCGAACACCCCGGAGCCCCGGCCCGCCGGCCCAACTGGCAGACTGCATGCCCATGCAAACGCGGCGCGGCTGAAGCGATGCAGGTGGCCTGGCTGCTGGTGCCGGACTTCGTGCTCATCGCGCTGGGCTGGGCGCTGTGCCGCTTCACCGCGCTGAACCGCCCGGTGTGGGACGGCGTGGAGCGGCTGGTCTACCACCTGCTCTTTCCGGCGCTGCTGTTCGAGTCGATCGTGCGCCACCCGTTGGCACCGGGCGCGGCGTGGCCGCTGGTGGCCGCCGCGCTGGCCGTCACCGGCACGGGCATCGTGCTGGCGCTGGCGCTGGGGGCGTGGCCCGGCGTCGACGCGCGCGCGCACGCCTCCGGGGCGCAGACGGCCTACCGCTTCAACTCCTACGTCGCGCTGGCGCTGGCCGCGCGGCTGGGCGGCAGCCCGGGGCTGGCGGGCATGGCGCTGGTGCTGGCGGTGTGCGTGCCGGTGGTCAACGTGGCCGCGGTGTGGCCGCTGGCGCGCCAGGGCGGGCAGTTGTTCTGGCGCGAACTGCTGCGCAACCCGCTGATCCTGGCCACCCTGGCGGGCCTCGCCTTCAATGCGCTGGGCGGGCGGTTGCCCGACGTGGCGGCCACCACCTTGTCGCGGCTGGGCAGTGCGGCCCTGCCGCTGGGGCTGATGGCCGTGGGCGCCGGGCTGACGATGGGCGCGCTGCGCGACGCACCGCGGCTGGGCGCGGCGCTGCTGGGTGTGCGGCACGTGGTGCTGCCGCTGGTGGCGCTGGCCTTGGTGGCCGGCCCAGCGCCGCTGCTGGGCATGCCGGCGCTGCACCAGCAGCTGCTGGTGGCCTTCGCAGCGCTGCCCACGGCCTCCAGCGCCTACGTGCTGGCCGTGCGGCTGGGCGGGCATGGCGCCTACGTGGCCGGGCTCGTCACCGTGTCCACGCTGCTGGCGATGCCCGGGCTGCCGCTGGCGCTCTCGGCGTGGCGGTGGCTGGCTGCGCTCTGACGGCTGGCCGCGAGGGCTGAAGCGGCCGGCAGCGCACTACCGCAAGCACGCCTGCAAGTACAGCGCGCTGGCCTCGGCCGTCAGCGGCCCGGGCTTGCCGTCGCCAATCGGCCGCCCGTCGATGCGCGTCACCGGCGTCACGCCGCCCAGCGTGCCGGTGACGAAGGCTTCGCGGGCCGAGTAGACCTGGGCCAGTGTGAAGTCGCACTCGCGCGCCACCTTGCCGGCGCCGCGCCAGGCGGCGATCACATTGCCCTGGGTGATGCCCTTGAAGCTGTACAGGCTGGTCGAGGTCCAGAGCTCCTCGTCGCGCACGATGAAGAAATTGGTCGAGTTGCAGCTGGCGACAAAACCGCGCGGGTCGAGCATCAGCGCTTCGTCGGCACCGGCGTTGATGGCCTGGATCAGGGCCTGGATCAGGTTCAGCCGGCTGTGCGAATTCAGCCGCAGGTCGAACACGTCGGGCCCGCTGGTGCGGAATGCCGAGGTGAACAGCGACAGCCCGCGGGCGCGGGTCTCGGGCTTGGGCGTCTTGTACTCGGCAACGATGACCACCGTGGCGCTGCCGACCACGAAGCGCGGGTCCTGGTTGGGCGTTCGCTTCAAGCCTCGCGTGACCATCAAGCGCATGTGGGCGCCGTCGGTCATGCCGTTGCGCTCGAGCGTGAGCGCGAGCGCCCGCTCGAGCGCCGCGCGGTCCATGCCGATATCGAGCGCGATGGACTTCGCGCCCTCGACCAGCCGGTCAAGGTGCGCCTGCAGGCTGATCAGGCGGCCCTGCACCAGCCGCAGCCCTTCCCAGACGCCATCGCCGAGCACGAAGCCGCTGTCGAAGATCGACACCACGGCCTGGTGGCGCGGGAAGAACTCGCCGTTCACGTAGACCTGCACATGCTCGTTGCGCGGATCGGCGGCGTAGCCCTGGGCGCTTTCGGAGCTGGGGGTGTTCATAGTTTGGCTCCTGGCGGGCTGGGACCGCGGCGGGTTCAAAAGTGGAATTCGTTGTGGCGCGCCAGAAAGGCCTGGGTGCGCGCCTGGCGCGGGTGCTTGAGCACTTCATCGGGCGTGCCCTGCTCGTGGATCACACCCTCGGCGATGAACAACACGCGGTTGGCCACGTGGTAGGCAAAGCCCAGCTCGTGCGTCACCAGCAGCAGGGTGCGGCCTTCGTCGGCCAGCGCGCGGATCACGCGCAGCACCTCGCCCACCAGCTCGGGATCCAGCGCCGAAGTGGGCTCGTCGAACAGCAGCAGCTCGGGCTCCATCGCCAGCGCGCGCGCGATCGCCACGCGCTGCTTCTGGCCGCCGGAGAGACGGGCCGGGTACTCGCTGGCCTTGTCGGCCAGGCCGACACGCGCCAGTTGCGCGCGCGCCTGCACATCGGCTGCTTCGCGCGCCAGGCGCTTCACGGTGAGCAGGCCTTCCATCACGTTGGCGAGCGCCGTCATGTGCGGGAACAGGTTGAACTGCTGGAACACCATGCCCACGCGCTGGCGCACCTGCGTCAGCTCACGCTCCGTGTACTCGGTGCGCACGCTGCCGTCGCGCAGCGTGCGCTCGGTGCCGATCACGGCGCCGCCGAGTTCGACGCGCCCGCTGCTGGGCCGCTCCATGAAGTTCAGGCAGCGCAGCAGCGTGCTCTTGCCCGACCCCGATGCCCCGAGGATGGCGATGCGGTCGCCGCGCGCCACGGTGAGGTCGATGCCCTTCAGGACCTCCGTCTGCCCGAACTGCTTGCGCAGCGCGCTGACTCGCAGCAGAGGGCGCAGCAGGGGCGGGGCGCCGGCGGGCTCGCTGGATGCGGTCATCGAGTCTCAATCGCCTTCGCGCAGCCTGCGCTCCAGCACATAGGTGGCCTGCACCAGCGGGTACAGGAAGGCGAAGAACAGCAACGCGATCACGGTGTAGGCCTCGATCGGGTTGAAGTGGATCGAGGCGATCAGCTTGCCTTGCTGCAGCAGCTCCACGTAGGCCACGGCCGAGGCCAGCGTGGACATCTTGAAGATCTCGATGGCGCGATTCGTCAGCGCCGGCAGCATGCGCTTGATGGCCTGCGGCAGGATGATGCGGCGCATCGCCTGGCCTTGCGTCATGCCCAGCGCCTGCGCGCCTTCCCACTGGCCGCGTTCGAGCGACTGGATGCCGCCGCGGAAGATCTCGCCCGAGAACGCGGCCGAGTTGAGCGAGATGCCCAACGCCGCGGCCGTGAGCGGGCTGATCTCGAACGGCAGCAGCATCGGCAGCGCGAAGTAGAACCACAGGATCTGCACCAGCACCGGTGTGGTGCGGAAGAACTCGACGAAGGCGCTCGCCGGCAGGTAGATCCAGGAGCGCCGCGAATACCGCCCGAGACCGACCAACAGGCCGAGCGAGAGGCCGAGCACCAGGCAGATGACGAAGATGCGCAGCGTGCCGGCCGCACCCGCGAGCAGCGCTGCGGGATGGGCCCAGACGGCGTCGAAATTCCAGCGGTGGTTCATCGGGCGGCCATCAGTTCACTCAATGCACCGTGGTCTCGCCGCTGACGGCCAGGCGCCGCTCGACGCGATGCACCACCAGGCTCGCCGCATAGATGACCACGAAGTAGATCAGCGCCGTGACGGTGAACACCTCCAGCGGCCGGAAGGTCTTCTGCGCCAGCTCGTTGGCCTGGAACAGCAGGTCGGCGTAGGAGACGGTGGCCACCAGCGTGG
>JAEUPD010000074.1 GCA_016788525.1 Rubrivivax sp.
GACCGACCCCTGTACATCGCCAAGGCCGCCGGGTGGTCGGCGCAGCGAAATCAAGGGGGCATCGGGGGGCCCAGCCTAGCTGGGCCGCCCGAAGAGGACATTCGCGGAGCCGACCACCCGGCGGCCTTGGCGCGCCACGACCTCGACCCACGATCACCAGCGCAGCCCGCGCGCCAGCGAAATCGCCCCTCCAGCTCGAGCGCAGGCGCAGCTCACGCCGCCTCGCGGCAGCCCAGCTGCGCCGACAGCCCCCGCGCCGCCTCGGCCAGCAACTGCGCTGCGTGACGGCCCGCGTGGCCTTCGAGCTGCGCGCTGGGGCCGATGACGGTCAGCGCGAGCACCATCGCGCCGCTGCTGTCGAACACCGGGGCGGCCATCGCACTCACCCCGGGCAGCGCCAGGCCCTGCACGCGGGCGAAGCCGGCGCCGCGGATGCGCTCCAGCTCCGTGGCCAGCTCGGGCTCGATGCGTGTCGGCTCGCCTTCGGCGCGCAAGGCGGCCATCACCTGCGCGCGCGGCAGGTGCGCCGCGAACAGCCGCCCCGACGCGGTGGCGCGCAGGCTCATCACCGTGCCGTGGCGCACGCTCACGTGCACCGGGGCGATGGCCTCGGCCACGCGCACGATGGTGGCGCCGTGGTTGCCCCACACCGCCAGTGCCGTGGTGTGGCCGAGTTCGGCGGCCAGTTGTTCAACCAGCGGCGAACCCAGCGCCACCGGATCGAGCGCCTGCAGGCTGATCAGGCCCAGCTGCATGGCCAGCGGGCCCAGGCCGTAGCGGCCCGAGGCGTCGCGTTCGATGAGGCCGATCTTGCCGAAACTCACCAGGTACGGGTGCGCCTTGGCCGGCGCCATGCCGGCCCGGGCCGCCAGGTCCTTCAGGGGCAACGGCCGCCCGTGATGGGCCAGCGCCTTCAGCAGCGCCCCGCCCACCTCGATGCTCTGAATGCCGCGCTGGGCGGCCGCCGGTGCATCGCGAGGTGACGACATGCCCAGATTTTGCCTAAGACGAATGAATTAGACAATGGCGAAGTCGACCGCTATCATCGCGGCCTGTCGTCGCCTGCTCTTCCGGAAAGAGGATCTGCCCACCATGTCCAGCAAAGCCTTCGCCAGCCAAGCCGACCTCGAAGAGAAGAAGGTCACCTTCAGCAAGCTCTCCGAGCACGCCTACGCATACACGGCCGAGGGCGACCCGAACACCGGCATCGTCGTCGGCGACGACGCGGTGATGGTCATCGACACGCAGGCCACGCCGGTGATGGCGCAGGATGTGATCCGCCGCATCCGCGAAGTCACCGACAAGCCGATCAAGTACGTGGTGCTCAGCCACTACCACGCGGTGCGTGTGCTGGGCGCTTCGGCCTACCGGCCCGAGCACGTCATCGCCAGCGAAGACACGCTCTCGATGATCCGCGAGCGCGGCGAGCAGGACAAGGCCAGCGAGATCGGCCGCTTCCCGCGGCTGTTCCGAAATGTCGAGAGTGTGCCGCCGGGGCTGACCTGGCCCACGCTCACCTTCACCGGCAAGATGACGCTGTGGCTGGGCAAGCTCGAGGTGCAACTGCTGCAGCTGGGCCGCGGCCACACCAAGGGCGACACGGTGGTGTGGCTGCCGGCCGAACGTATCCTGTTCTCGGGCGACCTCGTCGAGTACGACGCCACGCCGTACGCCGGCGACGCCTACTTCACCGACTGGCCCGCCACGCTGGACCACATCGCCGCGCTGAAACCCGCGCAGCTCGTGCCCGGCCGCGGCGCCGCGCTGCAGACCGAGGCCCAGGTGGCCGCCGGCCTGAAGGGCACGCGCGAGTTCATTGCCGACGTGTTTGCCAGCGTGAAGGCCGGCGCCGCCGCCGGCAAGGACCTGAAGAGCGTCTACCGCGAAACGGTGGACAGGGTGCGGCCCAAGTACGGCCACTGGGTCATCTTCGATCACTGCATGCCCTTCGACGTGAGCCGGGCCTACGACGAAGCCACCTCGCACCGCGACCCGCGCATCTGGACCGCCGAGCGCGACGTGGAGATGTGGAAGGCGCTCGAAAGCTGAGGGGCCGGGCGATGCTCAAGACCTACGCTTACCCGCGCTACGAGTACCGCAGGCCGTCCGAACTCGACCCGGGTGCACCGGTGCGCCGCGTGCCGCTGGTCGTGGTGGGCGCGGGGCCGGTGGGCCTGGCCGCCGCGCTCGACGGCGCGCAGCGCGGCCTGCCGGTGCTCGTGCTCGACGAAGACCACACCGTGAGCATCGGCTCGCGCGGCGTGTGCTACGCCAAGCGGGCGCTGGAAATCTTCGACCGGCTGGGTGGCAATCTCGGCCAGCGCATCGTCGACAAGGGCGTCACGTGGAACGTGGGCCGCACCTTCCACGGCGAGCGCGAGGTGTTCAGCTTCAACCTGCTGCCCGAGGCCGGCCACCGGCGCCCGGGCATGGTCAACCTGCAGCAGTACTGGCTCGAGCAGTACCTGGTCGAGCGCGCCGTCGAACAACCCGATGTCGAACTGCGCTGGAGCAGCAAGGTCACCCAGGTCACGCCGCGGGCCGACGGCGTGGAACTGCAGGTCGAGACGCCTGAGGGCGCTTACACGCTGCATTGCGACTGGCTGGTGGTTGCCGACGGCGCGAAGAGCGGCATCCGCCGCCAGCTCGGGCTGGACATCGAAGGCAAGGTGTTCCAGGACCGCTTCCTCATCGCCGACGTGGTGCTCAGCCGCGAGATCTTCCCGGCCGAGCGCACCGAGCGGCGCTTCTGGTTCGAGCCCACCTTC
>JAEUPD010000093.1 GCA_016788525.1 Rubrivivax sp.
CGGTGGTGCTCTGGCTCTTCTTGACCTTGAACACCGCCGTCTGCGGGCAGTAGACGACGCAGTTGTCGCACTCGAAGCACAGGCCGCAGCTCATGCAGCGCTTGGCCTCGGCCTGCGCCTGCGCTTCCAGCAGCGGCAGCATGCGCTCCTCGAAGTTGTCCAGCGCCTCTTCCTTGGTGAGCGTGACGATCTGGCGCTTGTGCCGCGCCACGTAGGGGAAATGGCCGAGAAACAGCTCCTTGTGCGGGATGACGTAGCGGTCGGAGCGGTTGTCGAAGTTGTGCACGGCCCCCGTGCTGGCGTCGGTGCCGCGCAGCGGCTCCTTGATGTCGGTGACCTTCAGGCCCTTCTCGACCATCTTGCGCATCAGGTCGAAGCTGTGCACGTCGACCTTGGGCCGCTTGTCCTGCGCCTCGCCGCGCAGGTAGCGGTCGATGCCGTCGGCGGCGATGGCGCCGTGGCCGATGGCGGTGGTGAGCAGGTGCGGGCGGATGACGTCGCCGCCACAGAAGAGGTTGCTCTGCGACTGCATCTGGCCGCCGACCTTGGCCTGCACCTGGTAGTTCTTGTCCGCGGCCACCGCACCGCGGCCGTTGTCCAGCGCCTCCAGGCCGGCAAAGTCCACCGCCTGGCCGATGGCCGAGACGATGAGGTCGGCCTCGATGTCTTCTTCGGTGCCGGGCACGTTCTTGATCTCGAGCTTGCCGCCCACGAATCTGGCTTCGCAGCGCACCACGCGCAGCGCGGTGGCGCGGCCGTTGGCGTCTCGCACCACCTTCACGGGTGCCATGCCGCCGCGGATGGCAATGCCTTCGGCCAGCGCGTGCTCCACCTCGTGCTTGCTGGCCTGCATCTTGTCGACCGCGAACACCGAGGTCAGCGTGACCTCGGCGCCCTGGCGCTTGGAGATCAGCGCCGCGTCGTGCGCGGCGAAGCCGGTGATGGCGTGCTCGGGCCGATCGCTCTCGTGCACCTGGTCGATGTGGCCGAGGCGCCGCGCGACAGTGGCCACGTCGATCGAGGTGTCGCCGCCGCCCACCACCACCACGCGCTTGCCCACGTGCTGCAGGCGCTGGTCGTTGAAGGCCTTCAGGAACGCGGTGGCGGTGACGACGTTGGGCGCATCGCTGCCCTCCACCGGCAGCGCGCGCCCGCTCTGCGCGCCGAGGCCGAGGAAGACCGCGTCGAAGTCGGCGCGGACCTGCTCCAGCGTGATGTCGCGGCCGATGCGCGTGCTCATGCGCGTGGTCACGCCCAGGTCGAGGATGCGCTGGATCTCGGCATCGAGCACCGGCCGCGGCGTGCGAAAGCCCGGGATGCCATAACGCATCATGCCGCCGAGTTCGGCGCGCTCGTCGAAGAGGGTCACCTCGTGGCCCTTGCGCGCCAGCTGGTAGGCCGCCGAAAGGCCCGCCGGGCCGCCGCCGATGACGGCCACCTTCTTGCCGGTCCGGGCCTCGGGTTCCGGGAATCCGAGCTTGTTCTCGATCGCCCATTCGCCGAGGAAGTGCTCCACCGAGTTGATGCCGACGAAGTCTTCGACCTGGTTGCGGTTGCAGCCGCTTTCACACGGCGCCGGGCACACGCGGCCCATCACGCTGGGCAGCGGGTTGGCTTCGGTCAGGCGCCGCCAGGCGTACTCCTGCCACTTCATGCCCGCGGGCGGCTTCTCGATGCCGCGCACGATGTTGAGATAGCCGCGGATGTCCTCGCCCGAGGGGCATGCCCCTTGGCACGGCGGCGTGCTCTGGATGTAGGTGGGGCACTTGTGCGAGTGGTCGGCGTCGAAGATCTCGTCCTGCCAGCGGCGCACCTTGTCGTCACCGTCCTTGAAGCGGCGGAAGGTCAGCGGTTTCACTTCGGTGGTGGCGGCTGGATTGGATGACATCGCGGGGGTTCCTGAAATCGATGCGGGGTCGGTATGGGCGCTGCTTCGTTCAGCGCGCCTCGCCCAGGCGGATGGCCTTGCTGACGAGCTGATGCACGCCGCCGACCATGCCCATGTCGAAGCCGTACATCGGCAGCACCTTGCTGAACTGCGCCTTGCAGATGGCGCAGATGGTGGCCATGAAGTTCACGCCATGGGCGTCGACGACGTTGTTCAGCGCCTCCATGCGAGGCAGCGCGCCCTTGACACGCAGCTCCAGCAGGTCGTCGGTGAGCAGGCCGCCGCCGCCGCCGCAGCAGAAGGTGGCCTCGTGCGTGGTGCCCGGCGCCATGTCGACGAAGCGGTTGGCCACCGCGCGGATGATGTCGCGCGGTATCGTGAACTGGCCGCCTGGCAGGTCGCCCATGCGCGAGGCGCGCGCGACGTTGCACGAGTCGTGGAACGTGATCACGCGCCCGTCGTTCTTCTCCTTGTCGAAGCTGAGCGCGCCACGCTGGATGAGGTCGTGGGTGAACTCGCAGATGTGCATCGGCTGGCGGTAGCGGCCGTCGAGCTGGTTCTGCAGCTGGATGGCGAACGGGTCCTTGCCGCCCGCGCCGATGCCCACCAGCGTGTTCCAGAAGCTGTAGGCCACGCGCCAGGCATGCCCGCACTCGCCCACCACGATGCGCTTGACGCCGAGCTCCAGCGCGGCCTCGCGGATGCGCAGCGCGATGCTGCGCATCTGCTCGTAGTTGCCGATGAACAGGCCGAAGTTGCCGGCCTCGCTGGCCTTGGCCGACAACGTCCAGCTCACGCCGGCGGCGTGGAACACCTTGGCGTAGCCGATCAGGCTCTCGACATGCGGTTCGCTGAAGAAGTCGGCGCTCGGCGTCACCAGCAGCACCTCGGCGCCCTTGGCGTCGAGCGGAAAGCGCACGTCGACGCCGGTCTCTTCCTTGGTGTCCTCTTCCAGACCGAGCAAGGTGTCTTCGAGCGCCGGGCCGGGGATGCCCAGGTTGTTGCCGATCTTGTGGACCTTGCCGATGATTTCGTTGGCGTACTTCTGCCCCAGGCCCACGCTGTCCATGATCTCGCGCGCGGCCATCGTCACCTCGGCGGTGTCGATGCCGTAGGGGCAGAACACGCTGCAGCGGCGGCACTCGCTGCACTGGTTGAAGTAGCTCCACCACTCGTCGAGCACGTCCTTGGTGAGGTCGCGCGCACCGACAAGCTTCGGGAAATGCCTGCCGGCGAAGGTGAAGTGACGCCGGTACACCGAACGCAGCAGGTCCTGGCGCGCCACCGGCATGTTCTTCGGGTCGCCGGTGCCGAGGAAGTAGTGGCACTTGTCGCTGCACGCGCCGCAGTGCACACAGGCATCGAGGTAGACGCGCAGGCTGCGGTACTTGCCCAGCAACTCGCCCATCTTGGCCACCGCGCGCCGTTCCCAGCCCTCGACGAGCTCGTCGGGAAAGCCGATGCGGGCGTTGATGATCGGCGGCGCGACGAATGGCTTGCTGTGCGCCATCGCGCCCTCGGCCACCACCGGGATCACCGGGTAGGGCTTGAGCCTGGGCGTCTCGAACTTCGCTGCCGCGGCCGGCCTGGCCGCGGGCTTGGCGGTGGGCGCGGCCGCGGCGGCGGGCGTGGAAGCCGTGGTCATGGCGTCACATCCAGGCGGGCATGCGGCGCGTCAAGCCGTCACTTGTCGAGCGCCGCAGCCCAGGGCGCCAGGTGCCGCGCCTCGCGCGGGTTGTCCACCTGCATGCGCGTCGGGCTGAAGAACAGCCCGGGCGCATGCAGCAGCTTGCTGATCGGGAAGACGATCAACAGCACCGCCACGAGCGTGAGGTGCAGCAGCAGCAGCGGGTCGGCCGGCAACGGCTGGACGTCGAACCGCAGGAGGCCGAGCATGAAGGCCTTCACCGCGACGATGTCGGTGTGGGCCACGAAGCGCATGGCCAGGCCCGACAGCCCGATCGCGACCAGCAGTGCCAGGTGCAGGTGGTCCGAGGGCGTGGAGATGTAGCGCACTCGGTCGACGAGGACGCGCCGTGCCCACAGGCCGGCCAGGCCCGCCACCATGGTCAGCCCGGCATAGGTGCCGAAGAACTGCACGAAGACGATCGGCGCCCACACCGGCTCCTGGAAGTAGCGAACGTGCCGCAGCAGCACCAGCGCCAGCGAGGCGTGGAACAGCCAGCCGAAGAGCCACGTCCACTTGCTGGCCTTGAACAGGCTTTCGAAGAAGACCACTTCGCGCGCCATGCGCAACGCAACTCCGGCGTGCTCGGTGGGGGCGGGGGTCGTCGGAATGAGCAGCGGCGCCGGCGTGTGCAGGTACTGGCGGACCTTCAGCGCCACGCCGATGACGAAGAGCGCCGTCGCGGCGTAGAACAGCAGCGCGAAGCCGATCGCGAGCGCGCTCATCGCCAGCAGTCGTGAGGTCGTCGAGATTCCGTCGCGAGCGGGTCGAGGTTGCGTCGAGAAGCGCAGCCGTACTGTGGTACGGCGAGCATCACAGGCGCAAGATCGGCCCTCGCAGCAGGAAGATCGGCGGCCTCACACGCAGCCCGTCGGCTTGGGCAGGCCGGCGATCTTGCACGCCTGCTTGGCCGGGCCGTACGGGAACAGCTCGTACAGGTACTTGCTGTTGCCCTTCTCCTCGCCCAGCTGCTTGCCGATGGCCTTGGTCAGCACGCGAACGGCCGGCGCGATCTGGTACTCGTCGTAGTACTCGCGCAGGAAGTTCACCACTTCCCAGTGGTTGTCGGTCATCTCGACGTTCTCCGCCTGGGCGATGACCTCGGCGACGTCCTTGTTCCAGTCGGCGAGGTTGACGAGGTAGCCCTCTTCGTCGGTTTCGTAGGTGGTGCCGTTGACTTCGATGGCCATGGGGGCCTCCTTGTTGGAAATCGATCTCAGAGCCAGGACTGGTTGTTGGGGTGCTCGGCGACCAGGTCGACGAAGCCGCCGTAGTCGACGAGCGACACGCCATCGGCCACGCGCGCCGCGACGCCGCGGGCCTGCAGGTCGGGGGCCAGCGCATAGACCTTGAGCCGCCGGGTGGCGGCAGCAATGCCGCTCGCGCCGGCGCCGGCCTGCGTGGCGGCATACACAGCGTCTTCGGTCAGTAGCAGCGCGTGGCCGTCCTTGGCCAGGCGCAGGCAGCTGGCCAGAGAGCTCGTCTGCAGGTGGGACTTGTTGACGATGTGCAGCATCGGCTTGTGGCCTCGATTCGTGGGCTTCGCTCAGAACGACAGCACGACGTCCTGCTCGGCCATCAGGTCGGCCAGCTGCGCGGTGCTGAGCACCTCGACGTCGACCAGCAGATCGGCTTCGGTCAGCCCGCGCGCTTGCAGCGACTCGCGCTCGACATACAGCTTCTCGACATCGTAGCCGTCCAGCGCGCGATAGGTCTTGCTGTGGTTCTTGATGCCGATGGCCTTGGTGTCCTGGCCCTTGGCGAGCTCGTACACGCCGTCGTCGAGGAACACCAGGCTCACGTCCTGGTCGAAGGTGGCGGTGATGAGCACGACCTCGAGACTCTCCAGCGCGTAGATCGTGCCGTAGGGCGCCTTGCGGTTGACGAACATGAACTTCTTCATGTCAGTCTCCGAAGGTCACGGTGCGGTCGGCCTTGATGCCGGCATCGACCAGCTGCCCGAGGCCCGAGATGCGAAAGCCCGGCGCCAGCACCTCGTCCTTGATGCCGCGGCGCAGCGCGGCGGCCACGCACACCACGAGGTCGACGTTGTGCTTGTCCTTCAGCTCGCTCCAGCGGTTGACGATGTGGCGGTCGTCCTGCGGAGGCTCGGTGAGCTTCGTCGCGTTGTAGACGCCGTCGTGATAGAAGAACACGCGCATCACCTCGTGGCCCTTGGCGATGGCGGCGGCGGCGAAGTTCCAGGCCGTGTCGGCGGCCTGGTGGGTGTACGGTCCTTCGCTGACCATCAGCGCGAGCTTCATCAGGCGGGCCTCAGAACCGGATGTGCGCGCTGGCGTTGAGGTTCGAACGCGAGCCGCGCCAATCGTCGATGAGGTACTTCGTGAACGGCAGGTCGCACTTCTCGAAGAAGCGCGGCCAGCCGATGCGCTCGACCCAGTCGCTCAGGCGCTCCCAGCTGCGTGCGTCGGCCTTGTAGGTGTAGAGGATCTTCTTGACGATCTCGCTCACCTCGGGCCAGCGCGGCGGGTTGTTGGGCAGGCCGCTGGCGACCATCTTCATGAACGTGGGCTTGCCGCGCGCGTTGCTGTTCTTGCCGCCGACCCAGATCGCGAACTTGCTGTGCTCGGGGTCGTTGATCTGCATCGGCGGGCACGGCGGGTAGCAGGCGCCGCAGCACATGCATTTCTTCTCGTCGATCTCGAGCGAAGGTCTTCCGTTGACCATCGCGGGGCGGATCGCCGCCACCGGGCAGCGCGCGACGACCGCCGGACGCTCGCAGGCGTTGGCGACGAGCGCGTGGTTGATCTTGGG
>JAEUPD010000095.1 GCA_016788525.1 Rubrivivax sp.
CGAGCACTGGGCCGTGCAGATCGACGACTGATCCAAGGGAGTCCCGACATGCTGAGCATCCAAAGAACGGGTCGGCGCCTGGCGCTCGCGCTGGTGGCCGGCGCCGCGGCGGCGATGGGAGCGGCCTTGCCGCTGGACGCGTGCGCCGTGACCTATGCGCTCAAGGCCGGCGCCTACCTCGAGACGCAGCCCGACGGGTCGCAGGTCACGATGTGGGGCTACCGCGCGTCGGTGAACAACCCGACGCCGGCGCAGGTGGCGGCGCTGGCCGCGGCCACCACCGGCTTCACGTCGCCGGGGCCGGCGCTGGTGGTGCCCCCGGGCGACAACCAGCTCAACATCGTCCTCATCAACGGGCTGCCGGGTGGGCGCCTCACCTCGGTCGTCGTGCACGGCCTGGTGAATGGCGCCAACCCCGTGTTCGCCACCAGCGCCGAGGCGAGCGGCACGCCGTGCACGCCGGCCACCGGTTCGCTGGCCGACCAGCGCGGCTGCCGCCTGCGCTCGTTGACCGCCGAGACCGCTGCCGGCGGCCAGCGCGTCTACGCCTTCAGCGACGTGGCCCCGGGCACCTACCTGTACCAGTCGGGCACGCACCAGCAGGTGCAGGTGCAGATGGGTCTGTACGGCATGCTGAACAAGGACGCCCAGACCGCCGGCACGCAGCGCTACGCCTATGGCAGCGCCGCCGCGCTGGTGGCGCCGTTCGAGAACGAGACGCGGCTGGTGTTCAGCGAGATCGACCCGGCCATGCACGCGCTGATCACGCAGCCCGGCGGCGGCCTGCCGGGCAGTGCGCTGGCCTACCAGCCCAGCATCTTCCGCCTGCACCGCTACGCTGCGCCGGCGCCGGCGGCGCCCTACACGCCGGTGGCTCCCACGCGGCTGGTGCACAACGCGCCGAACTCGTCGAACCAGACGATCACCATCCTCACCGAGCAGCGCCAGCTCGTGCGCCTGGCCAATGCGGGGCTGACGACGCGCATCCCGGCGCTGCGCGACGGCCATCTCGGCTTCGTGGCCGAGGATGCCAAGCCCTATCCCTATGCACGCGAACAGTCGGTGGCACTGCTGGCAGCGGCCAAGACGATGGACGCGGTGTTCATGCCCAGGCTGTCGCCCCAGGCCGCTGCCTCGCCCAATGCGAGCGAGCGCGACATCGTGCTGTTTGACCGGCGTGCCGGCCTCGTCACCGGCACCGACGGGCGGCTCAACGGCGACTTCATCCGGCTGCGCCAGGGCACGGCCGCGGTCGCACCGCTCATCGACCTGAGTACGTTCCCCGCCACGGCCACGCAAGGCGCGCTGTACACGGCCACCGCCACGGCCACCGGCGTGGCGCCGTTCACCTACGCGCTGGTGCAGGCGCCGGCCGGCATGGGCATCGACGCCGCCACCGGCGTCGTGAGCTGGACACCTGGCGACGCGCAGGCGCAGAAGCCCTCGCAGCCCACGCTGACCCATGCCGTCACCGTGCAGGTCACCTCGGCCAACGGGCGCAGCGCCTCGGGCACCGTGAATGTCGCCGTGCTCAACGCCGACGACCTGGCGGTGGCCAACCCGGACACCTACGTCGTGGCCGGCGGGCGCACGACCATTGCCGTTGCGCAAGGGGTGATGACCAACGATGCCGACCCCGACGGGGCCGTCGTCGGCAACGCCCAGGTGGCTGGCGCGCCCAGCCTTCCGGTGGACGCGTTCGCGCTGGGCGCCGACGGCAGCCTGAGCCTGGACGTGCGCAACCAGACCTGGTTCCGCAACATCGTGCCCACCTCGTCGCGCGCTCTGACCTTCACCTACACGGTGCAGAGCCCGAGCAGCGCGCCACCGTACACGCCGCTCACGTCGCTGCCCGGCACCGTGACCTTCATCGTGCAGGGACACCAGCCCCCGACGGCGAACACCGAGACGGTGTCGTACACGCTCACCGCGGCGCGCCCGGCCATCGACATTGCCGTGCTCGCCAACGACACCGCCGAAGACGGCTGGAACATCGTGCCGGGCACGCTCGCCCGGGTGGGTGCCGGCGGCAGCGCCGCAGGCACGGTCAGTCCGGTCGACCCGGGTACGGGCGACGCCTGCACCGCTGCCAGCACACAGTGCGTGATGCGGTATCGGCCGGCGGTCGGTGCGCAGCGCGGTACCGAGACTTTCTCGTACAAGGTGCGCGACAACTTCGGCCTGTGGTCGAACATCGTGCGCGTGATCGTCAACATCGAGTGAGGCGACCGATGATCCCCGTGAAGACGCTGCCGCGGCGGCCCGGCACTCCCCCGGCCGCGCCGGCATCGACGAGGTCGCCGGGCGGGCCGCTGGTGGCGGTCCTTGTGGCCCTGTCGGCCGGCTGCGCGCTGCAGCCGCAGGGCACGCCGGCCTCGGCGGGCACCGCGCCCGCAACCATGACGCAAGCGCCGGCGGCACCGGCCATGGCTGCCGCGCCGGTGGCTTCGCGGGCGTCCACGGCGCCCGAGGCCCCCGTGGCCACGACCCTGGCGGCGGCCCCGCTGGCCGCACCAACCTACGGCATCGAGTTCCTCGACACCCGGCTGTCGGCGGCCGGCAGCCTGGTGGACCTGCGCTACCGCGTGCTCGACGCCGACAAGGCTGCGCCGCTGCTGGACCGCAAGGTGCGGCCGGTGCTGGTGCAGGTTGGGACCGGCAAGCGCTTCTACGTGCCGCAGCCGCCCATCGTCGGCGCGTTGCGCCAGACTGTTCGCGCGGCCAACCCGCCCCAGGTCGGCCGTACCTATTTCATGCTCTTTGCCAACCCCGACCGCACGCTGAAGGGCGGCGATGCATTGGCGTTGTTCATCGGCGAGCAGCGTGTCGGCGAGTTCCGCATCCAGCAATAGCGCCAAGCCCACATCGCGCCGCGCAGGCCGCCGGTCGGCGTGCGTGCTCGTGCTGGCGCTCACGACCGGGGCCGCGTCGCTGGCGGCGGCGGAGCTGGACGAAGCGGTGCAGGCGAGCCTGGCGATGCGGCCGGCCGGCGCCATCCGCGTCATCGTGCAGCTCGAGGGGGCGCCGGCGCTGGACGAAGCCCGCGCGGCGCTGCAGGCGCTGCCTGCGCCAGAGCGTCCCGGGGCGCTCGCCCGGCGCCTGCGCGGTGCCTTCGTGCAGCGCTTCGCCCCGCTCGTGCAGCGTCTGAGCAGCATCGGCGCACAGGACATCCAGCCGCTGTGGATCGAGCATGCCCTCGCATTGGAGATGCCACGTTCACGCGTGCGAGAAGTGGCCGGGTGGCCCGGCGTGCGCCGCGTCGAGAGCGACGTGGCCCTGCGCGCACCGCAGGTCGCCGGCAAGGGCAGCCCGGGGCGGGCGCTGAGGCAGGACGAGCAGGTCCGCGCTGCCCTCGCGCGCGCAGCGGCCGCCGCACCGGGCACGTTTTCGATGCCGGGACCGGGGCAGGTGGCGTGGCAGTTGACCGAGCACCTTGCGGCCCTGGACGCGCCGCGCGCATGGGCCGCCGGCCTCGACGGCCGCGGCACCACGGTGGCGGTGGTCGACAGTGGCGTGGACCTGCGCGTGCCGGCGCTGGCCGCCGCCTACCGCGCAGGCGCTGCTGACTGGTTTGATCCGTACGCGCAGCACCGGCTGCCGCATGATGCGCAGGGCCACGGCACGCTGGTGGCCAGCCTGCTGGTGGGGCAGCCGGCTGCGGGTGAGGCACCCACGGCGGTGGCGCCCGCGGCGCGCTTCGTGGCCGCGCGGCTGTTCGACGACGCGGGCCACGGGCGTCTGTCGGCCGTGCATCGCATCTACCAATGGCTGCTCGATCCCGACGGCGACGAGCGCACGCACGACGCGCCGCAGGTCGTGAACAACTCCTGGGGCCTGGCTGGCACCACTGACCGATGCAACCTTCGCCTGGCGCGGGTCTGGCGGGCCATGGCGCTGGCCGACATGGCGGTGGTCTTCGCCGCCGGCAACGACGGGCCGCACGAGCGCACCAGCATGAGCCCGGCAAACAACCCCGGGGTCATTTCGGTGGGTGCGCTCGATGCCGCGGGCGCAGTGGCGCGGCAGAGCAGCCGCGGCCCCTCGGCCTGCGACGCCGCGGCAGCCGAGGCGGCGCCCTTCCCCACGTTGCACGCACCGGGCATCGCTTTGCCGGCGCTCGACCGCATCGGTGCTTCATCCGGGGTGGTCCATCGCAGCGACGGCACCTCGTTCGCCGCTGCGGTGGCCAGCGGTGCGCTGCTGCTGCTGCGGCAGCAACACCCGCTGTGGAGCGTGGACCAGCTGCTGCACGCGCTGGGCCGCGCCGCCCGGGCCGCGGCGCCGGGCAGGCCGGCGGGGGTTCACCTGGCTGCCTTGGCGGCCGCGACCGACAGCGCCGCGCAGGTGGTGCGGCCGATGCTGGCGCTGCAGCGCCCGGACGGCGGGCGGCTTGACGCACAGACGCTGCGGCCCGTGCTGCCGCGTGCGGTGGACCCGGTGCGCTTTGTCGCCGGCGCGGGCGCCCGGGCCGAGGATCTCGCGCTCGAGGCGGGCAGCGCACAGTGGCAGCCCGCCGGCAGTGCCGAGGCCGCCATTGACCTCGTCGTCGAGCTGAGCGACGGGACCCACCAGCCGCTGCGCCTGATCCGGCCGACGATCCAGGCCGAACTCTCCGCTGCCGAACCCCGCGTGCTGACCGGCCGACGCGATACACCGGTGGACCTCGATGCTGCCGCGGCCGCCCCGGGCGCCGGCCCCGCCGTGCCCGGCCTCGCGACCGCGACCGCGACCGCGACCGCGACCGCGACCGCGGGCGCCGGAGATCCGCTGGCCTGGAGCCAGCCGCTGCGCGGCGGGCGCATCGAGCGTGACACGCAAGGCCGCTGGTGGTACCGGCCTCCGGTGGGATTCGTCGGCACCGACCAGTTCGCGCTGCGCACGCCGCAGGGTCCGAAGGTGTTCAAGGTCGTGGTGCGGCCATGAGCAAGCCGGGCGGTTTCGCGCCGACCCTGCCGAGCCGTGACGCCGGCTGGGGGACGCTGGGAAGGGTGAAGGTCGCCGCGGTCCAAGGGGGTGCGCAGGCGCTGCCGATCCGCCGCCGTCGCTGGCTGGGCATCGGGGCTTCCCTCGCGGCAACCGGCGCCTGCGCCGGATGGCCCGCGGTCCTGCAGGCGCAGTCCGCCGGCAGCGCCGAACCCGATTACCGCGTCAGTCGGCAGGACGTGGATTCGCTGCCCGACATCGGGCTCGTCACCATGCAGCGGCGCCGCACGTCGCTGGCGCGCGAGCTGGACACCGACGACCCGCTGTGGCTGAACTTCGTCTTCACCACCTGCTCCACCACCTGCTCGATGCAGACCGCGGTGCTGGCCGCGCTGCAGGGGCGGCTGCGGCGCGAGGCGAGGCGGGCGCGCTTCCTCAGCCTGACCATCGACCCTGATGGCGACACCCCCGAGCAGCTCAGCGCGTTTGCCGCGCGTTTCGGCATCCAGGGGCCGGCCTGGCAGTTCTGCACGGGCCGCTTCGACGACCTGCTGCTGTCGCAGCGTGCGTTCGATGTCTATCGCGGCTCCAAGGCCGCTCACCCGCCGGTGGTGTTGCTGCGGGCCTCGCGCCGCGCGCCGTGGTGGCGCATCGCCGGGTTCCCCACGCCCGAGAACCTGCACGCCGTGTTGGCGGCCCAGCTGCGGTCCGCATGAGGCGGCCGCCGGTCGCGAAGGTGGCGGCGCTGGCTGCGCTGTGGTCGCGGTTCGCTGCCGTGGTCGCGTTCGGGCTGGGGGCGGCGTTCAGCGGCGCCGCCGCTGCCGCCCAGCCGGGAGCGGCATCCGCCGTGGTTGGCGAGGCCGGTCATGCCCAGGCCGACGAAGGCCGACGGCTCTACGAAGGCACGCACCCGGCGCTCGTGGCGATGCTGCCGCGGGGTGCGGCCTTGACGCCGCTGCCGCCGCAGCACGCCGCGTGCGTGACCTGCCACCGGCCCAGCGGGCTGGGCAGCTTCGAGGGCGAGGCGGCCGTGCCGCCCATCGCCTCGGGGTTGCTGGCGCGGCCGTTCGACCCGGCCACCACCCGCCGCTACGGACCCAGCACGCGCACCGCGGGAGGCACCGCGCTGTTGCGCGTGCGCCCGGCCTACGACGCCCCTGCGCTGCATCGGCTGCTGACCGAAGGACGCACGCCCGACGACCGTGACCTCGGGCCGCTGATGCCGCGCTACCGGCTCGAGCCGCGGCACAGCGCCGCGCTGCTCGAGCACCTGAAACGCCTGGGCACAGCGCCGACACCGGGCGTGGACGACGAGGTGGTGCACTTCGCCACCGTGACTACCGACGAGGTGCCCGCAGCCCAGGTGAAGGAGCTCGTGCATCTGCTGCGCGAATTCTTCGCGCGCAAGAACGCGCAGACGCGTGGTGAGCCGCAGCGCCGCGCCGCGGCCCAGCGCACCGAGCACACGATGTACGCGCGCTACCGCCGTTGGGAGCTGCACCACTGGGTGCTGCGCGGCGCCCCCGAGACCTGGGCTGCGCAGTTGCGCAAGTCGTATGCCCGGCGGCCGGTGTTTGCCATGCTGTCGGGGCGCGGCGGCAGCACCTGGTCGCCGGTGCATGACTTCTGCGAGAGCGAGCGGCTGCCCTGCCTGTTCCCCATCACGCCCTGGCCCGGGGCCGCGCAGGAGACGCCCGGGTTCTACAGCGTCTACTTCAGCGGCGGCGTGCCGGCACAGGCCCGCTGGCTGGCCGAGACCGTGCTGGCCGCGGCCGAGGCCCCCGGGCCGCCGCCGCCTGCGCCGCCGTGGCTGGTGCTGGCCGGCGAGGATGCCGCCGGGCGCCAACTCGCCATGCAAGTGTTTTCGGAGTTAGGCGCGGCGGCGCGCACGGGGGGGCGCTCCCTGACGATGGCACCGCATTGGCGCGGCGAACCGGTGGTCGTCAGTGCGCTGCCGGCCGCCGAGGTGGCGCGCCGCCTGGCGGCGCAGACGCCGGCGGCGGCCGCGCCGCCCCGGCCGGCCTCGGCGACGGTGTACCTGCTGGCCGGCGCCGGTGTGCCCGATGCGGCGCCGGTGGCCTGGCCCCCCGGCGTGCGGGTGCACTGGGTGACGCAGCAAGACCCGCAGCCCAGCCGCCTGGCACGCGCGCGGGCCTGGTGGCGAGGCCAGGGCTTCAGGCCTGCGGACGAGGCGCAGGCCGCCCAGGTGCTGCTGGCCGCCACCGCCGCGGTGGAGAGCCTCGTGCACGTGGACGAGCGCTTCTCGCGCGAGTACTGCCTGGAGAAGCTCGAGCACAACCTGGAGAACCTGCCGCCGATGACCGGCTACCCGCGGCTGGCGCTCGGGCCGGGCCAGCGGCTCGCGGCCAAGAGTGTGTGGATGGTGGCTTTGCCCTGAGGGGCCCGCCTGCAGGGGTGGTTCGCGGGGTGGGCGGGTGGGCCGGGGCAGGCCGGCCGCCGCGCCGGTCAGGCGACGCCGGCCAGCGCGCGGTAGCCGTCCACCGCGCGCATCACGGCGGCGGGGCGCTCGATCACGCCGGCCTCCAGCGCCAGCACGGCCAGCTCGGCCACGTTGCGCAGGCCCAGCTTGCGCATCATGCTGGCGCGGTGCTTCTCCACCGTCTTCTGGCTCAGCTTGAGCGCGGCGGCGGCGTCGCGGTTGGTATGGCCCTCGGCGACCAGCCTGAGGATGCTGCGCTCGCGCCGCGTCAACTGGTCGAACTGCGATCCTGCGCCTTCGGCCTGGCGCGGGTCGAGGTAGCGCTGCACCACGTGCCCGCTGACCTCAGGGCTGAGGTAGGTGCGGCCGCGCAGCACCGAGCGCATGGCGATCAGCAGTTCGCCGAAGGAAGTGTCCTTGACCAGGAAGCCGTTGGCGCCGGCGGCGAGCGCCTCGCGTACCTGCGCCGGCGCCCGCAGCGATGTCAGCACGAGGATGCCCAGGTGCGGGGAGCGCCGGCGGATATCGGCGATGGCCTCGATGCCGCTCATCCCGCTGATGCCGCCCATTCCGTTCACGCCGTTCGCCCCGTGCATGCCCGGCGTGCCCTGGAACGCCAGTTCGCTCAGCACCAGGCTGGGGGGTTCGGCCACCACCTGCCGGATGGCCCCCGGCCCGTCTGCGGCCTCGCCGCACACCGCCAGGTCAGGCTGGCTGTTGATCAGCGCGCGCAGCCCTTCGCGCAACAGGACATTCGGCTCGACGAGCAGCACCTTGGCGGCGTTCATGGCGGATCCTCGGCTCGGGAGAGCATTCATCTTGTGGGGCGGGGCGTCGGCACCACCGCAGGCGGCGGCTTGAACAGGAAGATCCACTGCGACACCTCGCTGGCTTCGGCGAAGGCGGCGTAGCGTTCGGGGAAGTTGGCACGCTTGATCGGAGCCACCGCGGCCACGCTGCGCACGCCGGCCAGGCGGCCTCCGATGCGCACCAGGCCCCACTCGGGCTCGCCGAACGGGTCTTCATAGGCGCGGCGCAGATGCTGCACGGGCTGCGGATAGCGGTCGTCCAGCAGCAGCTGCGCGACGCCGGCGGGCAACGTGCGCGGCCTGCCCGGCGGGGCGGCCCAGTAGTAGCGCTCGATGGCCTGGCGATACTGGTCACCCACGAACAGCAGCTCCTGCTCGCGCTCGCGCTGGCCAGCGGTGGCGCTGACCTCGACCGTCGACATCAGTGCCAGACCCATCAGCGCCATCACCAGCAGCAGCGCCAGCAGCACCACGCCGCGGCACAGGGGCCGGGGCACCGCGGCCGCGCGGACGCGGCGCACCATCTCAGCGCCCCTCCTTCGGCGGCGCCTCAGGCGGCTGCACGTCGTAGACGCCCTTGTCGGGCTCCGGCGGCGGCACGACGCGCCAGTCGTGCCGCTCGCTCACGGGGTCCATCGGCACCTCGCGCAGGTAGCGGCGGGTCACCAGCTCCTCGAGGGTCTCCGGGAAGCGCCCCTGGTCGCCGCGGAACTGATCGATCGCGTTGCGCAGCACGGAGATGTTCTGCCGGCGCACGTTCTCGCGCCCCTGGTCGAGGCTGCCGAGGAAACGCGGCGCGGCGATCGACAGCAGCAGCCCGACGATGGCCATGACGACCACCAGCTCGATGAGCGTGAAGCCGCGGCCCGGAGGGTCGCGTCGCCTACCACTCGTCATAGCGGCTCCCGTCCAGCGCCAAGGCGGCCGAACCGGACGACACGTCGAAGACATCGCTGCCACCGCCCCAGTCGTCGCCGGCGCTGCCGTAGGCGCGCGTGCGCCAGGTGGCTGCTGCGGCGGCGCGGCGGTCGGCGGCGAAGGGGTCGCGGGGCAGTTGGCGCAGCAGCACCAGCACACGCGGCGCGCCGTCGGTGGCGCCCTGCACGGTGAGCGGCCGGGTCAGCGCCTCCAGCGACGGTGGGTATCCCGACTCGCCGGCGGCGCGCGGCAGCAGGCCTGCATCGACCGCGGCGCGGTGCTGGTCCAGTGCGGTGCGGATCGTGCGCAGCGCTCGCTTGAGTTCGGCTTCCTTCACCCGCGTGCTGGTGACTTCGGCCAGCGGCAGCGCAACCAGCGCGAGCATGCCCACCAGTGCCAGCGAGATCACCAGCTCCAGCAGCGTGAAGCCGCGCCGCCGGCGCGGCGGCCGCCTCGAAGCGGGAAGGACCTGTCGCGTCATGGCGTGGTCTTCAGCCGCAGCGGCGCGCCGCGGCCGACGCGCAGCGGGCGGTCGTCCTCGCCTTTGGCGTCGAGGGCGCTGACGAGCAGTTGGGTCTGCGCGCGCGGGCTCACGGCGGCAAAGGTCAGGGCGACCAGAGGTTGTTCCGCAGCAACGGCGGAGGCGGCGGTGGATGGGGCCTTGGGAAACTGCAGCGCCAACTCGACCCGGCCGGCCATGCTGTCCACCCGCGCGGGCAGCAACGTGGCACCGGCGGCCGCGGCAGACGAGGCCGGCGCGGCCTCCACGAAGCGCATCACCAACGGGTCGTAGCGCACCACCAGCGGCCAGCGGCGCAAGCCGGGCAGATCCACCGCAGCAACCTCGGCGGTGAAGTGGGCGCCGATCTGGGCCTGCCGCGGCCCGCTCCAGCGCAGTTCGCCGCCGCTGCCGGCCAGTGCCGGCAGGTCCAGTGGCGCCGCCTTCACCGACTCGGCGCCGGGCACCTTGGCCGGCGGCGTGGAAGGCGCCGCGGGCACCGGCACTGCCGCGGGCCGGTAGATCGCGCCGGGGCGGATGGACGGCGGGATCGTCGTGCGGTTGACGGGTGCGGGCGGTGTCGCGGGTACGACGGCTGCGGGGACGCGCGGTGCCGCCGCGCCGGCCTCGGCACCCGGCGCAGCGGTGGCGGCGCCCAGCCCGCCCACCGGGGCGCCGCCCGATGCGGGCGCATTGCCGGCCGCTGGCGCAGTGCCGGCACCGCCCGAGGCGCCCGACGCCGCCGTGCCGGGCGGGGCCGCGCTGCCTTCGCCGGCGCCCGTGCCCGGCGTGGCGATGCCGCCGGGGCTGGTGAACGGGCTGGCGGCGGCGGACCCATTGCCTCCGGCGCCCGCGGCACCCACCGCGCCGGCTGACGCCGGTGCGCCGCCGGGCACGGCACTCACCGAGTCCAGCCGCAACGGCCGGGCCCGGATCGCCGATTCGGTGCCGGAGTACACCTCGTGCGTCTCGGCGCTGGCCGCCGCGGGCGGGCGAATGATGCGCGGCGTGATCGACAGCATGATCTCCTTCTTGCTGCCGCTGCCGGTGTTGTTGCCGAACAGCGTGC
>JAEUPD010000102.1 GCA_016788525.1 Rubrivivax sp.
GGCGGCCTCGACAAGATCGATCCGCGTCGCGCCGACGATCACCGCCACCATGAGCACGAGCTGGAAGAACGAGCCGATGAAGATGACCGCGAGCTTCTGCGCCTCGCCGATGCCGGCCCACAGGATGAGCAGCGGGATGAAGGCCGACGCCGGCAGGTAGCGCGCAAAGCTGATGAAGGGCTCGAAGAACGCCTCCACCGGCTTGTACGCCCCCATCGCCACGCCCAGCGGCACGGCAATGACCGCGGCGATGAGGAAGCCGCCCACGACGCGGAAGATGGTCATGCCGATGTCGTGGGCGAAGCCCATCTTCGCCAGCAGCGTCCAGCCCGACTGCACCATCGACCAGGGGTCGGCGAGGAAGGTCTTCTGGACGAGACCGCCGAACGTGGCGACGGACCACACCGCCACGAACACGACGAAGAACGAGATGCCCAGCGCGACACGTGCGCCGGGGGTCACTGGCGTGAGGGGCTTCATGGCCAGGGCCGGTGCGGGTGCGGGTGCGGGTGCTGGCGCGCCTACTTGATGAAGCGCGTATCGGCGAGCTTGCTCAGGTCGGGGATGGCCTTGATGATGCCCACCTCCAGCAGCAGCTCGGCCGCGTCCTTGCTGAACGCCGCGTGCTCACCGGCGAAGAACTTCTGGTTTGCCGCCCGGTCCTGCCAGCGCAGGAAGGCCTGGCTCTTCTCGAAGGCTTCGCCGCTTTGCTTCACATCGGCACCCATGATCTCGAAGCTCTTCTTCGGGTCGGCCTTGATCATCTCCAGCGCCTGGAAGTAGCTGTTGGCCAGGGCCTGCGCGGCCTTGGGGTTCTCGGCCAGGAACTTGGGCGTGCAGCCGAAGGTATCCATCACCATCGGGTAGTCCAGCGTGGTGGCGATGATCTTGCCGGCCTCGGGCTTGGCCCGCACGGCCGAGAGGAACGGCTCGTAGGTCATCCCGGCGTCGATGCCCGCGGTGCCGGCGATCATCGCGTTGGCCGCGGCCTGCGGGCTGAGGTTCACCACCTCCACGTCCTTGATGCTCAGGCCGTTCTTCTTCAGCATCCAGGCCAGCGTGAAGTAGGTGGCCGTGCCCGGGGCGTCGGCGGCGACCTTCTTGCCCTTCAGGTCCTTGATGGCGGCGACCGTCGGCTTGACCACCATGCCGTCGGCACCGAAGCTCTTGTCGAGCTGGAAGATCTGCGTCGTGGCCACGCCGTTGGCATTCCAGATGATCCACGTCTCCACCGTGGTGGCGGCGCACTGGATGTCGCCGCTGGCGATGGCCAGGTGGCGGTCCTTCTGCGGGATCTTCTTGATCGAGACGTCCAGGCCGTTCTTCTTGAAGATGCCGGCCTCCCTGGCCAGCGTGAGCGGCGCGAAGCCGGTCCAGCCGCTGATGCCGATGCCGACCTTGGTGTCCTGGGCCTGCACCGCGCAGGCCAGCGCGGCGGCGGCCAGGGCAATGAGGGTGGTCTTCGTCTTCATGGGGGTCTCCTCGTGCGGGGGTGAGTTGATCGGGGGAACGGGTGTGCAATCCGACCCGACGGTTGTCAGGCCGGGGTCCACAGCGGCGGCAGCCGGCCCAGCGTGCGCAGGATGCGCGCAAGGGTGCCGTCGGCCACAAGCGTACTCGCCACTTCGATGTCCGGGGCCAGGTAGCGGTCCTGCATCATTGCCGGGCAGCGCGCGCGCAGCGTGGCATGCACCTGCTCCAGCGCCGCACTGCTGCGCAAGGGCCGCAGGAAGTCGATGCCCATCGCCGCGGCCAGCAGCTCGATGCCCAGGATGCGCGTGACGTTGGCGATCATCGGCTGCAGCCGGCGGGCCGCGAAGGTGGCCATGCTCACATGGTCTTCCTGGTTGGCGCTGGTGGGCAGGCTGTCGACGCTGGCCGGGTGCGCCAGGCTCTTGTTCTCGCTGGCCAGCGCGGCGGCGGTGACGTGGGCGATCATGAAGCCGCTGTTCAGGCCTGCATTGGGCGTGAGGAACGGCGGCAGCCGCGACACGCCCGAGTCGATGAGCATCGCGATGCGCCGCTCGGCGATCGCGCCCACCTCGGCGATGGCGGTGGCCATCGCGTCGCAGGCCAGCGCCACCGGCTCGGCGTGGAAGTTGCCGCCGGAGATGAGCTCCCCCCCGAAGCGGCCTTCGGCCGCCTCCCCCCCAGGGGGGCGCCGCCAGCGGCCTGGCAAAGCCGGTTCCGCGGCGGCCGCTTGGCTGCTTGCGCCGTTGTCGAAGAACACCAGCGGGTTGTCGGTCACGGCGTTGGCCTCGCGCAGCAGCACGAGGGCCGCATGGCGCAGCTGGTCCAGGCACGCGCCCACCACCTGCGGCTGGCAGCGCAGGCAGTACGGGTCCTGCACGCGGTCGTCGCCTTCGAGGTGACTGCGGCGAATCTCGCTGCCGGCCAGCAGCTGGCGGTAGTACTGCGCCACGTCGATCTGGCCCGGGTGACCGCGCAGCGCGTGGATGCGCGGGTCGAAGGGGCCGTCGCTGCCCTTGGCAGCATCGACCGTGAGCGCACCCACGACGAGCGCCCCTTCGAGCACCGGCTCGAAGGTGAACAGCGCGTGCAGCGCCAGCGCCGTGCTGACCTGCGTGCCGTTGATGAGGCCCAGGCCCTCCTTGGCCGCCAGCTCCAGCGGTGCCAGCCCGGCGCTGCGCAGCACCTCGGCCGCCGGGCGGCGCTGCCCTTCAACGACGAACTCGCCCTCGCCCATCAGCGCCAGCGTCAGGTGCGACAGCGGCGCCAGGTCGCCCGAGGCGCCCACGCTGCCCTGGCTTGGCACGCAAGGCACGAGGTCGGCGTTCAACGCCGCGATGAGATGGTCGATGACCTCCTGGCGCACGCCGCTGGCGCCGCGCGCCAGGCTCGCGGCCTTCAACGCCAGCACGAGGCGCACCACCGCCGGGGCCAGCGGCTCGCCCACGCCGACGCTGTGGCTGCGGATGAGGTTGCGCTGCAGCGTGGCCAGGTCCTCGGTGCTGATGCGCGAGGAGGCGAGCTTGCCGAAGCCGGTGTTCACGCCGTACACCGGTGCGTCACCGGCAGCGGCGCGCTGCACCAACGCGGCCGAGGCGGCAATCACCGGCCGCGTCGCAGCGTCCAGCTCGAGGCGCACGCCGCCGGCATGGATGGCCTGCAGCTCCTCGAGCGTGAGGTGCCCCGGGCGCAGGACGATGGTGGTGCGGTTCATCATGGAAGGCTTGGCAGGCTCAGCGTCCCAGCATGGGCAGGTTCAGCCCCTGCTCGCGCGCACATTGCTCGGCGATCTCGTAGCCGGCGTCGGCGTGGCGCATCACGCCGGTGCCGGGGTCGTTCCACAGCACGCGCTCGATGCGCCTTGCGGCTTCGGGCGTGCCGTCGCAGACGATGACCACGCCGCTGTGCTGCGAGTAGCCCATGCCGACGCCGCCACCGTGGTGCAGACTGACCCAGGTGGCGCCGCCGGCGGTGTTGAGCAGCGCGTTGAGCAGCGGCCAATCGCTCACCGCGTCGCTGCCGTCGCGCATCGACTCGGTCTCGCGGTTGGGGCTGGCGACGCTGCCGCTGTCCAGATGGTCGCGGCCGATGACGATGGGGGCCTTCAGCTCGCCGGACTTCACCATCTCGTTGAACGCCAGACCGGCGCGGTGCCGTTCGCCCAGGCCGATCCAGCAGATGCGCGCCGGCAGCCCCTGGAAGGCGATGCGTTCGCTGGCCATGTCGAGCCAGCGGTGCAGGTGGCGGTCCTCGGGGAACAGCTCCTTCATCTTGGCGTCGGTCTTGCGGATGTCTTGCGGGTCGCCACTCAGCGCCACCCAGCGGAACGGCCCCTTGCCGCGGCAGAACAGCGGCCGGATGTAGGCCGGCACGAAACCCGGGAAGTCGAAGGCGTTCTTCACGCCTTCGTCCAGGGCCACCTGGCGGATGTTGTTGCCGTAGTCGACGGTGGGGACGCCCATGGCCTGGAAGTCGAGCATGGCCTGCACGTGCACGGCGCAGCTGCGGGCCGCGGCGGCCTTCAGCGCGGCGTGCTGCGTGGCATCGGCCTGGGCGGTCTTCCACGCCTCCACGCTCCAGCCGGCAGGCAGGTAGCCGTTGACCAGGTCGTGGGCGCTGGTCTGGTCGGTGACGAGGTCGGGCTTCATGCCACCGGCCCGGGCACGCTTGACCAGCTCGGGCAGGACCTCGGCGGCGTTGCCCAGCAGGCCGATCGAGACGGCCTTCTTCTCGGCCGTGTACTTCCTGATGCGCGCCAGCGCGTCGTCGAGGTCGGTGGCCTGCTCGTCGAGGTAGCGGCTGCGCAGCCGGAAGTCCAGGCGGCTTTGCTGGCACTCGATGTTCAGGCTGCACGCGCCGGCAAAGGTGGCGGCCAGCGGCTGTGCGCCGCCCATGCCGCCCAGGCCCGCGGTGAGGATCCACCGGCCGGCCAGATCGCCGCCGAAATGCTGGCGCCCGGCTTCGACGAAGGTCTCGTAGGTGCCCTGCACGATGCCCTGGCTGCCGATGTAGATCCAGCTGCCGGCGGTCATCTGGCCGTACATCATCAGGCCCTTGCGGTCCAGCTCGTGGAAGTGCTCCCAGGTGCTCCACTTGGGCACCAGGTTGCTGTTGGCGATGAGCACGCGCGGCGCGTCGGCGTGCGTGCGGAACACGCCCACCGGCTTGCCGCTTTGCACGAGCAGGCTCTCGTCGGGCTGCAACTTCTTCAGCGCGGCGAGGATGGCCTCGAAGCAGTCCCAGTTGCGCGCCGCCTTGCCGATGCCGCCGTAGACCACCAGCGCGTCGGGGTTTTCGGCCACCTCGGGGTCGAGGTTGTTCTGGATCATGCGGTAGGCCGCCTCGATGAGCCAGTTGGCGCAGGTGATGGACGAACCGCGCGGCGCACGCACGGGGTGCGGCTTGGCCAGGCGGTGCAGGGGCGAGAGGTCGGTCATGGCGGTGCTCCGGCGCGGGGCGGGACAAGTGACTCGGGCGGGGCGGGATCAGGGTCAACCCGGGGCGCACTGTACTTGTCTAGACAAGACTAGACAAGTATCCTCGCCCTCATGGTTTCCCCGCATGTCGCCCGCCCCGCCGCCGACCGCGCCGCCGGCCGGGGCGAGGCCGCCGGGCCGGCGGCGCCCTACCTGCGTGTCAAGCAGCACCTGAAGGAGGGTCTGGCCGAAGGCCGCTGGCCGCCCGGCGCGCTGATGCCCAGCGAGGCCGAGCTGGTGGCGCAGTTCGGCGTCAGCCGCATGACCGTGAACCGCGCGCTGCGCGAATTGCAGTCCGAGGGCCTGGTCGACCGCTCGCAAGGCGTGGGCACCTTCGCCGCGCCGCTGCACCGCGTGAGCAGCAAGTTGACGATCCGCGACCTGCACGACGAGATCGAGTCGCGTGGCCACCGCCACCACGCCGTCGTGCACCTGCTGCGCGCCGAGAAGGCGCCGGCGGCGCTGGCCGGGCAGCTCGACGTGGCCACCGGCGCGCGCGTCTTCCACAGCCTGATCGTCCACCACGAGGACGACCTGCCGCTGCAGTGCGAGGACCGTTACGTCAACCCGGCCTGCTGCCCGGGCTACCTCGAAGCCGACTTCACCCGCGTCACGCCGACGCAGCTGCTGTTCGAGACCACGGCACTGTGGCGCGCGCAGTACTCCATCGAGGCCGCCGCGCCCACGGCCGAGGAGGCACGGCTGCTGGGCATCGCACCGCACGAACCCTGCCTCGTGGTGACGCGGCGCACCTTCACGCGCGCCGCGCCGATCACCATCGCGCGGCTGGTCCATCCGGGCAGCCGCTACCTGCTGCAGGGAGAGTTCCAGCCATGAAGTGCATCGGAGCGGCTGCGCGCGCTCGGCCGTCGGGGCCGGTGGCCGAGGAGAAGGAGTCATGAGACTGCCGGATGCCCGCTTCAACGAACCGGCCGCGCGCGAGCGCTTTGCCCGGCGTGCCGAGACGCTGGCCGCGCCTCAGGTGGTGGCCGCGTTCCAGCGCGACGGCGCCGTGTGCCTGCGCGGCATGCTCACACCTTCCGAGGTGGCGCGCCTGGCGCGCGGCATCGATGCCAACCTGGCCGCGCCGAGCCCCCGTGCCATCGTCGCCAGCCGGCCGGGCGACCCTGGCCACTTCATCGAGGACTTCTGCAACTGGGCCGGCGAGGCGGCCTGCAGCGCCGACTACCGCGCCACCGCCATCGACACCGCGCTGCCCGAGGTGGCCGCGCGGCTGATGCGCAGCGCCACCGTGCGCCTGTACCACGACCACATGCTGACCAAGGAGCCCGGCACCACGACGCCGACGCCCTGGCACCAGGACCAGCCCTACTACAACATCGACGGCATGCACAACGTGAGCTTCTGGATTCCGGTCGATGCGGTGCGGCGCGAGAGCACGCTGGAGTTCCTGGCCGGGTCGCACCGCGGGCCCTGGCTGATGCCGCGCACCTTCATGAACCACCAGGCCCGCTGGTTCCCCGAAGGCAGCCTGGCCGAGCTGCCCGAGATCGAAGCGCGCCGCGCCGAGCTGCCCATCCTCGGCTGGGCGCTCGAACCGGGCGACGTGGTGGCCTTCCACATGCTCACGCTGCACGCCGCCGGCGGTGTCGAGGGCAGCTGCCGCCGGCGGGTGTTTTCGCTGCGCTACCTCGGCGACGACGTCACGCACGCGCCGCGGCGCTGGAAGACCTCGCCCGACTTCCCGGGCCTGGCCGACGAGCTGCCCGCCGGTGCGCCGATGCGGCATGCGCTGTTCCCGCTGCTGGTGGGCGGCGACGAAGGCCGGCCGTGACGCTGCGCCTGGTGCGACTGGTCGACTGCCCGGCCCAGCCATGGCGCAATGGCGGCGGCGTGACGCGCGAGCTGCTGCGCTGGCCCGCGCCGATGCCCGGCACGCCACCCGGCGCCGAAGACTGGCTGCTGCGCATCAGCGTGGCCGAGATTGCAAGCGACGGGCCGTTCTCCGCCTTCCCCGGCGTCGAGCGCTGGTTCGCCGTGCTGCAGGGCGCCGGCGTGCGCCTGGCACTGCCCGACGGCGAGCGCCTGCTCGATCGAACCAGCGAGCCGGTGAACTTCGCGGGCGCGGCGGCACCGATGTGCACCTTGCTGGGGGGGCCGACGCAGGATCTGAACCTGATGCACCGCCCCGGCACGACCACCCCCGCCCGCGCGCTGATGACGCAGATGCGCCGGGCGCCCGCCGGCTCGGTGCAGCGCGGCCGCCTGCCGTGGCGCGGCCTCTACGTGCACGGCGCCGCGTGCATTCGCGCGGACGAGGAAACGCACGAACTGCCGGCCGGCAGCCTGGCCTGGTCGGACGACGCCCAGACCGAGCGCTGGGAGATCCTTGACCTCGATGCCGACGCCGACGCCGCCTACTGGATGAGCCTGCAGCCATGACCGCCGACGCATCGCGCGCCACTCCCGGCGCTGCCCCCTCGCGCGTCTGGCGCCACGCGCGCCTGGCGACCTTTCAAGCGGGCACGCCCTGGGGCTGGATCGAAGACGGTGCATTGGTCACGTCTGCCGAACGCATCACCTGGGTCGGCCCCGACCGGGAGCTGCCCGCCGCGCTGGCCGCGGCCGACGAGACCGACCTGCACGGCGCGCTGGTCACGCCCGGCCTCGTCGACGCGCACACGCACCTGGTCTACGGCGGCGACCGGGCCGCCGAATTCGAGCAGCGCCTGCAGGGCGCCACTTACGAAGAGATCGCGCGCGCCGGCGGCGGCATCCGCTCGACCGTGGCGGCCACGCGGGCGGCCAGCGACGAGGCGTTGTTCGCCGCGGCGGCGCAGCGCGCCCGCGTGCTGATGGCCGAAGGCGTGACGACCCTCGAAGTGAAGAGCGGGTACGGCCTGGCCGAAGACCACGAAGCGCGCTGCCTGGCCGCAGCCCGACGCCTGGCGCACGAGCTGCCGCTGGAAGTGCGCACGACGTCGCTGGCTGCGCATGCGCTGCCGCCGGAGTTCACCGGCCGGCCCGACGAGTACATCGACGCCGCCTGTGGCTGGCTGGCCGGCCAGCACGCGGCCGGCCTCGTCGATGCGGTGGATGCCTTCTGCGACACGATCGGGTTCACGCCTGCGCAGACCCAGCGCATCTTCGCCGCGGCGCGGCAGCTCGGGCTGCCGGTCAAGCTGCACGCCGAGCAGCTCAGCGACCAGGGCGGTGCCGCGCTCGCCGCGCGCCACGGTGCGCTCAGCTGCGATCACCTCGAGCACCTTTCGCCTGACGGCATCACGGCGATGGCCGCGGCGGGCACGGTGGCGGTGCTGCTGCCTGGCGCTTACTACTACCTGCGCGAGACCCGGCTGCCGCCGGTGGCCGCGCTGCGCGAGGCCGGCGTGCCGATGGCCATCGCCACCGACCACAACCCGGGCAGCTCGCCGGCGTTGTCGCTGGTGCTGATGCTGAACATGGCGTGCACGCTGTTCCGCCTGACGCCCGAGGAGGCGTGGCGCGGTGTCACGGTCCACGCCGCACGCGCGCTGGGCCTTTCCGACCGTGGCCGGCTGGCCGCGGGCCTGCGCGCCGACTTCGCGGTGTGGGACGCCACGCATCCGCGCGAACTGGCCTACCGCTTCGGGCACGCGCCCTGCCGGCAGGTGGTGTTCGGCGGCATGCCGAGGGCGTGAACACGAGGCGCGCAATACCATGACGGCCCACACGCACACCCTGCACCGCGGCACGACGCCGCTGTTGATCAGCATGCCGCATGTCGGCACGCAGGTCCCCGTGGCGCTCGCGCCGCGCTACACGCCGCGCGCGCTGGAGGTCGAGGACACCGACTGGTTCCTCGAACGCCTGTACGCCTTTGCCGGCGAGCTGGGCGCCGGCCTGCTGGTGCCGCGCTTCAGCCGCTACGTCATCGACCTGAACCGGCCGAGCGACAACCGGCCGATGTACGCCGGCCGCAACAACACCGAGCTGTGCCCGACGCGGCACTTCACCGGCGACGCGATCTACCGCGAAGGCCAGGCGCCCGGCGACGCCGAGGTCCGCCAGCGCGTGGCGACCTACTGGCAGCCCTACCACGACGCGCTGGCCGCCGAGTGCACGCGGCTGCGCGGGCTGCACGGGCACTGCCTGCTGTTCGACGCGCACAGCATCAAGAGCGAGCTGCCGTGGCTGTTCGAGGGCACGCTGCCGCACATGAACCTCGGCACCGTCGAGGGCACGAGCTGCGCGGCCTCTCTGCGCGATGTGCTCGCCGGCGTCTTCGCCGCGCACGCCGACTACAGCCACGTCGTCGACGGCCGCTTCAAGGGCGGGCAGATCACGCGCCAGTACGGCCGGCCGGCCGACGGCGTGCACGCGGTGCAGCTCGAAATGAGCTGGCGCGCGTACATGGACGAGACGCCGCCGTATCGCTGGCACGAGGCGCGCGCCGCGGCGGTGACGCCACTGTTGCGCCGGCTGGTGCAGGCGATGATCGACTGGAGGCCACGGTGACGGCCCTGCTCTGGGCCGAGCACGCCTGGGTCGGCGGGCGCTGGCGCGAGGCGGTGCTGCTCGAATCCGATGCGGGCGGCCATTGGATCGCGGTGCAGCCCGACACACCACCGCCGCCCGCCGCCACGCGCCTGCCCGGCCCCGTGCTGCCCGGCCTCGTCGGG
>JAEUPD010000261.1 GCA_016788525.1 Rubrivivax sp.
ACCAGGTCGGCGGTGATGAGCCGGTTGAACATGTCCTCGCGGATGTTGCCCGCCTCGACCACCGCGCCGGTGGTGTCGCCGCGGATGCGCGCCTCGTGCAGCGCCGGCTTGATGAGCAGGCCCTCGATGGCGTCGAAGTCCACGAGCACCTCGTTCTCGGCGTCGGCGTCGGCGTCGCGGTGCAGGAGCTGCCGAGCGCCGCTGGCGGCCTGCGCCTCGAACAGCTGGCGCACCTGGTCGGCAATCTTGGCCGGGTAGGCAAAGGGCTTGCGGCCGAAGGGCCGCACGATGAAGGCCGACTGGGGCATGGCGCGCTCCTGGCCGCGCCTCGTGCACGAAATCTGTGATCTGAGGGCGCAGCGGGAGCGCGAGGCTACCTCATCGAATCGGGTCGTGGTGGGACAAGTGCGCCCCGGCGGGCCGAGGCGGGCTCGGGCCGGCGGGGTGCCCAGCTGCGTTCATGTCCTCTTTCGAATGCCCATGTGCCATGGGCACCCGAATGCCCCCTTGGCTTCAATGCGCTGGGCACCCTACCGGCCCGAGCCCCCCACGCGCTGCGCAGTACGAACCCACAGAGTCCGACGCGGGTGCCCGCCAAGGCCGCCGGGCGGTTGCCGCAGCGAAGTCAAGGGTGCATCTGAGTGACCTGCGCAGCAGGGCACTCAGAAAAGGACATGAGCGAAGGCAACCGCCCGGCGGCCTTGGCGCGCCACACCGCGATGTGGACGCGCGCCACGCCGCTGCGAACGTGCGCAAGGCCGAATCGGACGCGCGCCGAGCCAGCGCTACACGCGCGCCAGCGCCTGCTCCAGCCGCGCGCGCACTTCGCCGGCCAGCGCCGCCACCTCGGGCCGGTCGACCAGCGTGAGCACCGCGTTGGGGTCCATCACCTCCACGCGCACGGCGCCCTCGGCGTCTTGCCGCACGACGACGTTGCACGGCAGCAGTGCGCCGATCTCGGGCTCGGCGGCGATGGCGCGGCTGGCGAACTGCGGGTTGCAGGCGCCGAGGATGCGGTACGGCGGCATGTCCAGGTCCAGCTTCTTCTTCATCGTGGCCTGCACGTCGATCTCGGTCAGCACGCCGAAGCCGACCTGCGCCAGCTCCTCGACGATGCGCTCGCGCGCTCGGTCGAAGGGCAGCGTGACGGTCTTGCCGAAGGTGTAGCGGGGCATGGGGTGTCCTCGTCGGGGATGGAAGCCGGGGTCTGGCAACCCCGCGGGTGGAGTGGATGGGGGCAGATCGCTTGTCGATGGCGGGTCCGCGAACGGCGTCTCAGCCAAAGCGCAGGAACAGGCGGCTGAACGGCGGCTTCAGTTCACCCAGCGCCTGCCGCGCGGCGGCGGCATCCTGGGCCCGCAGCGCCGCGCGGAGCCGGGCCGATGACGCCTGCACTTCCTTCAGCGCCGCCACGAACGCGGCATCGTCGCGCAGCACACCAGCCTCGGCGGACAGCCGCTGGGCCAGATGGTCCAGGGCGCCGGCCTCGAAGGCCAGTTCGGTCAGGCCGGCCGGTTGCGCCAGCCAGCGCGGCGCTTCGGTGAGCACCCTCTCCATCTGCTCGTGGTAGGCGTTGACGTGGTCGCTGAAGACCACGACGCCATTGCGCCGCCGCAGCTCGCCGAGCAAGTCGCGCACTTCCTCGAGCGTCTCGTGGGCGCGGGCCAGCTCCTTCTGGCCGACCTGCGACTGGGCATTCGCGTAAGCCGCATCGACGGCCGCCAGCGTGGCAGCGAACCGCGGGTCGCGGTCGTACGGCGGCGGCGCCTTGCCCTCGAAGCGCTCGCGCACCTGCTTCCACGCCGCGCGGGCCGCGGCCAACGCACGCTCGGACTCGGCCTGCGACTTGGAGTTGGTGCGGAACAGCGCCGCCCGATACGGCTCGTAGGCTGCCTGCATGGCCTCGGTGGCGGCATCGGTCGCCCAGACCAGCTGGCCGGCGGCCGCCAGCAGGGCGCCGGCGAGCAGGCGCGCCCAGGGCCGCCCGGGCGGCGCAGCCCCGTGCGCCGCAGCTTCGGGCCGGTGCCGATCGTTCGTTGCGCCACCACGGGCAACGCCGGGCGTGGCGCTGCGGCTCGAGATCAGTCTCATGGTTGGTTCCTCAATGGACCTGGGGAAGGTTCGTGGTCACGGCGACACCCGTGGTCAGGCCGTGGCGAGCCCGGGCTTCACGCCCTCGGCTTCCAGCCAGCGCCGAAGATCGGCGGCACTCATCGCGCCGCTGCGCCGGGCCACCTCCTGCCCGCCACGGAACAGCACCAGCGTCGGGATGCTGCGGATGCGATGCACGACGCTGGCCTCGGGGTTCGCGTCGGTGTCGACCTTGGCGAAGCGCACCCCGGGCATCTCCGAAGCGGCGCGCTCGAGCTGCGGGGCCATCATGCGGCAGGGCCCGCACCAATCGGCCCAGAAGTCCACCAGCACCGGCAGCTCGGTGCGCTCGACGAAGTTGCCGAAGGTGGCGTCAGTCAACGCCACGGGCTGGGCCGCCATCAGTTCGGCGCCACAGCGTCCACACACGGGCGCATCGGCCAGCCGCGCATCGGGCACGCGGTTGACGCTGCCGCATTGCGCGCAGGCGAGGTGTGTCATCGTGCGCCCCCGTTCAGCCGCCGGCCGGCGCACCCAGCCTGCGCAGGATGCTCTCCATCAGGCACCAGCGCGTGAAGCCGCTTTGCAGCAGGTTCACGCCGACAAAGGCGGTGAAGGCCAGCCACCACGGGCTGTGGAACACCGGACTGCCGGGGATGCCCAGCGCCAACGAAATCAGCACGAAGCTGCCGGCGACGATGCGCACGATCTGCCAGGATGTCATGGATTGGCTCCTTGATGAGGTTGAACCACAGGTGAAGATGGAATCGGCCGGCGCAAGGCTGGAATCGGCCGGCGCAAGGCCGGGTGGCGCGCCGCGCGCCCGATGCGTGCCGCAGGCTTCAGGCATGCCGCGTGGCACCCGAGCGCCACAACCTCGCGGCCGGCCACGCGAAGGCGAAGGTGGCCAGGCCCACGCCAGCGGCGATGCCGGCCACGCTGAGCCAGTCGACCCAGTACGACAGCTCGCGCAACGAAGAGCGTGTCAGCATCGGCAGGGTGAGGAACGCCAGCACGGCCACGACGAGCGAAGCGCCGAGGGCCGGCGCCCAGGCCCGCCCCGGCGGGGCCGCACGGCCCGCTGGCATGGTGCGGGCCTCTGCGTCGCGACCGCGGCGCCAGGCCAACGCCACCAGCGCCGCCCAGGCCAGCACAGCGCCGGCCAGCAGCGGCCACACGCCGAGCGCCGTCTCCCAAAGGATGTTCAGCATCAACCAGATCTCGTACATCGCACTGTCCTCGAGTCAAGCCAGGATGGGATTCGCCGCGCCGTGACTCGGCGCCTCAGACACGGCCCTTCAGCACCGCCACGTAGGCCGGCTTGAGCATGCGCACCTTCATCAGCCACGCGAGGTAGCTCTCCTGCAGCGGCTCGATCATCGGCAGCGAGGGCGTGAGGCGCCCTTCGTAGTCGAACTCGATCAGCATCGCCGAGCCCTCGCGCACGATCAGCGGGCACGAGGTGTAGCCGTCGAAGGTCTCGGTCATCGGCCGCCCGGCAATGAGCGCGGCCAGGTTGCCCGCCACCACCGGCGCGCTCTTCTTCACCGTGGCCGCGGTCTTGCCACGCGGCGTGCCGTTGATGTCGCCGATGCCGAACACGTTCGGGTAGCGGCGGTGCTGCAGCGTGGCCTTGTCCACTTCCAGCCATCCGCCGGGGGCGAAGGGGCCTTCCTTCCAAGCCAGGTCGCTGGCCTTCACCACGTCGGGCGCGCGCATCGGCGGCACGACGTGCAGGAAGTCGTAGTCCACCGTGCTGCGCTCGCCCTCTGGGGTGGCGAAGGTGGCGCGGCGCGCGCCGATGTCCACCCCCACCAGCTTGCTCAGGTAGTGCGCGTGCACGCCCAGCGTCTTCCAGCGCGTGAGCACGGCGTCGTTGACGACCTTGACGCCAAACACCGTGTCGGCCGGCAACCCGGTGTGGAAGTCGATCTTCGAAGCGGCCAGCGTGCCGGCCTGCTTCAGCCGGTCGGCCACCATGAAGGTCATCTTCAGCGGCGCGCCGGCGCACTTCAGCGGCCCGGCCGGCAGCGTCATCACCGCGTGCCCGCCCTTGGCGCGGAATGCGTCGAGCGCACTCCAGGTGGCCGCCGCCGCCTGCGGGCTGGCGTAGACGCTGGCCAGGCCGTTCGTGCCGATGGCGGCCACGTCCATGCCGGCGATCTGCGCGTAGTCCAGGTGCAGCCCGGTGGCCACCACAAGGTAGTCGTATGCGATGCGCCGGCCTGCGGCGGTGACCACCACGTTGGCCGCCGGGTCGAACCCGGCCACCATTTCCTGCACCCATTGCACGTTGTCGGGCAGGTAGGCGGCGTTGGTGTCGCGCACCTTGTCCACCGGCCACACGCCGGTGGCCACGAGCGTGAAGCCCGGCTGGTAATGGTGCTCGCGCTTGGCGTCGACGATCGTGATCGTCGCGCCATCGAGCAGCGCGCCGAGGCGGCTGGCCACCGCGAGACCGCCCAGGCCGCTGCCCGCGATGACGATGCGCGCCGAGGTCCTGATGCGCGCGCGCACCGGTGCCGTGGCGGCCAGTGCGACGGCGCCCGCCGAGGCTGTGCCGGCCGCCTTCAGCCACTGGCGGCGCGTGCCGTCGCCGCGGCAGGGGCTTGCAGGGGTGGTCATGGTCGCGTCTCCTAGAAGGGGAGGTCGGGAATCGAGGGCTGTCGCCGCCCGGTTCAGGCGGCGGGCACCGCGTCGGCACGGGCTTCGTCACCGGCCGCGACCGCCGCATCGGCGCGCGGGCCGAGCAGGTGATGCAGCCGGTGGCGATAGGCCACGTAGTAGAGGATCGGAATGACCACCAGCGTGAGCAAGGTGGACACGAGGATGCCGAACACCAGCGAGATGGCCAGCCCGTTGAAGATCGGGTCATCCAGGATGAAGAAGGCGCCCAGCATCGCCGCCAGCGCGGTCAGCACGATCGGCTGCGCGCGCGCCACGGCGGCGCCCACCACGGCGTGCTCGAACTTCATGCCGCGCCGGACTTGGAGGTTGATGAAGTCCACCAGCAGGATCGAGTTGCGCACGATGATCCCGGCCAGCGCGATCATCCCGATCATGCTGGTGGCGGTGAACTGCGCGCCCAGCAGCGCGTGGCCGGGCATCACGCCGATGAT
>JAEUPD010000131.1 GCA_016788525.1 Rubrivivax sp.
TTCCCGTTCAACGCCGGCACCACGGCCAGCGACGCGCTGTGGATGGGCGTGCCGATCCTCACGCTGAGCGGGCGCACCTACATCTCGCGCATGGCCGGCTCGCTGCTCACCGCGGTGGGGCTGCCCGACCTCATCACCACCAGCCTGGAAGAGTACGAACGCCAGGCCATCCACCTGGGCCGCACGCCGGCGCGCGTGGCCTCGCACCGCCGCTACCTGGCCGAGCACGGCCGCGCCTCGCCGCTGTTCGACGTGCCGGGCATCGTGCGCGCGATCGAGGCCGAGTTCGAGCGGCTGGCGCTGCAGGCGCGCGCAGGCACGCCGGCCGGGCCGGGGCGCGGCGCATGACCGCCTGGCCCTTTACGGCGCGACGGCAGCGCCGCTGGCGCACGAGATGAGCGAGGTGATCGCACCGCCCGTGCCTGCACAGGCCCAGCCGCCCCCGGGCGAGGCCGGGGGCTGGGACCTGGACAACGACGCGCTCGCGCACGCCGTCTCGTGGCTGACGCGGCACCACGGCCGCGAGCGCTCGGCACAGTCGCTGCTGGCCGGGCAGCCGGTGCGCGGGCGCATCGGGCCCGACCAGGCGCTGCGCGTGCTGCGCGAGGCCGGCTACACCGCGGGCCTGGTGCAGCGGCCGCTGCACGAGCTGCACCATCTGCTGCTGCCGGCAGTGCTGCTGCTGAAAGAGGGCGACGCCTGCATCGTGGTGGCGCGCGACCCGGCGGACGCCGCGCGCTACGACATCGTCATGCCCGGCCCCGAGCACCACGCCTGCTCGGCCAGCCAGGCCGAGCTCGAAGCCGAGTACACCGGCTTCGCGCTCGTGGCCACGCCGCAGATGGCCGAGCGGCCGGCGGCGCGCACCGCTGCCCGCGGTTTCGGCACTTCCGACGGGATCGACGGCACCGGCAGCCACGCCGCGCTGGCCGACCCGGCGCGCCACTGGCTGTGGGGCACGCTCAGGCGGTTCACGCCGTACTACCGCTCGGCGCTGGTGGCGGCGTTCCTGTCCAACGTGCTGATGCTGGTGTCGGGCCTGGCCACCTCGGTCATCTACGACAAGGTGATCCCGCACCAGGCCTGGGTCACGCTGTGGGCGGTGGCCACCGCGTGCCTGCTGGCGATCGTCTTCGACCTCGTCGCGCGGCAGCTGCGCGCCTACCTCATCGACATGGCCGGGCGCAAGATCGACCTGATCCTCGGCTCGACGCTGTTCCGCCAGACGCTGAACCTGCGCATGGAGCATCGGCCCGACAGTGCCGGTGCCTATGCGCACCACCTGGCGCAGGTGGAACAGGTGCGCGACTTCTTCGCCTCGGCCACGCTGGCGGCGGTGTCGGACCTGCCGTTCATCGTGATTTTCGTGGCGATGACCTTCGTCATCGGCGGGCCGCTGGGTTACGTGCCGGCGCTGGCGGTGCCTTTGCTGCTGGCGCTGTCGTGGCTGATCCAGGGTTCGCTGCGCCGCGCGATGAGCCGCCACATGGCGCAGACGGCCGACCTGCACGGCGTGCTGGTCGAAGCGGTGGACGGCATGGAGGACATCAAGGCCGCCGGCGCGCAGGGCCGTTTCCTGCGCCGCTACGAAGAGGCCACGGCGGCCGCGGCCCAGGCGATGCTGCGCTCGCGCAGCATTTCGGCCTGGACGACCAACATCTCCACCGTCTCGCAGCAGGTGGTGACGGTGCTGATCCTGGTGTGGGGCGTGCTGTTGATCGATGCGCAGGTGGTCACCGCCGGCGCGCTGATCGGTGCGGTGATGTTCGCCACGCGCGCCGTCGCACCGCTGATGAGCGTGGTGCAGCTGGCCACCCGCTACCAGGGCGCGCGCGCCGCGATGCGCGCGCTGGACCGCGTGATGAACCATCCGGTGGAGCGCGAAGCTGGCCGCGCCTACGTGCCGCGACGCGAACTGAGCGGGCAGCTCGGCCTGCGCGACGTGGGTTTCGCTTACCCGACCCCGGGCTTTGCCGACCGCGAGCCGGGGCCCAAGGTGCTGAAGGGCGTGACGCTGGCTTTCCAGCCGGGCGAGCGCGTGGCGGTGCTCGGGCGCATCGGCTCGGGCAAGAGCACGGTGCTGCGCCTGCTGGCGGGGCTGTACCAGCCCACCGAGGGGCAGGTGGAGGCCGACGGCATCGACCTGCGCCAGATCGACCCGGCCGACTACCGCGCGCGCGTGGGTTTCGTCGCGCAGGACCCGCGGCTGTTCAACGGCACGCTGCGCGACAACGTGCTGCTCGACCGGCCGGCGGCCGACCCCGGGCGGCTGGCCGAGGTGGCGCGGCTGACCGGACTGGACCGGCTGGTGGCTTCGCACCCGCAGGGCTGGGAGTTGCCGGTCGGTGAAGCTGGCGCGTTGCTCTCCGGCGGCCAGCGGCAGCTGGTGGCGCTGGCGCGCTGCCTGGTGACGCGCCCGCAGATCGTGCTGATGGACGAGCCGACCAGTTCGATGGACGCGCAGAGCGAGGTGGCCTTCCTGCGCCAGCTGAAGGAGGCGATGGCGGCATCGAACTGCACGCTGGTGATGGTGACGCACCGGCCGGCGGTGCTGGAGCTGGTGAGCCGCATCGTCGTCGTCGATGCGGGCCGGCTGGTGATGGACGGGCCGAAGGCGCAGGTGCTGGCGGCGCTCTCGGGCGCCAGGCCGGCGGCAGCCCCTGCGAGTGCCGCCGCCGCTGCGCCGAGCAATGTGCATCTGCATCCGAATGCGCAGCCGGTGCAGAGGGGGGCTTCGGTGTGAGAGCTCTTGTGGTTGAACGGCGTGGTGCGCTCTTTGAGGTCTTGGCGGGCAAGGCCGCGGGCGGGAGCCCGGCGGGGCGCATATGCGGCGGTCGTCCGGCTGCGCCGGCCGACTCCCCTGCGCTGCTCGGGCTGGGGCCGCGCGAAAAAACTCGCTGCGCGCGCGCAAACGCGCGCTCCGCTCAGACAGTTTTCGCGAGTCAGTCTTGGAAGCGCGCGAGTACGCGCGCCGGCCCCAGCCCTGCGCTGCTCGGCGCCGCAAGTGCGCCCCGCCGGGCTCCCGCCCGCGGCCTTGCCGGCACGCGCTGTGGAGTACGGGCCAACGAACGCCAATCCGGTTCGCGCAAAGGGCTGTGCGGGCTCGGTGCGGCGCGCATCTGCGGCGCCGAGCAGCGCAGGACTCTTGGCCTGCGAGCGAAGCGAGCCTTCCCATCTGACTCGCGCAGCTGTCCGAGTGGCACGAGCGAAGCGAGTGCAACGAGTTCTGCGCGAAGGCCAAGAGTTCGAGCAGCGCAGGGAAGTCGGCCGCTTGCGGCCGACCGCCGCAGCTAAGCGCCGCACCGAGCCCGCACAGCCCTTTGCCGCCACGACCTGCGAACGCCCCGAGACAAGCGCACCGCCTCGACCAGAGAAGCTCATTCACCAAGCCATGGCCACCCGCCTGGAACGCAGCGACCTCGCCTACCTCAGCCCCGTGCGCAGCGCGCAGGTGGTGGAGGCGGCGCCGGCGGCCATGTGGTCGGTGTACATGCTGCTCGTCATGCTCGCCACGGCGCTGGGCTGGGCCGCGGTGGCGCGGGTGGACATCATCGCCAAGGCGCCGGTGCGCATCATTCCCGAGGGCCGCGAACAGCTCATCGCCAGCCTCGAAGGCGGCATCCTGCGCGAGCTGGCGGTGCGCGAGGGCGAGCAGGTGCGCCGCGGCCAGCCGCTGGCCACGCTGGACCCCACGCGCGTCGAAGCACAGCAGGCCGAAGGGCAGACCAGGCGCGTGGCGCTGCTGGGCACGATCGCGCGCCTGGCCGCCGAATCCACCGGCCGGCCACTGGCCTTTCCGCCCGAGGTGAAAAGGGTGCCGGCGGTGGTGAACGGCGAGAGCGAGAGCTTCGAGGCACGCCGCCGCGCGCTGGACGACGCGGTGGCGGCCAACCAGCGCAGCATCGCGCTGCTGGGCGAAGAGCTGGCGCTGGCCGAACGCATGAGCCAGCGCGGGCTGATGAGCGAGGTGGAGGTGATGCGCCTGCGCCGGCAGGTCAACGACCTGCGCCTGGGCAGCGCCGAGCGCATCAACCGCTTCCGCCAGGACGCCAGCGCCGAACTCGTGCGCGTGCGCAACGAACTGGCGCTGCTGGACGAGCAGATGGTGGTGCGCGACGACGCGATGAAGCGCACTGTGCTCACCTCGCCCGTGGACGGCATCGTCAAGCAGATCCGCAGCAACACCCTGGGCGGCGTGGTGGCGCCGGGCGCGCCACTGATGGAGATCGTGCCGGTGGGCACGCGTGTGCTGGTCGAGGCGCGCGTGCGGCCGGCCGACATCGGCTTCGTCAAGGTGGGCCAGCCGGTGGCGGTGAAGCTGTCGGCCTACGACCCGACCATCTACGGCTCGCTGCGCGGCACGGTGCGCTCGATCAGCCCCGATGCGCTGGGCGACGCCGAGCGCAGCGCCAACGCGGCCGAGGGCACCTGGTACCGCACGCTGGTGGATGCCGACCGCGAGTCGTTCACGGCCGGCCAGGGCAGACAGGCGCGGGCGTTGCAGGTGCTGCCAGGCATGACCGGCACCGCCGAGATCCGCACCGGCGAGCGCACGGTGCTGGAGTTCCTGTTCCGGCCGATGCTCAAGACGCAGGAGGCGTTCCGCGAACGCTGAGGCGCACAAGGCGCGGCGCGGTACCGGCCGCGGCATGCATCAGCGGCGCGGCGGCGCAGCCCCCTGCATCAACGCAGCCAGTGGCTGCCCAGCACAACGGCCCAGGTGAGCCCGGCCAGCAACAGGCTGAGCATCACCGCTGCGCTGCCGAAGTCCTTGGCGCGGCCGATGAGCGGATGGTGTTCCGCGCTGACGGCATCGGCCACGGCTTCGACGGCAGAGTTCAGCAGCTCGACGATCCACACCAGCACCACCACCGCAACGAGCGCCACCGCATGCAGCGCGGTGGGCGCCAGCCACGGGGCCGCCAGCACCATCGGCACACCCAGGGCCAGCTCCTGCCGGAAGGCCGCCTCGTGGCGGACCGCGGCGGCCAGGCCGGCGCGCGAGTACTGCACAGCCCGCCAGACGCGTGCCAGCCCGCCGCGGCTCTTGAACTCGGAACTGCCGGCGTCGGTTGCGGGCACCGGTGGGGTCATGGGCTGTGTGGTCGCGCGCAGCGGTGGCGACCGGACCGTCTCGCCCGGTGAAGGGGCCCAGGAGTCTGCGCGGCAGAAATCTCGGGCCTCGATTTCTGCCGCGGGCACCCCTAGGCGCTTGGGGGCGCCTGGGGCGATTCGGCGTTGCCCGCCGGCTCAGGCGCCTTGGTGCTCTTGATGAAGAACTGCGCGGCCACGATGCCCAGCTCGTACAGGATGCACATCGGCACCGCCAGCGCCAGCTGCGAGATCACGTCGGGCGGCGTCACCACTGCGGCGACGATGAAGCTGGCGACGATGAAGTAGCCGCGGGACTTGCGCAGCTGCTCGATCGACACGACGCCGATGCGCGCCAGCACGATCACCGCCACCGGCACCTCGAAGGCGATGCCGAAGACCAGGAACAGCGTGAGCACGAAGCCGAAGTACTGCTCGATGTCCGGCGCGGCGGTGATGGCGCTCGGCGCAAACGCCTGGATGAACTTGCTCATCCCCGGAATGACGAGGTAGTAGCAGAACGCCACGCCGCCGATGAACAGGATCGTGCTGCTGACGACCAGCGGCAGCACCAGCTTCTTCTCGTGCGAATACAGGCCCGGCGCCACGAACGCCCACACCTGGTACAGCACGTAGGGCAGCGCCACCATGAACGACGCCATCAGCGTGATCTTCAGCGGCACCAGGATCGGCGAGATGACGTTGGTGGCAATCAGCGTGGCGCCCTTGGGCAGGTGCGCCACCAGCGGTGCGGCGAGGAAGTCGTACAGCCCCGCCGGCCCCGGCCACAGGCACAGCGCGCCGAACGCGATGCCGATGGCGATGAAGGCGCGGATCAGGCGGTCGCGCAGCTCGACCAGGTGCGAGACGAACGGCGCCTCGGTGCCTTCGAGTTCGTCCTTGGGTTCGGGGGTGGAGCTGCCGGGGTTCAAGCCGTGCCTCATGCAGGAGTCAACGGCCGCGGCCGGTGCCGCGCGACGCGCGCCGCGCCCGACTGCGCCCGCGTGCGCACGCCGTGCCGCTGCTTGTACCACTGCGGCGTGGCGCCGCGCTTGAGCCGCCACTTCTTCTTCGGGTGGCGGTACTCGGGTGGCGGAGGCGGGATCGGTTCACCGGCCTTGCCGCTGCCGTCGTCCAGGCCCGCGGTGGCGGTGTTCCAGTCGGTGTCGAAGGCCGAGCGCGCCGAGTCGACCTCCTTTTGCACGCTGCTCTGGACATCGCGCGCGGCCTGCTCGAACTCGGTCTTCATCTTCTTGAGTTCATCGAGCTCGATGCTGCGATTCACCTCGGCCTTGACGTCGGCGACGTAGCGCTGCGCCTTGCCGAGCAGGTGGCCCATCGTGCGGGCCACCCGCGGCAGCTTCTCCGGCCCGATGACGATGAGCGCCACCGCACCGATGAGCGCGATCTTGTCGAAGCCGAAGTCGATCATTGGCGGGGGTGGCGGGGAAGCGGAGCCGGCGTGGCAGGAGGCGCGCCAGCCACCAGGATCGGCGCGGGATCAGCTCTTGGTCTTGGCCTCGACGTCCACCGTGTTCGCGTCGGCCTTCTTGGCCGTGGCCGTGACCTGGGGCGGCGCATCGGCGGTGGCGGGGGTCGCGGCGGCGTCGGCTTCGCTGCCCGACTTCATGCCGGCCTTGAAGCCCTTGACGGCGCTGCCGAGGTCTTCGCCGATGTTGCGCAACTTCTTGGTGCCGAAGATCAGCACGATGACCAGCAGCACGATCAGCCAGTGCCAGATGCTGAAGGAACCCATGTTCAGTACTCCGCGAGAGGGGACCGGGCATTCTAGGGGAGACCCGCATTCACCCCGGTCACCAAGTGCGGCGGCGCACCAAGGAGCCGGGCGTCGCACGCCGGGCCCGCCGGCCGGCCCACGGTGGGCCGGCGAGAGGCTCAACCGCGCTGCGCCGCAGCTATCCGCGGGCCCACGGGCGGGGCCCGCCCATCACGTGCATGTGCAGGTGGTAGACCTCCTGGTGCCCGTCGGGCCCGGTGTTGATGAGCGTGCGGAAACCGTTGGTCACACCCAGTTGCTTCATCAGCCGCGGGGCCAGGCCGAGCATGGCCCCCAGCAAGGCGTCGTGCTCGGGCCCCACGTCGGCCAGCGTGGCGATGTGCTGCCTGGGGATGATCAGCACGTGCACGGGCGCCCAGGGGTTGATGTCGTGGAAGGCCAGCAGTTGCGCGTCCTCGTGTACCTTCTTCGAGGGAATCTGGCCGGCGACGATCTTGCAGAAGATGCAGTTCGGGTCGGAAGCGGTCATGGTGCAAGGGGCGAGGCAGTGAATCGGCGCAGGCGCGTGGCCGGTCAGGAGTCGGCCGGCATGGGCATCGGGCGGTGCTCGGCAAACGCCCACCAACCGCGGATGAACCGGTACAGGTACCACAGCCCGACGACGAGCCAGGCGACGTAGCCCGCAAAGACGAACAGCAGCAGCAGCGGCGCGGCAACCAGCAGCCCCAGCAGCGTGAACCAGAAGCTGCGCGCCTGCCAGCGAAAGTGGCTGCGGTAGAAGCGGTCGGGCAGCGCACCGCGCTTGCGGTGGTTGATGACCATCGCCACCACGGACAACAGCCCCAGCGAGGCCCACGACAGCAGGTGCATCGCGTACAGCGCGTGGGTGAGGCCGCGCAGCGCTGCGGCCTGCCCAGTGCTCGTGGCGGTGGCCAAGGCGTCGGGGTGCATGCGGCCGGCCCGTTGCCTCACGCCGGGCCGGCGGGCGCGCCGCCGGCTTGCGCCTCGCGCGCGAGGGCCTTGCGCAGCGCCTTTTCGTCCAGCCCGGAAAGGCCCTCGCGGCGCGACAGCTCGGCCAGCACGTCGGCCGGCTGCGCACCCAGTTGCGCCAGCGCGATCATCGAGTGGAACCACAAGTCGGCCGTCTCGGCCACCAGGCGCTCGCGGTCGCCGTCCTTGGCCGCCATCACGACCTCGGTGGCTTCCTCGCCGACCTTCTTGAGGATCGCGTCGAGGCCCTTGTGGAACAGCCGCGCGACGTAGCTCGTCTCGGGGTTGCCGCCGGCCGAGGCCTTGCGCGACTCGATCACGGCGGCCAGGCGCGCGAGCGTGTCGTCGCCGCTGGGCGGCGGCGAAGGCGGCAAGGGTGCGGGTGCGATCATCGGTAGATCAGCTCCGGGTCCTTGAGCACCGGATCGACGGCCTGCCAGCCGCCCGCCCCGAGGCGCTGGAAGAAGCAGCTGTGGCGGCCGGTGTGGCAGGCGATCGATGCCCCTGAAGGCCCGTGGCCGAGCTGCGTGACAGTCAGCAGCACCACGTCGCCGTCGCAGTCGAGGCGGATCTCGTGCACCTTCTGGACATGGCCCGACTCCTCGCCCTTGTGCCACAGGCGGGCGCGCGAGCGGCTCCAGTACACCGCCTCACCGCACGCGGCGGTGGCGGCGAGCGCCTCGCGGTTCATCCATGCCACCATCAGCACGTCGCGGCTGCCCAGCTCCTGCGCGATGGCCGGCACCAGGCCGTCGGCGGTCCAGCGCACGGCGTCCAGCCAGGCCGTGCCGGCGGGGTGGGGTGCCGCGCCCGGTCCTTCCACCGGGCGTGCCTGGGCGGCGGCATCGTCCTTCATGCGGGCAGTTTAGTGGGTGCGCCGGGCACGCCAACCGTGCGGCGCCGGCCGCGAGGCGGGGGCAGGCCGGGTGGCGGCCAGGGTCGGCAGGCGAGGCGCCGCGCGGCGAGCGGTGTCAGCCCAGGTGCGTGGCGCCGACGAAGCCGCTTTCCTCGGCAAAGCGCCGCAGCACCGGCAGGGTGCCCGGCAGCACCGGCACCACCTGCACCGGCAGCGTCTGCCAGGCCATCTGCTGGCCTTCGCGCATCTCGAAGTGGCCGCGCCAGGCGCGTACCTTGCAGAAGTTCAGCCGCACCAGCGCGTGCGGGTAGTCGAACACCTCCACCTGCCAGCGCTCTATGCGCGAGGCGTCGGCCTCGATGCCCAGTTCCTCGTGCAGCTCGCGCACCAGCGCCGCCTCGACGGATTCGCCGTCTTCGACCTTGCCGCCAGGAAACTCCCAGTAGCCGGCGTAGGCCTTGCCGGCCGGGCGCGAGGTGAGCAGGAAGTGCCCGCGGGCATCGAGCAGCACGCCGACGGCGACCTCGGTCAACCCGCGGTCGGCCGCCCGCGGCCGGTCGGCCGACACCACGGTGGCCTGCGCCGGGGCGGCCATGTGGGGTTCGTTCACAGCCTCTTCAGGCGCCGACGTGGCGCGCGGCGTAGTCGCGCGCGAACTGCTGCGCCACGCGGCCCGAGCGCGAACCGCGCTCCAATGCCCACACCAGCGACTCCTTCTGTGCCGCGCCGATCTCGACCTCGACCACGTCGAAGGCGCGCAGCCATTGCGCGACGATGGCCAGGTACTCGTCCTGCGAGAACGGGTAGAAGCTGATCCACAGCCCGAAGCGCTCGGACAGCGAGATCTTCTCTTCCACCACCTCGCCCGGGTGCACCTCGCCGTCCGGGTGGTGCTTGTAGCTGAGGTTCTCGTCCATGTACTCGGGCAGGAGGTGGCGGCGGTTGCTGGTGGCGTAGATCAGCACGTTGTCGCTGGCCTGCGCCACGCTGCCGTCGAGCACGCTCTTGAGCGCCTTGTAGCCGGGTTCGCCCTCGTCGAAGCTGAGGTCGTCGCAGTAGACGATGAAGCGCTCGGGCCGCAGGGCCACGAGGTCCACGAGATCAGGCAGGTCGACCAGATCGGTCTTGTCGACCTCGATCACGCGCAGGCCGCGCGGCGCGTACTCGTTCAGGCAGGCCTTGATCAGCGAGCTCTTGCCGGTGCCGCGCGCGCCCGACAGCAGCACGTTGTTGGCGCCCCGGCCCGCGACGAACTGCTCGGTGTTGCGCACCAGGCGCTCCTTCTGCGCATCGATCTCCTTCAGGTCGGCCAGGCGGATGGTGGCGGCGTGCCGCACGGGTTCCAGGCGCCCCGTGCCGCCGCCGCGCTTGCGGTAGCGGAAGGCCGTGCCGGCGGTCCAGTCGGGCGCCTGCGGCGGGCCGGGCAGCCAGCGATCCAGGCGCGCGAGCAAGGCGTGCGCGCGCTCGAGCAGCGATTCGAGCGATTCGGAGGACATGCTGGCAGTGTATGCAGCGGCGCGGGCGCGGGGCCGCGGCGCCTCAGGGCCTGGCGGGCGCCGCGGCCCGCGGGGGCGCCCACTCGCGCACCTCGCCGTCGGCGACCACGAAGGCGCGTTCGCCCGGCTGCAGCCGCACCACGTGCGAGCCGGTGAACTCGCCGAAGGCCGGCAGCACGCCGCAGTGCGGCCCGAAGTGAAAACAGGGCAGCCGCAGTGCACCCGGCCCCCGTGAGGCCAGCACCACCGCCGGGTGGACGTGGCCGGCCAGCACGTAGTGCCCCGGCACCTCGCAAGGGTGATGGGCGAGCGCGAGGCCGGGCGCCAGCGTGAAGGGCTCGTCCACCGCCTGCAGCGCCCAGGCGGCCGGCGGTGGGCCAGCGCGGCGGTCGTGGTTGCCGGCGACCAGCGTCAGCGCCACCTCGGCATGGCGGGCGCGCCAGGCGGCGAAGGCCGCCGCCGGTGCGCCTTCGCTCGCCTGCGCCGAGTGCAGCAGGTCACCCAGCACGAGCAGCCGGCGCGCGGTGGTGAAGTGCAGCAGCGCCGACAGACGCTGCAGCGTGCCGGTGGTGGTTGCCTCGGGCACCGGGGTGCCCAGGCGGCGGAAGGCGGCGGCCTTGCCGATGTGCACGTCGGCCACCAGCAGCGCGCCAAGCTCGGGCAGCCACAGCGCGCGGTCGGCCAGCAGGCGTGCGCGCTGGCCCCCCAGCCCGAACTCCAGGCCGTTCAAGGCGCCAGTCGTGCCAGCGCCGGTTCCAGGTTCTCGGTGGGCGTGCGCTTGAAGCCGCTGCGCGCGTAGCGGTGCAGACGGCCGATGATCAGCGCGGCCAGCGCCGAGCTGACGGCCTGCGCGTCCACCGTCGGCGTGGCCGAGCCGGCGGCCTCGGCGGCGGTGCGCAGGCTCGTGCGCAACTGCGACTCGAGGCGGTCGAAGAACTGGTTCATGCGCGCGTTGAGCCGCTCGTGCTCGAGCACCAGCGCGTCGCCGACCATCACCCGCACCATGCCCGGGTTCTTCTCGCCGAACTGCAACACCACGGTGCAGATCTTGCGCGCCTGGGCGGCCGGCGACGGTTCGCGCTCGACGAGCTGGTTGACGATGGTGAAGACGCTGCTCTCGATGAACTCGATCAGGCCCTCGAACATCTGCGCCTTGCTGGCGAAGTGGCGGTACAGCGCCGCCTCGGAGACGTCGAGCCTGGCCGCCAGTGCGGCGGTGGTGATGCGCTCGGCGCCGGGCTGCTCGAGCATCGCGGCCAGCGTCTGCAGGATCTGCAGCCGGCGCTCGCCAGGCTTGGGGCGCTTGCGCTTGGTGCCGCCACCGGTGTCGACCGGGGTGGCGACGGCGGCTGACGGATCCCCCGCCGCTTCGTCGTCCTGCGGCATGGCGGGCTTGGGCAGGGCAGACATCGAGCGGGAGGAGAGGCGACAAACTAGGGGTTCGCGAAGATTCTGGCACAGGGGGCATCGCGGTCGCGGGGCAGGTAAACACTGACTGACACGCTCCCGGCGGGGGGTGCCGCGAGAGCTCGCCGCCGGTTTCAGCGCAGCAAGGCGCCCAGGCGCCGCACGCGCCGGTCCACATAGGCCGGCCGCCCACCGCCGGGCCGGTGGTGCGGCGCGGCCGCGGGGGTGCGCAGCCAGCGTTGCATCCACACCGTGCGCATGCCCACGGCGCGCGCCGACTTCTGGTGCTGCAGCGTGTCTTCCACCAGCACGCACTGCGACGGCGGCACGCCCAGGCGCGCGGCCACCCAGCGCAGCATGCGGCCGTCTGGCTTGGGGCGCAGCATGCCGAACATGTGCATGTCCTCGATCGACCACACGCCGTCGAACAGGTGGCCGATGCCCAGCACGCCGAGCACGCGCGCCGCATAGGCCGCCGGCGCGTTGGTGAGGATGACCTTGCGGCCGCGCAGGCGGGCCAGGGCCTGCAGGTCGGCGGGGTGGCCCCGCACGCGCTGCTCGAGCCCCGGCAGCCGGTGCGTGTGGTGCAGGAAGTGCGCTGGCGCAACGCCGTGGTGCCGCACCAGCCCCAGCAGCGTGGCCCCGTAGCGCAGCCAGTAGCGCCGGCGCAGCGCGTCGGACTCGTCCTTCGTCAGCCGCAGGTGCTGCTCGATGTACTGCCCGAACGAGACGTGCAGATGCGGCATCGAGGCCGACTGCGCATCGTGCAGCGTGTCGTCGAGATCAAACAACCAGACCCGGGCGCGCATGCCTACCGACGAAATGAATGACAGGGCAGAAGCATCCCGACCCCGTTGAGCCACCACCGACCCAGCCCAGCGGCCGCCGCGGAACCGGCTTTGCCGGGCCGCCAGCGGCGCCCCCCTGGGGGGGAGGCGCCGAAGGCGCTTCGGGGGGGACCAATCAACTCGAGCGGATCTTCGTGCCGTAGGGCTTGGCGGTCAGCACCTCCAGCAGCAGGGCATGCGGCACGCGCCCGTCGATGATGTGCACGGCGACGACGCCGCTCCTGGCGGCATCCAGCGCGCCGCTGATCTTGGGCAGCATGCCGCCGCTGATGGTGCCGTCGGCGAAGAGGGCATCGATCTCGCGTGCCGACAGGTTGGTCAGGAGCTTGCCGGACTTGTCCAGCACGCCCGGCGTGTTGGTCAAGAGCAGCAGCTTCTCGGCCTTCAGCACGGTGGCCAGCTTGGCCGCCACGAGGTCGGCATTGATGTTGTAGCTCTCGTTGCTCTCGCCGAAGCCGATCGGGCTGATGACCGGGATGAACTGGTCGTCCTGCAGCGCCTGCACGACGCTGGGGTCGATGGAGGTGATCTCGCCGACGTGGCCGATGTCGTGCTTCTTGCTCGGGTCGTCGCGGTCGGCCATCTCGAGCTTGTGCGCGCGGATCAGCCCGCCGTCGCGGCCGGTGAGGCCCACCGCCTTGCCGCCGGCGGCGTTGATGAGGCCGACGATCTCCTGCTGCACCTCGCCGGCCAGCACCCACTCCACCACGCCCATCGTCTCGGCGTCGGTCACGCGCATGCCCTGGACGAAGGTGCCCTTCTTGCCCAGGCGCGACAGCGCCTCGTCGATCTGCGGCCCGCCACCATGCACGACGATGGGGTTGAGCCCCACCAGCTTGAGCAGCACCACGTCCTCGGCGAAGTCCTGCTTCAGCTCGGGGTCGGTCATGGCGTTGCCGCCGTACTTGATGACCAGCGTCTTGCCGTGGTACTTGCGGATGTAGGGCAGGGCCTGCGAGAGGATCTCGGCCTGATCGCGCGGCGTGACGTGCGACAGGTCGTGCGGGGCGGCGGCGGGCTTGGGGCTCATGGCTGGCAGCGGCGGGTCAGGGCGGGTCGGGCAGGTCGAGGCAAGGCGGGAGGGGCAGTGACCGCGCGGGATTGTAGGGAGGGGGGTGCGCGCGGCCCCGGCTGCGGGAACTTCGCCGCTGCGGCACACTCCCAACCCGCGCAGCCGCCCTGGTGCGGCCCGAGGAGTTCCTGATGATGAATCGCATCGCCGCTTTTCTTGCCGCGCTCGGCGTGGCAACCCTGGCATCGGCCCAGGCGCCCAACGCCAGCGGCGAGGTGACCAAGATCGACAAGGCCGGCAACCGCATCGAGCTTCGCCACGGCGAGATCAAGGCGCTGGACATGCCGCCGATGCGCATGGTGTTTCGCGTGCGCGACCCCAAGTTGCTCGATGGCCTGGCGGTGGGCGACAAGGTGCGCTTCACGGCCGAGAAGGCCGACGGCCAATACATCGTCAGCGCGATCGCCAAGGCGCCCTGAGCGGCGCGCGGCGGCCGGCCCGCGCCCGAGGGCCGGCGGGCCGCCAACCGGGCCCAAGGCGTCACCGCCGCGACGACCCGCGCGGCCGCCGCCGACTACGATCCGGCGCGCCCACGAACACCCAGGAGACGCCATGGCCGCCACGCTCGCCGCATTGACCAACCAGCAAGTCCGCCTGGCCGCGCGCCCCAGCGGGCTGCCCAAGCCGGGCGACTGGCAGCTCACCGAGGAACCGGTGGCCGAGCCGGGGCCCGGCGGCATCGTCGTGCAGACCCTGGCCATCTCGCTGGACCCGGCGATGCGCGGCTGGATGAACGAGGGCAAGAGCTACATCAAGCCGGTCGAGCTGGGCGCGGTGATGCGCGCCGGCGGCATCGGCCGCATCATCGCTTCCAGCAACCCGGCGTTCGCCGTGGGCGACGTGGTCAGCGCCGGCACCGGCGTCCAGCAATACCTGAGCGTGCCGGCGGCCGAACTCAAGCGTGCCGGGGTCTTCAAGATCGACCTGCGCCTGGGCAGCGTGCACCAGTGGCTCAACGTGCTGGGCATGCCGGGCATGACCGCCTACTTCGGCCTGATGGACATCGGCCAGCCCAAGGCCGGAGAGACACTGCTCATCTCCGGCGCGGCCGGCGCGGTGGGCCAGACCGCCGGCCAGCTGGCGCGCATCAAGGGCCTGCGCGCGGTGGGCATCGCCGGCGGCCCGGCCAAGTGCGAGTTCGTCGTCAAGGAACTCGGCTTCGACGCGTGCATCGACTACAAGGCGCCCGCGCCCGCCGGCGTGCCACGCTGGGACCCGGTGCGCGCCGGTCTCAAGGAACATTGCGCCAACGGCATCGACATCTACTTCGACAACGTCGGCGGCGACATCCTCGACGCGGCGCTGGCGCGCCTGAACCGCAAGGCGCGCGTCATCATCTGTGGCGCGATCAGCCAGTACAACAACGAAGGCGGCGCTGTCGCCGGGCCGAAGAACTACCTGTCGCTGCTGATGAACCGTGCGCGCATGGAGGGCCTGGTCGTGTTCGACTATGCCGAGCGCTTCCCGCAGGCGGTGATGGAGATGGCCGCGTACCTGAAGGACGCCCGCATGAAGAGCCGCGAAGACGTCGTGCGCGGCACGCCGGCGGACTTCCCGGCCACGCTGCTCAAGCTGTTCAGGGGCGAGAACTTCGGCAAGCTGGTGCTCGAGTTCGCGCCGGCCTGACCGCTCAGACTCCTAGAGCCCCATCAGCAGCTCGGGCAGCACGCGCTGCAGCGAGCGCGCCAGGGCCTCGCGCAGCAGCGCAATCTTCTGCTCGGCATTGAGGTACGACCACGGGTCCGCCGCGGCCTTCGGCTCGCTGGAGCCGAGCAGGAACTGCTCGTCGATGACGTGGCTTCGCACGACCTTGGCCGCGTCGGTGTCGAACAGCGTCAGCTCGATCACCACATGGGGCCCGAGCGCGCCGTTGGAGACCGCGCCGGTGCTCACATCGCGCAGCTTGTAGTCCGGGTCGAGGTAGAAGCCCAGGCCGTCCACCCGGCCGCGGCCGATCGAGCTGCCCTCGGCCGTGGGCAGCTTGACGTCGGCACGCTGGCGCGTGAGCAGCAGCACGTGCGACAGGCGCCGCTGCTGCACGGCCTGGATGATCCAGCCGGGCAGCGCCCCTTCGCGCGCGCCGCCGGCGATGTGCCGCTGCTCGGCCGCCGGCAGCGTGGTGTTGGTGCCGAAGCCCGTGACCGTGGCCGTGGCGCGGTGGCGCAGCATCGCCGCACGCACTTCGCGCCCGGCGATGATGTCGAAGCCGACGTTGCGCACCTCCTGCGTCTCGCGCCGCACCGGCACGAGCCGCGAGTCGTGCCGGTACTCGCCCACCGTGATCTCGATGCCTTCGCCCAGCAGCGAAAACACCCCCAGGTGCGAGATCGGCCGCGGCGCCTCCTGCGCCAGCGCACCACCCGTGCACCCCACCAACACCGCAACGATCAAACGCCGACTCACCACCCCGTTCCCCCCGCGCGCGCAGCGCGCAAGCGCCGTGACCCGCGGCGCAGCCGTCGGGTTGACGGCGCTTGGAGCGGGGCATCGCGCGCCAGCGCGTATGCCCTGCTCAGAAATGGATCCCCCGCATCATCTGCGACATCGCGATCGCCTCGGGCGACAGCGCCGCCTTCGGTGCCTTCTCGCCCTTGGCCGCCGCGCTGTCGGGGAACATCCTGAACGTCGTGTTCATGATGATCTGCGTGACGCGCGGCGCTGCCGCATGCAGCAGCGCGCCGAAGTTGCCCAGGCGCGTGGCCACGCGCACCGGCTTGGCGATGCAGGCGTCGGTGACCATCGCCGCGGCCTCTTCCGGGTCGAGCAGCGGCATGCTCTCGTAGATCTTGGTCGGCGCCGTCATCGGCGTGCGCACCAGCGGCATGTTCACGGTGGTGAACGTCACCCCCTGGTCGGCGAACTCGCTCGAGGCGCAGGCCGTCCAGGCGTCCAGCGCGGCCTTGCTCGCCACGTAGGCCGAGAAGCGCGGCGCGTTGACCAGCACGCTGATCGAGCTGATGTTGACGACGTGGCCCTTCTTCTTGGCCACCATGCCGGGCAGCAGCCCCAGCGTGATGCGCAGCGCGCCGAAGTAGTTCAGCTGCATCGTGCGCTCGAAGTCGTGGAAGCGGTCGTAG
>JAEUPD010000155.1 GCA_016788525.1 Rubrivivax sp.
AGCGGAGCGAGTTGGGGCGCGGGCCAGAAGCCCGAGCAGGCGAGCCCGGACACGAACAGTCCAGTGGACTGTTCGTGCCTGGCGAGCGGCCGGGCCGCAAGGCCCGGCGCGGCCTGCAAGGCCAGAGAAGTCAGCCCGCGCAGCGGGCTGACCGCCGGCTCTGCGCCCCAGGCCCTGGCCCGCCCTCGCCTGAGCCGCCACCACCGCGAACTGCAGCTCTCAATCCGCCAGCCCAGGAACGCAGCCACCAAGCCGAACCAACACAAGACCGCGACCAGCTCGCACCCCCGGCCATCAGAACGACGACCCGGGCTCCTTCAAGAACTCGATCTCCTCGGCCGTCGAGACCCTCCCCAGCACCGCATTGCGATGCGGAAAGCGCCCGAAGCGCGCCACGATCACCTCGTGCTTCTTCGCCCACTCCAGCAGGCCCGCCAGCTTCGGATGATCGGTACCCAGCCGCGCGAAGAGCCGCAGTGACTCGGCCTGCATGGCCCGGTCTTCGGCGTGTTCGAACGGCAGGTAGATGAACGAGCGCATCACGCCGTTGACCCGCAGATCGTCGCCGCGCTCGACGAGGACGCGTGCCGCCGCGAGCGCCTGCGCGTCGCCGGCAAAGCTCTTCGGCTGGCCGCGAAACGTGTTGCGCGTGAACTGGTCCAGCAGCAGGACGCGCGCCACCGCGAAGCGCGGCGCCGCGTCCCAATGCCGCAGGCCGCCGCCGAGCGCCGCTTCGACCAGCGCACCGAAGCGCGCGCGGATCTCGTCGTCGAACGCAGCGTCCTTCTTGAACCACTCCGGCCGTTGCTCATCGGCCAGCGCGGGCCCGAACCAGAACGCGAGCACTTCTTCGGCAGCAGCGAGTGTCATGGGCGCCGATTCTGCTCCCGCGGCGCGGGCCACCCAGGGCACACCGGGAGCGACGACAACAACCTGTCAGTGCAGCGGCACCGTCGTCGGCCGCTCGTCCGGCCAGCGGCGTACGAGTTCGCCGAACTGCGCCAGCGGCCGCGGCGCCGAGGCGACATAACCTTGCACCTGGTCGCAGCCGGCGGCCGACACCACGGCCAGCTGCGAGCCCGTCTCCACGCCTTCGCACACCGTGCGCATGCCCAGCGTGGCGGCCAGTGCGGCGATGGAGTGCACGATGGCGCGCGACTCCTCGTCGGCCAGCGCCTCCTGCACGAAGGCGCGGTCGATCTTCAACGTGTCGAACGGGAAACGCCGCAGATACGCCAGCGACGAGTAGCCGGTGCCGAAATCGTCCAGCGCGATGCGCACGCCCAGGTCGCGCAGCGCGTGCAGCCGGTCCAAGGCGCCATGGGCATCGTCGATGAACAGCGTCTCGGTGATCTCCAGCTCCAGCCGGTGGGCGGCCAGCCCCGTCTCGCGCAGCACCTGTCGCACCTGCTCGACGAAGCCCGGGTCCTGCAGCTGCACCGGCGAGACGTTCACCGACACCGTCAGCCCCGCCAGCGGGCCGGTGGCCTCGGTGCAGGCGCGCACCAGCGCGAAGCGGCCGAGCTCGTCGATCAGCCCGCACTGCTCGGCCACGCCGATGAACTCCGCGGGCCCCACGCGGCCCAGCGCCGGCGTCTCCCAGCGCATCAACGCTTCGGCACCGACGATGCGCCACGAGGCGATGTCGATCTTCGGCTGCCAGTGCAGCGAAAGCTCGTTGCGCTGCACCGCCTGCTTGAGGCCCTGCTCGATGGCCAGCCGGCGGCGGCTGCGCTCACCCAGCGCCTGCGAGTAGACGACATGGCGGCCGCGCCCGGCCTCCTTGGCGGAGTAGAGCGCCATGTCGGCACGTACGAACAGCTCCTCGGCGCCGAGGTCGGCTTCGCCGGCGGTCGCGCCGAACATCGCCACGCCCACGCTGCCGCCGATGCGCAGGTGCCGCCCGGGCAGCTCGAACGGCTCGGCGACGGCGCGGATGAGCCGCTCGGCCAGCAGCTGGGCGTCTTCGGCGCGCGCGGTATGCTGCATCAGCACCGCGAACTCGTCGCCGCCCAGCCGTGCCACCAGGTCGCCCGGGCGCATGCATTCGCGCAGGCGTTGCGCCACGGCGCCCAGCAGCTGGTCGCCGGCGGTGTGGCCCAGGCTGTCGTTGACCCCCTTGAAGTTGTCCAGGTCCAGCGACAGCAGCGCGCCACCGCCGCCGCGCTTGAGGCACTCGGCCAGCGCATCGCGCAGCGTCAGGCGGTTGGCCAGGCCGGTGAGCGGGTCGGTGTGCGCCAGCAGATGCAGCCGCTTCTGGCTGAGCACGCGCTCGGTCACGTCGGCGAGCACGCCGCGCCAGCCCTGCGGCGTGCCGTCCTCGCCGATGACACGCTTGCCGTGCAGCACCAGGTGCCGCGTGCGCCCGCCGTGGTGCACCGCCACCGGCAGGTCGCGCAGCCGGCGGCGATCGGCCAGCGACTCGCGCACCACCTGCGCCTGGTGGGCATCGCCAGCAGCCAGCAGCTCGGCCAGCGGGCGGCCCACCGGGCTGTCGCCGGCCGGCAGGCCCAGCAACTGCGCCAGCCGCGGCGAGGCGTGGCTGACCAGGCCCTGCGCGTCGGCCTGCCACAGCGCCTCGTCGGCGTGGGCCTCGAAGTCCTGCAGCAGCAGCGCCAGCATGCGGCCCTGGTCGGCCGCGGCGGCACGGGCGCGCAGCAGTGCCACATGCCGCTGGCCGGCGGCCAGCGCACCGGCGGCCAGCGTGCTGGCATAGAACGCCAGCATCGCGCCGACCCCGGCATGCGCCGGGTTGCCTTCGGCCAGCAAGGCGCCCACCGCGGCCACGGCGTAGATGGCCAGGTAGACCAGGCACGCGCGCGGCAGCGGGCTCAGCAGGAAGGCACCGGCGCCCATCATGCCGGCCACCACGATGCCGATCTGCAGCTGCTGCGCCGGCGCGGCCGAAGGGAACCAGGCCAACGGCACCACCGCCCACAGCGCGGCCAGCGCGCCGGCATGCAGCGTGGCCCGGTGCAGCACGCGCGGCGTGGCCGTCTCGCGCAGCCGCTGGCGCCCCCGCCACCAGCTGCGCAATGCCACGCCGGCCATCGCCACCAGCAGCGCCGCCCACACCACCATGCCTGGCGGCATGGCTTCGACATACGCCCACAGGACGACCAGCGCGCAGCCGGCGTTGGCCGCCATCGAGTGTGGCGTCAGGCGCAGCACCGCGGCCAGCAGCGCGCCGCGCAAGCGGGCCGCCTCTGCGCCCGGGTCGTCGTAGATGAAGGCCACGTCGGCCCGCTGGCCGCGCAGCGCGGGCATCGGCGAACCGGTTCCTTGGGGCATGGTGCAGCCTTCGCGAGGGCGGTTTCATTCTCGTGGGCCGCGTGTGCGTGCTGTGCTGCCGGTGCGGTGGCAGCTGCGCCGCGTTCGTGACCGAATCTGTGCCGCCGCGCGGCGCGCGCCGCTTCGACCTAGGGGGTGAACATCCGGCGGCCCGGTGAGCCGCCGGGCCCGCCTAGCCCGGCGGGCGGGTTCGGTGTCTACCCGGCGGCTGCGCCGCGCAGGTGGATCGACACGAGCCGCCCCTGCGCCGGGGTGCCCGCTCGCGACCACGTGGCCAGCACAAGGCGCTTGCCGGCCAGTTGCAGCTCGAGCCACTGGCCGCTGCGTTCATCCTGCAGAACCCCCTTGGCGCGCAGCGCGCCGGCGGCCAGCAACTCGCCCCCCAGCGCCTGCACGTCCACAGGCTGGGCGAAGCGGCGGGTCTGCGCGATGAAGCGCTGCGCGGCCGCGGCCGGTGAGCAGCCGGCCAGCGGCTGTGGCGAAAACGGCTGCCGCCCCGGCGCGCGGGCTGGCTCTGCCGCGGCGCCAGCGACATCGGCGACCTCGACCACCTTGCCATGCGCCGCGTCGAGATCCAACCACTCCACGCCGAGCACCACCGAGGCGGCCACCGCGCCGTGCGTGGCCGGCACGCACGGTGCCCCCAGCGGCATGGCGCGCAGCCAGGCCTGCACCGCGGCCGCCTCCTCAGCCGCCAGCAGGTCCAGCCGTGTCAGCAGCAGCAAGTCGGCCTCGTGCAGCTGCCGTCGCACGGTGTCGCCGACGTAGCGATCGGCCGCCTGCTCGCGCACCGCAGCGGCATCCGCCACCACCACGCAGCCTTGCACCGCGAGCCCCGGCACCAGGGCCGCGGTGCGCGCCACGGCGGCCGGCAGGCCCACGCCGCTGCACTCGACGAGCACCACGTGCGGCGCTGGCGCGCGGCGCAGCACGCTGGCCAGCGTGCCGACGAGGTCGGCGCCGAAGCTGCAGCACACGCAGCCACCGGCGAGGCTGAGCACTTCGCCGTCGGCGCCCTGGATGAGATTGGCATCGATGCTGATCTCGCCGAAGTCGTTGACCAGCACCGCGATGCGGCGCCCCCCGGGGCGCGCCGCTTCCTCGCGCAGAAGGTGGTTGACGAGCGTGGTCTTGCCGGCACCAAGGTAGCCGCCGACGACCACGGCGGGCACCGGCCCTGACCCTGGCGCCGAATCGGGCCTCGATTCCGGCCGGGGCGCCGTGGCTGGTGCCCCGCGGTTCACGCCGGCCGCTCCGCCGCGCCGCCCTCGAACACGCGGCCGCCTTGCACGGTGCCCCACACCGGCACCTCGCGCAGCCGCTCGGGCGGCACCGCGCCGGGGTCGTCGCCCAGCACCGCGAAGTCCGCGCGCTTGCCGCACTCGATGCTGCCGATCTCGCCGTCGAGCCCGAGCGAGTACGCCGCCCCAAGCGTGATGGCGCGCAACGCCTCGGGCACGCCGATGCGCTCCGCCGCGCCGAGCACGTGACCGCTGGCCGTGAGGCGATTGACCGCGCACCAGGCCGTGAACAACGGCGCCAGCGGCGTCACCGGCGCGTCGCTGTGGATGGCCAGCGGCACGCCCTCGCGCAGCGCGGTGGCGCAGGCGTTCATGCGTTCGGCGCGTTCGGGACCGACAGTCACCGTGCGATGCTGGTCGCCCCAGTAGAAGTGGTGGTTGGCAAAGAGGTTCACGCCCACGCCCAGCGCGCGCATGCGGCGGAATTGCGCCGCGTCGGCCAGCTGCACGTGCTGCAGCGTGAAGCGGTGGTCGCGGCGCGGCCACTCGGCCAGCGCCGCGGAGATCATGTCCAGCGCCAGGTCGGTGGCCTCGTCGCCATTGGTATGCGTGTGCACGGGCACCCCGGCGCGCAGCGCCAGCGCGTAGCACTCGCGCATCGCCTCGGGCGCCGTGTACCACAGGCCCTGGGGCGCGCCGTTGTAGTAGCCGGGCCAGCGCAGCCGGGCCGAGAAGCCCTGGATCGAACCGTCGGCCACCACCTTGATGGCGCCCAGGCGCAGTTGTTCGGTCGACTGCGCGCGCAGCGCCACCGCGCGCGCCACCGCCTCGGCCGGCTTCATGCCGATCAGGCGCAGCAGCGGCACCAGCCGCAGCGGGTAGCCGGCCTCGCCGGTGACGCGCAGCAGCGTGCCGACCTCCTCGTCCTGCAGCGTCGCGGCCAGGTCGGTGGCGGTGGTCACGCCGGTGCGCACGGCCAGCCTGGCGAACGAGCGCATGCCGAACTCGTCGCCGGAGAGGAACGAGCGGTTCAGCCCCACGTGGTCGAGCGCCGGCAGCATGGCCTCCGGGCCCTTCAGCTCGCCGCTGGGCAGGCCGTCGTTGCCCAGCGGGAAGGCCGGGTGGTCGATGCCGGTGCGCAGGAAGCCGGCGCGCTCCAGCGCCACGGTGTTGACGTTGAGGATGTGCCCGCTGGCGTGCAGCACGCCCACCGGTCGCGTGGCGCTGACGCGGTCGAGGTCGTGGCGGGTCAGCCTTCTGGTGCCGAAGTAGATGGGGTCGAATCCCCAGCCGGTGACCGGCGGTGGCCCCGCCTTCGCAGCGGCGTCTTCCGGCGGGCCGGCGCGGGCGGCGCGCTGCAGCGTGGCCACCACTTCTTCCAGCGACTCCGCACCCGGCCAGCGCCGGCCTTCGGGGTCGGCGAGGTCGAAGAAGCCGCAGTAGGTGTAGCGCCACAGCGTGCCGGCCATCAGGTGGCTGTGGCCTTCGACGAAGCCGGGCAGCAGCACCGCATCGGCAAAGCGCTCGTCGAGCCGGAAGGCGCCCCAGCCGCGCAGCTCGTCCAGTGTGCCGGCGCCGAGGATGCGCCCGCCCTGCACCGCGACGTGGGTGGCAACGGGTCGCGCCGGGTTCATCGTCACGATGCGACGTGCGGCGAAGACGGTGACGGGCACGGCGGGGTCATGCGGTCGGGTCATCGCTCGAGCATGCCCGCGCAAGGCGCCGCTGCCATCGGGGCTCGCCGCAGTCGGTGTGAAGGAGGCCCCAGGCGGCCGGGCGGGCCTCCCAGCCGGCGGGCGGCGCGGCCGGTGTCGAAAAAATCGCGCATCGCCGCCCGGCGACCGCCTCACTTCCTTCCCGACCCGGCGCCCGGCGCTAGGCTTGCCGATCGACGTGCATCGCGCCACCTGCCCACCCACCACCGCGCCCACGCCGCCCCTCGCGGGAGCAGCGGGAGGCCAGCTTGGCTCGCTCCGCTGAGCCGGGCCGCTCGCTGCCCGGCGCCCGCCTGGCGCTGCATGCGGGCATCGCGCACAGCTCGGCGGCCGCCAGCGCCGTGGCGGCCCTGGGGCTGGCCTGGCTGCTGCGCGACGAGGTGCCCGCTGCCGGGCTGGCCGGCTGGCTGGCCGCGCTGGCCGCGGTGCTCGGGCTGCGCGTGGGGCTGGCGCGGTGGCACCGCGCCGCCGGCGCCAGTACCGCGGACTGGCTCGGCCGCTACCGCCTGGTGTTCCTGCTGCACGGGCTGGTCTGGGGCTGGCCGGGGGTCGCGCTGGCCCCGCAGCTGGGCCACGGGGGGCTGGACGCCATGGTGCTGCTGCTGGTGGCGCTGGCCGGAGGGGCCCTCGTGATTGGCGCGTTCGACCTCGCCGCCAGCGCGCTGTTCGCCGGGCCGGTGCTGGCCTCGCTGCTGGTCGGGCTGGCCGCATCGCGCGACGACCACGCGGCGGTGCTGGGCCTGCCGACGCTGATGTTCGTGGTGGTCATGGCCATCGCCGCGCGGCGCGGCGACCGCGCGCTGCGCGCCCTCGTGAATGCCCAGGCGTCAGCCGCGGAGCGCACCGAGGCCGCGCGCGCCAGCGCCGCGGCCGCCGAGCAGGCCCTGCGCGCGCTCGGCCAGCAGCACGACCTGATGCAGCAGCTGCTGCGCGGCACGCCCCAGGGCTACTGGTTCATCGACGCCGAGGGCCGCACCACCGACCTCAACCCGGCGATGTGCCGCATGCTCGGCCGCGAACGCGAGCAGTTGCTCGGCCGACCGGCGCTCGACCTGTTCGAGGGCGACGCGCGCGAGGCACTGGAGCGCGAGCTCGAGCGGCGCCGCCGCGGCGAGCCCAGCACCTACGAGATCGACATCGAGCGGCCCGACGGCACCCGCGTGCATGCCATGGCCAGCGCCACGCCGCTGAAGGACCGCGAGGGCCGGCCCGCCGGCTCGGTGGGCCTGTGGACCAACCTCACGGCACAGAAGCGCACCGAGGAGGAACTGCAGGCCAGCCGTGCCGCCGCCGAAGCCGGCGCGGAGTACCTGCGCCGCACGCTGGAAGCCACCGGCGACGCCATCTTCGCCTCGGATGCCGAAGACCCCAGGCAGCCGGTGCGCTTCGTGAACCAGCAGATGCTGCAGATGTGGGGGCTGCCGCCGGAGAAGGCGCGCGCGTTGACGCCGGCGGAGATCATGGCCGCGGCGAGGCCGTTGTTCATCGACGCGGCCGCCGAGAGCGCCCGCGTGGCCGCCATCATCGCGGGCAACCAGGCCGCCGACGACCGCCTCGAGCTTCGCGACGGCCGCGTGCTGCGCCGTCGCTGCGAGCCTGCGCGCGTGGGCCAGCGCCAGGTGCGCGTGTGGAGCTTTCGCGACATCACTGCCGAGGAGCGTGCCCTGCACGTGCTGCAGTCGACCGGGGCCGAGCAGCGCGCGCTGCTGGACGCCTTTCCCGGGTTCATCTCGGCGGCCGACCACGAGCTGCGCTACACGTACGTCAACCAGCGGCTGGCCGAGCTGTGGCAGCGGCCGCGCGAAGCGATCGTCGGCCACACCGCCGCCGAGGTGCTGGGCGAGGAACGCGCCCGCCAGATCCGCGAGGAGCTGGCCGGCGCCCTGGGCGGCGCCGCGGTGAAGGTCGAGCGCTCCTACCCGGCCGGCCCCGGCCGCGCGCGCATCGATGTCGAGGTGACGCATGTGGCCGGGCCGGTGCGGCCCGACGGCAGCCGCACCTGCTACGCCTTCGGCATCGACATCACCGAACGCAACCTCGCGCGCGAGGCGCTGATCGCCGCGCGCGACGACGCCGAGCGGGCCAACCGGGCGAAGTCGCAGTTCCTGTCGCACATGTCGCACGAGCTGCGCACACCGATGAACGCGGTCGTCGGCTTCGCGCAGCTGCTGGCGCACAACGCCGATCCGCCACTGGCACCGCACCAGCAAGGCTACGTGCACGAGATGCAGCGCGCCGCCCGGCACCTGCTGGGCCTGATCAACGAAGTGCTCGACCTCGGGCGCATCGAGGCCGGGCAGCTGGTGGTGGAGCGCGCCGCGGTGCCGGTCGACGAACTGGTGGCCGAGTGCCTGGCACTCGTGCAACCGCTGGCGCTGCAGCGCGGGGTGCGGCTGCACACCGCGCTCGCCGCACCGCGCCGGGCCCAGGCCTGGGCCGACCGCCGCCGGCTGGAGCAGGTGCTGCTGAACCTGCTGGGCAACGGGGTCAAGTACAACCGGTTCGGCGGCGAGGTGGGCGTGGACTGGCAGCTGGAGGAAACCTCGGCCGGGGCGCAACTGGTGATTGCCGTGCGCGACACCGGTGTGGGCCTGAGCGCGGCCCAGCGCGAGCGGCTGTTCCAGCCCTTCGAGCGCCTGGGCGCCGAGCGCGGCAGCGTCGAAGGCACCGGCATCGGCCTGGCGCTCAGCCTGCGGCTGGTGCAGGCGATGGGCGGAGACATCCGCGTCACCAGCACCCCGGGGGCAGGCAGCACCTTCAGCGTGGCGCTGCCGGCGGTGAGCACGGCGGTGGCGCACGCCGTCCACCGGGCGTACCCGGCACACCCTGCGGTCGCGACCCACCCCGCGCAGCCGATGGCGCCTGTGGCGGCCGGCCTCGCGGCAGCCCGGCGGCGCGTGCTCTACATCGAGGACAACCCGGTCAACGTGGTGGTGATGGAAGCCATGCTCGGCCGCCGGCCGGAGGTGAGACTCGAGAGCGCCGAGCAGCCGATGGAGGGTCTGCAGCGCGCACTGCGCGACCCGCCCGACCTGGTGCTGCTGGACATCCAGATGCCGGGGATGGACGGCTTCGAGGTGCTGGCGCGGCTGCGCGCGCATGCCGCCACGGCGCAAGTGCCGGTGCTGGCCGTGAGCGCCAGTGCCATGCAGGCCGACCGCGACGCGGCGCTGGCGGCCGGCTTCGCCGAATACCTGACCAAGCCGGTGGACCTGGCGGCGCTGAGCGACGCCGTGCGCAGGTACGTCCGGTAGTCACAACGGCGACCGCGGGTGCGGCCGCGGCACCCCTCAGCCCCTCTCAGCGCCCGAACACCGCCTGCAGGACGCGGCTGCCGGTCTTCAGCGGGTCGGCGCGGATCTTCCTTTCCTCCTCGCCGATCATCAGGAAGAGTCCGTCCAGCGCCTTGCCGGTGATGTACTGCTGCAGGTTGGCGTCTTCCTTCTTCAGCAGGCCGAAGGTCGCCGCCCGGCTGGCAAACGAGTTGTAGCGCGCGGCCAGCGAGACCTTCTGCATCGCGTCGGTGACGATGGGCAGGAACTTGCCGTGCAGGGGCTCGCGCGTCTTGCCGCTGAAGTACTCGGTCACCGAGGTCGAACTGCCCTTGACGATGCCGACGGCGTCTTTCAGCGTGATCTTTCGCGCCGCATCCACGAGCATGCCCTTGGCCAGCGGCACGGCACGCTCGGCGGCCCGGTTCATCGCCGTGACCAGGTCGTCCACGCGCTTGCCCTGGCCGGCAGCGCGCAGCAGCCTGGCCACCTCCTCCAGCTTGTCGGGCAGTGCGATGCGCACGCGCTCGTCGCCGAGAAAGCCGTTGTCCTTGCCGAGCAGCCCCACGGCGGCCAGCGCGCCGCGCTCCAGTGCCGTGCGGATGCCCGAGGCGGCATCGTTCTCCGACAGGGCATGCGCGCGTTCACCAAGCCAGCCGGCGGCGGCGATGACGACCAGGTGACGACGTTGCATGGGTCTCGCTCCAGCGTGGTGGCCTGCGGATGATGATGCACCGCCGGCCGAGGCCCCACACGGTCCTTGGGGATGGTGGCCCCGCGCCGGTCGACTGCGGCGCGCGCTGTGCAGGGCGCACCAAAGCCGGCGGCCCCGGCGGCGGTCGGCACCGCCGTGTTTCGCCAGCCGATCGGGGCCGGGCCCGCGTGGGCGCATTCGCCTTCAGAATCAGCGTTTCCCACCCACCCCCCCGGAGCCAGCCGCCATGGGCCACGCCGAACCCCAAGTCGCTACCGCCCCCGCCGCCGCAGACGCGCAGGCGCGCCAGCCCTACTGGATGCCCTTCAGCCCGAACAAGGAGTTCAAGGCCGAGCCGAAGATGTTCGCCCGCGCCAAGGGCATGTACTTCTACACGCCCGAAGGCAAGGAAGTCATCGACGCCAGCGCGGGCCTGTTCTGCGTGGCCGCCGGTCACTGCCGCGAGGAGATCGCCAGCGCCGTGTACGAGCAGCTGCAGACGCTGGACTTCACCGCGCCCTTCCTGCGCGCGCATGGCAAGGCGTTCGAACTGGCCGAGCGCGTCACGCAGTACACGCCCAAGGGGCTGAACCGCGTCTTCTTCGTCAACAGCGGCAGCGAGGCCGTGGACACCGCGATGAAGATCGCGCTGGCGTACCACCGCGTGAAGGGCCAGCCGCAGCGCCAGATGTTCGTCAGTCGCGAGCGCGCCTATCACGGGGTGAACCTGGGCGGCGTGGCGCTGGCCGGCATGGTGAACAACCGGCGCACCTTCGGCCTGGGGCTGGCCGGCGTGCACCACATGCGCCACACGGCGCTGCCGCAGAACAAGTTCGTCAAGGGCCAGCCCGAGCATGGCGCCGACCTCGCCGATGACCTGCTGCGGTTCTGCAACCTCTACGGCGGCGAGAACATCGCGGCCTGCTTCGTCGAGCCCACCGCCGGTTCGTTCGGCTGCCTGCCACCGCCCAAGGGCTACCTGAACCGCCTGCGCGAGATCTGCAACCAGCACGGCATCCTGCTGGTCTTTGACGAAGTGATCACCGGCTGGGGCCGCATGGGCGCGCCGTTCGGCGCGCAGGCCTTCGGCGTGACACCCGACCTGCTGACGATGGCCAAGGCCATCACCAACGGCGCGCAGCCGATGGGTGCGGTGGCGGCGCGCCAGGACATCTACGACGACATCACCAGCGCCGGCCCGGCCAAGGGCGTGGAGTTCTTCCACGGCTACACCTACAGCGCGCACCCGGCTTCGTGCGCCGCGGGCCTCGCGATGATGGACATCTTCGCCAAGGAAAAGCTGATGGAGCGCGCAGCGGCGATGAGCCCCAAGTTCATCGACGCCATCCACTCGCTGCAGGACTGCACCGTCGTCACCGACATCCGCAGCGTGGGCCTGATGGCCGCGGTGGACGTGGCCGTCGACGGCACACCCGGGGCGCGCGGCCACGAGGCGCAAAAACGCCTCTACGACGCCGGACTCAACCTGAAGAGCACGGGCGACGCACTCATCGTCGCGCCACCGTTCGTCATGGACGACCGCCATCTCGACGAAATCGTCTCCAAGCTGCGCGGGGTGCTCAAGGGGCTCTGATCGGCCCACTTGATCGCGGGGGTCATCGGCCCGCGCGTGCCCGGCGTGTGGCCGGCGTCCGATCGGCAGGGGGGCCGCGGGCCTCCGCCCATTCAGGCGGGGTGGTGTCGCGGCCGTGAATTCCCGCGGCCCGGCACCGGCGGGCGCTACGCTAGAGTTCCCCGCCATGCAATCCCACAGATCGAACCCGCCGGCCGGTGGCAGGACCGCGGGTCCGGGCCGGCAGCGGCGGCGGCTCCTTCTGGCGGCGCCAAGCGCGGCCGCCCTCGCCTGGGTGCAGGCGGCGCGCGGCAACCCCACCGTGGCCGAACCGGCCGCGGTACTCACGGTGCATGGCCGGGCGTTCTCGAGCTCCGGGCGCCGGCAGATGGACATGGCGGCGCTGCACGCCTTGCCGCAGCGCCACATCACCACCACGACGCCGTGGTACTCGGGTCCGCGGCGCTTCACCGGCCCGCTGCTGCGCGACGTGCTGGCCGCTTCGGGCGCCCAGGTCGACGGTGCGCGCGTCGCGCGCTGCGTGGCCCTCAACGACTACAAGGTCGAGATCCCGCTCGAGGACCTGCGCCGCTTCGACGTCATCGCCGCACACCAGCTCGACGGGCGCACGATGACGGTGCGCGAGAAGGGGCCGCTGTTCGTGATGTACCCCTTCGACGAGCTGCCGGCGCTGCGTTCGGCGACCTACTTCGCGCGCTGCATCTGGCAGTTGCGCGCGATCGAACTGGCATGAGCGCGCCGGGCCGCTCCCAGGCGCTCATGCCGGAGCCCTTCAAGGCGAAGGCGCCCCAGTGAAAGCGCCACGCCGGTCCCAGGCGTTCATCCCGCAGAGCGCTGCGCGCGGGGCAGCCCGATGAGCGGCACCACGCCCTCGTTGCGGCGCTGGCTGCCGCTGCTGGCCGGGTTGGCCGCCGCCTCGCTCGTGTTGATGCTGGGCGCCGCTGCCTGGCTGCAGGTGCGCCAGCACCGCCTGCTGGACGCCACCGTGCGCTTCCAGGACGACTACCTGCAGGTCAGCATCGCCCAGTTGCAGGTGGAGTTCCAGCGGCTGCGCAGCGCGCTGCACGAGGCCGCCGCCGCGCCCGACCCCGGCCTGCAGCGTGGCAACGTGCAGCTGCGCTACGACATCTTCGTCAGCCGCGCCGACCTGCTGGTCTCCGGGCGCGCCGAGCGGCTCGTCGCGGACGCCGCCGAGCTGCGCCAGGCGGTGCTGCGCACGCGGCAGTTCGTCGAGTTCGCCGACCGCTTCCTCGGCCCGAACCCGGTGCGCGGCTTCGACGGCGCGGCGGTGCGCGAGTTGCTGGCCGGGTCGCAGCCGCTGGACGAACCACTGCTGTCGCTGGTGCTCAGCTCGGCGCACGTCGTCACCACGCTGGTCGCCGAGCGCTACGACAGCGTGCGCGAGCAGGCGGTGGCCGGCGCGGTGCTGACCACGCTGCTGTCGCTGGGCTCGGTGGGTTTCGGCGTGATGGCGCTGTGGCTGCTGCGGCAGGAATCGCTGCGCCGGCGCGCGCTCGAGGCGATGACGCGCGACCTGCGCTCGGCGCGCTTCGAGGCCGAGCGCGCCAGCCAGGCGAAGTCGGTGTTCCTGGCCAACATGAGCCACGAGATCCGCACGCCGTTCCACGGCATGATGACCATGCTGCAGCTGCTGGCCGCCGGCGAGCTGAACCCGCGGCAGCGCCGCCAGATGCAGACGGCGCACAACGCCGCCGACCACCTGCTGGCCGTGCTCGACGACATGCTGGACATGTCGAGGCTGGAGTCGGGCACGCTGGCGCTGCGGCCCGGCCCGGTGGACGTGCGCTCGCTGGTGGCCGAGGTGTACGGCCTCACGCGCAGCGCGGCCGTCGAGAAGGACCTCACCTTCGAGCCGCCGCACTTCGGCCCCGGGGTGCCGCGCGCGCTCGACCTCGACCCGACGCGCCTGCGCCAGATCCTGCTCAACCTGGTCTCCAACGCGATCCGATTCACCGAGCGCGGCCGCGTCGGCATCGAGGTGCAGGTGACGACGGAGGAACTGTGGATCGCCGTCACCGACACCGGCGCCGGCGTCGATGCCGGCATCCGGCGCCACCTCTTCGAACGCTTCTCGCTCGGTGACCAGACGCTCGCGCGAGGCACGGGCGGCGCCGGGCTGGGGTTGTTCATCTCGCGCCGTCTGGCCCGGCTGATGGGCGGCGACATCGAGGTCGAAAGCGCCAGTGGCCTGGGCAGCCGCTTCACGGTGCATCTGCCGCTGCAGCTGGCGAGCACGGCGTCGGCGGCTGAAGCGCCGCCGCTGGCGCCAACCGCCCCAGCCGCGTCATCGCCAGATCACACGGCCGCAGCCGCGGAGCCGCCCGGGCACCCACCCGCGACACCGGCAGGCCGGCTGAGCATCCTGGCCGCGGAGAACGACGACCTCGGCCGCCTCGTGCTGCGCTCGATGCTCGACCATCTCGGCCATCACGTGCAGTTCGTGCGCAACGGGCAGGAGGCGGTCGAAGCGGTGGAGGGGGCGGCCGCCGGCGGCATCGATGTCGTGCTCATGGACCTGCACATGCCCGAACTCGGCGGCCTGGAGGCCGCCCACCGCATCCGGCAGCTGCGCCCGCCGGCCGGCCAGGTGCCAATCATCGTGGTCACCGCCGACGCCACGGCCGACACGCGGCAGCGGTGTGCCGAGGCCGGCCTGGGCACACCGCTGACCAAGCCGTTCAAACTGGGCGACCTCGAGGCCCGGCTGGCAACGTGCACGATGGCCGCGCGCACCGCGGCTGCCGCCGGCGGGCCCCTGCGAACGGTCCGCCCTCAAGGCAACGCATAGGGCCGGTCGTCCGGGGTGCCCAGGCCGGCTTCGCGGCACCAGGCCCGCGCATCGGCACCGCCGAAGCTGGCCGGGTCGCGGGCGGCGAGATGCGCCACGACATCGAGGTGGTTCAGGCGGTGACCCGTCGGCTCCAGATCCAGCCGCGCCTGGCCACGCACATGTGACATCACGGTGCGCGCGATGATCGCGTAGTTCCACGAGATCGCGCCGAAGCCGTCGAGCAGCACGCCCGGCAGGTACAGGTCGGGCGCGTCGAGGCTGCGCATGACGCAGCCGCAGCGCGCGGCCAGCGCCGCGGCGCTGTCGATGGCGGCCAGCCGCGGGTCTTCGAGCCACCCGAGGTCCATGCGATAGCCGGTGCCCCACAGCAACAGGTCGGCACCCAGCCGCCGGTCGTCCGACAGCAGCACCTCGCGGCCCTCGATGCCCTGCACGGTGCCTGGGCAACGCTCCACCCGTGCCAGCCCGGCCAGCAGGCCCGCGCGGCCCGGGAAGACCTGGTCACGGCGCAGATCCACCGGCCGGCCGGGCAGCAGCGCCTCGATGCCGAAGGCCCGATAACGCCCACGCAACTCGGCATCGGCCGCGGCATTCTGCTGCTCGACAGGCACGCCTTCGGCCTGCTGGCGGGCCAGCGGGCGCACGCTGCCGGCCACGGCCTTGGGCTTTCGCGTCGGCGTGAACCAGCGCAGGCTGCGGTACACCCACACGATGCGCCGCGCACCATGTTCGAGGCACAGCTCGAGCAGGTCGAAGGCCGAGGCGCCGCCGCCGACCACCACCACCTCGCGGCCGGCCACTTCCGCCGGGTCGCGAAGCGCGCTCGAGTGCAGCTCGCGCACCTGCGCGCCCTGCCGCCGCGCCGGCGGAATCACCGGCACGTTGTGCGCGCCGGTGGCTGCGACCAGGTGCCGCGCGCGCACCTTGCCCCACGGCAGCTCCAGCACCCAGGCGCCGCCCTCGTGGCGGGCATGCCGCACGGGGCAGCCGAGCGTGATGCCGTCGGCGAGGCCGAAGCGCGCCACCCACTGCTCGATGTTGGCCAGGATCTGCGGCTGCAGCGGCCCGGCCACCGGCAGGTCGCCCACGGTCCAGTCCAGCGGGCGGATCTGGATGTCCTGCCATGCCGGCAGCTCGCGCCACAGGCCGCCCACGCCGTCGGCGCGCTCGAACAGCCGCGCACGAAGCCCGGCACGGCGCGCGTAGTGCAGGTGGATCAGCCCGGCCAGCCCGCCGCCGACGATGGCGACGTCGAGCAACTCATCGGTCGGCACGCGCCCCGTTCCTCCCGTCGCCCACGCGATCAAGGCCAAGCCGGATCATCGGCGCGCAGCCACCCGGGCACGATCAGCGGTGCGCAGGCCGCGAGGCCGCAGTGCCACCGACCGCGGCCACGCCCGCACCGCCGGCCGCGGCGCCGGGCGCATCCGCAGCGGCCACCGGTGCGGCGGCGGCGCGCGCCGCCGCACGCTCCACCTGCGCGTCGGCCTCGATCAAATCCCGTGCGATGCCCTTGCCGCGCGGCCTCGGTGCCGCGCCGCCGGCAGCGGCGCGATCCGCGGCTCCCTCGATGGCGCCCTCCGCCATCCCGGTGGCCGACGCACCGTGCCCGCCCGGCAGGTCGATCTCGCGCACGTTTGCGCCGTGCATCTGCGCCAGCCGGACGGCATGCTTGATCCCGCCAAAGGCCCCCGGCCGGTCGCTGGAGCGCGGCTTCAGCGCGATGAGCGTGACCTCGACATCGCTGTCGGAGGGGCGCGCAAGGTTCAACGCGTGCTGCAGCATCCACAGCGTGCTGCGCCGCCCGACGTTGTAGTAGTCCTGGTCCTGCAGCCACCGCGGCAGGTCGGGCGAATCGGACAGCACCTTCACGCCGCAAAGCGGCTTCTGCGAGCCATACAGCGCGCGGTAGATGTCGTTGAAGCGCGTCACCCACTCGCTGCCCGCCGGCGCCACGAAGTCGCCGATGTGCTGCGCCTTGGGCAGCGCGAGGAACAGCTGCGCCGGTATTCCGCGCTGGCGGCAGATCTCGTGGAACAGCAGGTCGCCGCCGCTGGCGCCGCCGGCCATCGCCAGCACGCCGTCGCCGCAGGCCGCCACGGTGTCGACCTCGGCCTCGATGAGCCGGCGTGCCTCCTGCACCACCGTGGGCGGGAACAGCGGGCCGCCCTCGCCTTCGGCATCGCCGCCGGCCGCCGCGGCGCTGGCCAACGGCGTCCGGCGGCCGTCGTCCACGCGCAGGCCCACGAACACCAGCAGCCGCTTCGGGCGGTCGCCCGCCTCTCCCTGGCGTTCGCTGTCGGCCAGCGCGGCCAGCGCCGCATCGACGTTGTCGCCAAGCGTGCCCACGAACTGCGGCTTGCGCCAGTTCTGGAACGCGCCGCGGATGCCCAGCTCGCTGTACATCTGCAGCCCGCCCACCATGGCCGCGTCGGACTTCGGCGGCGCGAAGTAGCGCGCCTCCACGTACAGCTGGGCGACGTAGCTGGGCTGCGTGGACACCGTGCACATCACCGCCGCCTCGAGCATCGCGAACCAGGGGTCGCCCTGGCCGTGGTTGGCCAGCCGCTCGCGTTCGGCCTCCAGCGCCAGCAGCAGCGACTGCGCCAGCTGGTCGATGCGCTGCGTGCGCTGCTCGAACTCGCGCTGCTCGTCGCCGGCATGGCGCTGAAGCTCACGCCAGGCTTCGCGCTGGCCGTCGATCAGCTCGGCCTGGATGATGAGCAGCGTGAGCGCGTTGAGCCCCGCGTAGCTGTTGTTCAGGTCGAGCTTGAAGGCGTCGAGATAGGCGTCGACCGCCAGCTGCAGCAGCGGCGAGCGCAGTGCCGCCAGCCGCTGGTTCGCCTCGCCGCGCCACTGCTCGACCCAGGCCGCCTTGAGGTTGCGCCCGGAGAGCGCGCGCAGCTCCGACAACCGCGCCGGCGACAGCGTGCGCGAGCGCGTGACGCGCGCCAGCGCCTGCTCGCTGCGCGTGCGGTCGGCCAGGCGCTGGTAGACGGTGGACAGCACCGTGTTGGCCTCGGCGTCGTCGGGGTAGCGCGCGGCAATGCGCTGCCAGGTGTCCTTGGCGCCTTCGATGAAGTTGGCCTCGAACTGCGCGCGGCCCACCAGGCGCAGGCCCTCGATCTCCCACAGGTGGTCTTCGCACTCCAGCGCCAGCAGGTCCAGCGTCTCGGCCTGGCGCTGGCGGCGGGCGCGCTCCACCTCCTCGCGGAAGTCCTCGGGCACCGACAGGAAGCGCGACCGGTCCTCCGACTCCAGCTGAGGCATCAGCTTGAACACCGGGCTGTCGGCGCGGTACTGGTTCATCGTCTTGCGCAGCGCCGTGGCCAGCCGCGCGGCCACGTCGCGCGGGCGATGGATGAGGTCGATCAGCCGGTAGTCGAAGTAGCGGTCGGTCTGCAGGTCGAACGGGTACGGGTTGAGGTCGCAGCGG
>JAEUPD010000160.1 GCA_016788525.1 Rubrivivax sp.
TTGAAGTGCATCAGCCGCCCGGCCATGGAGCTGCCGTTGAGCCCCTCGATCACGCAGGGCTCGGGGGCGGCCGCCGGCATCGGCGCGGGGTAGCAGGGCAGCGACGGCGTCGGCCACGCGAAGCGGGCGCGCTCGGTGCCAGGGGCCGGGGAGGACGGCGTCTGGTCCTTGGGAACGAGCGACAGCGGCGGCATCGAGAGATCGGACATGGGGCATTCCTCGCAAGGGAGCGGGCGGGCCGGGCGTATGCCCACCCACGACCGATGCTAGGAGGCGCAGCCAGGTGCGGAACCACGAAGAAACCGCGCGATTCGGCTTCACTTCCGCATGCCGCGGGCGCGGTGGCGGCAGTCTTTGCGCCACGTTTACGCGGGCCCGGATCCAATGGCGCCATGGTCGCCGTCGAGATGTCCGCTGTGCCCGCGCGACCCGCGCCTTCGATCCGTGTGGTCCGTGTGGAGCTTGCCGTCGAGGCGCCGCACGCGGTGCTCGGCCTGCTGGCGGGCCTGCTGGTGCCCAAGGAGCCCCAGCAGGCCGAACTGCTGCGCCGGCGCTTCGAGCGGGCCCGCGAACGCCGCTCGGTGGTCGCCGGGCAGGGGGTGCTGCTGGTCCGCTCGTCGCTGGCCCACCTGTCGTCGCCGCGGGTGGCCTATGCCCGGCTGCGGCGGCCCATGGGCATCCGCAGCCCCGACGGCGCGCCGGTGACGGATGTGCTGGCACTCGTCGTGCCCCAGCCGACCCTGAGTGCCGAGCACGAGATGCTCACCGCGCTGGAGCGCTGGCTGCGCCTGCCGGCGGCACCGTCCCGGCTGAGGGCGTGCGACGGCGAGGATCAACTCCGCGACCTGCTGATCGAGGCCACCTGCGCTCTTGCGCCATGGGCCCCGTGAAAGAATCGGGTGTGCCGATCCAGGCCCGAACGCCGGCTGCAGACCCGCCGCCCGTCGCGCAGGGAGCCCCCCTGCCGGAGGCCCATGCGGGGCCGGCGCGCGCGCCGCGCGACCGGGTCCTGGCCGCCCTGGTGCGCGCCAGCGCCGTGCTGGCCCTGTGCACCGCCACCGGCGAAGTGCTGGCGCCCTTTCTGGAGCCGGCCAACCTGATCATGGTGTACCTGGCCGGCCTGGTGTACATCGCGCTGCGGCTGGGCCGCCCGGCCACGCTGTACGGCATTGCGGCCAGCCTGTTCCTGTTCGACCTGCTCTACGTGGCGCCGCGCTGGTCGCTGAAGCCCGCCGACCCGCAGTACTTCCTGACCTTCGCCGTGATGATCGTGGTGGGCCTGGTGATCGGGCACCTGGCCGACCGCTCCCGTGAACAGGCGCGCGCGGCCGAATCGCGGGCGGCGCGCAACCAGGCCCTCAACCGCATGGCGCTGCAACTGGCCAGTGCCGGCGACGCGGCCGGCATCGGGCGCGCGCTCGACGCCGCCGTCGCGCAGGCGCTGGGCGCCCGGGCGCGGCTGCTGGACACCATCCCGCCCCAGCCGGCGGGTGCCGATGCCCGGGTTCTGCCCTTGCCCGCCGGCCCGTCCAGGCCCGGGGCGGTGCGCGTCACCGGGCTGCGCGGCCAGCCCTTGCCGGCCGACGACGAGGAACTGCTGCGCGCGTTCGTGAACCAGGCCGCCATTGCCCTGGAGCGGGTGCGCTATGAACGGCTGTCGGCCGAATCCGCCATGACCGCCGACCGCGAGCGCCTGCGCAGCACCCTGCTGGCCGGCATCTCGCACGACTTCCGCACCCCGCTCACCACCATCATCGGGGCCACCAGCAGCCTGCTGGACCAGGACGCGGTGATCGACCCGGAACGCCGGCGCGCGCTGCTGCAGCAGGTGCTGGGCGAATCGGAGCGGCTGCACCAGCTGGTCAGCGACCTGCTCGACCTGACCCGGTTCGAGGCCGGCGCCGTGCGGCCCGACTGCGAGTGGTGCCCGCTGGACGAACTGGTGCAGGAGGCCTGGCGCGCGCTCGGCCCCGCCACCGAGCGGCACCGGCTGGGGCTGGACGTTCCCGACGAACTGCCCCTGTGGTGCGACGCGCGCCTGATGGGGCAGGCCCTGGGCAACCTGCTGGGCAACGCCGTGAAGCACTCGCCCGCAGGCAGCGTGGTCACGGTGCGTGCGCGGCGCGGCCCCGAAGACGTGCTGCTGGCGGTCCACGACCAGGGCTCCGGGGTGGCCCGGGGCCACGAGCGCCGCGTGTTCGAGAAGTTCTTCCGTTCGGGCGACGCCGGTGGCCACCATGGCACGGGGCTGGGCCTGGCGATCTGCGCCGCGGTGGCCGAGCTGCACCAGGGCACGATCAGCGCGCGCAACGAGCAGGGCGCCTGCTTCGAGCTGCGGCTGCCGCAGCCCGCGCAGCCGCCGGGCGAGCTGGTCGACGAAGGCGGGGCTGCATGACCGGGCCGCGCCCCCAGGTGCTGGTGGTGGAAGACGAAGCCGCCATCCGCCGCATGCTCGTCTCCACCCTCGAGCTCGAGGGCTACCAGGTGCAGCAGGCCTCGACGGCCCGCGAAGGCGAGGCGCTCGCCGGCAACCGGCGCATCGACCTGTTCCTGATCGACCTCGGTCTGCCCGACCGCGACGGCATCGAGCTCATCCGCCGCCTGCGGGCCTGGACGCGCCGGCCGATCGTGGTGCTGTCGGCGCGCACCCACGAAAGCCAGAAGGTCGAGGCCCTGGACGTGGGGGCCGACGACTACGTCACCAAGCCCTTCGGCGTGGCCGAGCTGCATGCGCGGCTGCGCGTGGCCCTGCGGCACGCGGCCCGCACCGCGGGCGCGGGCGAGACGGTGGTGCGCTTCGGTGGGGTGGCGGTCGACCTGGCGGCCCGCGCCGTCAGCCGCGACGGCGAGGCCATCCGCCTGACCGCCACGCAGTGGCGGTTGCTCGAGGTGCTGGCGCGGCACGCCGGGCGCGTGGTCACGGCCCATCAGCTGCTGCACGAGGTGTGGGGACCGGGCCACCGCGACCAGGGGCACTACCTGCGCATCTACGTGCGCCAGCTGCGGCAGCGGCTCGAGACCGACCCCTCGCGGCCGCAGCACCTCATCACCGAGACCGGGCTGGGCTACCGCCTGCTGGTCGACACACCGGACCACCCGGGCCCGGCCTGAAGCCGGCGGCAGTTTTACCTGCGGTTTACGCCGCCGCTCCTAGGCTGAAGGGCGTTCCCCCGCCTTTCACGGAGCCCCCGATGCAGCTGCTGCTGATGCTCAGCCGATGGGTCGATGCCCTCAACGACCGCTTCGCGCGCCTGGCCGAATGGGCCGTGCTGGCGGCCTGCCTCATCAGCGCCGGCAATGCCTTCGTGCGCTATGGCCTGAGCATCAGCTCGAACGCCTTCCTCGAGATCCAGTGGTACCTGTTCGCCGCCTGCGTGATGCTGGGCGCGGCGCAGGTGCTGCGCGTCAACGAGCACGTGCGCGTCGACGTGCTGTACGGCCTGTATCCCACGCGGCTGAAGGTCTTCGTCGACCTGATGGGGCTGCTGCTGTTCCTGATCCCGGTGATGGTGCTGAGCGTGGTGCTGTCCTGGCCGCTCTTCGTGAACATGTTCGTCAGCGGCGAGATGTCCAGCCAGGCCGGCGGCCTGGTGCGCTGGCCCGCGATGCTGCTGCTGCCCCTGGGCATGGGCCTGCTGGTGCTGCAGGCCGTGGCCGAGGTGATCAAGCGGGTGGGCTGGCTGATGCGCCTGCACGAGATGGACACGCACTACGAGAGGCCGCTGCAATGACCCCCGAGCTGTTCGCGCCGGTGATGTTCGCCGGGCTCATCGTGGTGATGCTGATCGGCTTCCCGGTGGCCTTCTCGCTGGCCGCGCTGGGCCTGGGCTGCGGGCTCTACGCCATCCACATGGGCTGGTTCCCGCCGGCCTTCCTGGGCAACCTGCCGCTCAACATCTTCTCCATCCTGTCCAACGAGCTGCTGCTGGCCATCCCGTTCTTCACGCTGATGGGCGCCATCCTCGAGAAGTGCGGGCTGGCCGAGGACCTGCTGGACTCGATGGGCCAGCTCTTCGGCCCCCTGCGTGGAGGGCTGGGCTACTCCGTCATCCTGGTGGGCTTCATCCTGGGGGCGATCACGGGCACCGTGGCTGGCCAGGTGATCGCGATGGCGATGATCTCGCTGCCGGTGATGATGCGCTACGGCTACGACATGCGCTATTCCACCGGCATCCTGGCCGCCTCGGGCACCATCACGCAGCTGGTGCCGCCCTCGCTGGTGCTGGTGGTGCTGGCCGACCAGCTGGGCAAGCCGGTGGGCGACATGTACAAGGGGGCCTGGGGGCCGTCGATCCTGCAGGTGCTGATCTTCGCGGCCTACACCTTCGCACTGACGCGCCTGCGCCCGGCGGCGCTGCCCGGGCTGCCACCCGAGGCGCGAACGCTCAAGGGGCGCGAGCTGTGGATCAAGTGCCTGCGCGGCATCATCCCGTCGGCGGTGCTGATCTTCACCGTGCTGGGCAGCATGGGTGGCCTGCCAGGGCTGAACACCGCGATCTGCACGCCCACCGAGGCCGGCGCCATGGGCGCCGTGGGGTCGCTGGCGCTGGCGGCCATGCACCGTCGGCTGACCCTGCCGCTGCTGAAGGGCGCCCTGACCAGCACCATGCGCATCACGGCCATGGTGGTGTTCATCCTGATCGGGTCGCGCGTCTTCTCGCTGGTGTTCCAGGGCGTCGACGGCGGCAAGTGGATCGAGCACCTGCTGTCGGGCCTGCCGGGCGGGCAGCTGGGCTTCCTCATTTTCGTCAACGTCTTCATCTTCCTGCTGGCGTTCTTCCTCGACTTCTTCGAGATCGCCTTCATCATCCTGCCGCTGCTCGGACCGGTGGCCGACAAGATGGGCATCGACCTGATCTGGTTCGGCGTGATGCTGTGCGTGAACATGCAGACCAGCTTCATGCACCCGCCCTTCGGCTTCGCGCTGTTCTACCTGCGCGGCATCTCCGACACGCTGCACAAGAACGGGGCCCTGCCGCGCAAGGTGGAGTCGCGCGACATCTACCTGGGTGCGATCCCCTTCGTGCTGCTGCAGCTGGTGCTGGTGGCCGTGGTGATGTTCGTGCCGCAGTCGGTGACCCTGTTCCTGCCCAAGCAGCAGGTCATCGACATCGACAAGGTGGTCATCCCCGACATCGCGCCCTCCGAGGCCCGGAAGGACGACGCCCGGGTCATCGAGGAGATGCTGCGCAGCCAGGGCGCCGGCGCCAGCGCGCCGCGGTGAGCGGGGCCGGCTGTCGGATCAGCTGCGCATCTGCGCCGGCAGGAAGCTCACGATCTGCGGGAACACGTAGATCAGGCCCACCGCCAGCACCATCAGCCAGAAGAAGGGCATGGTCACGCGGGCGATCCAGCCGATCTCGCGGCGGGTCATGCCCTGCAGCACGAAGAGGTTGAAGCCCACCGGCGGCGTGATCTGCGCCATCTCGACCACCAGCACGACGAAGATGCCGAACCACAGCGGGTCGATGCCGGCTTTCTGGATGGTGGGCAGGATCACGCCCATCGTCAGCACCACCATGCTGATGCCGTCGAGAAAGCAGCCCAGCAGGATGTAGAACAAGGCCAGCGCCGCCAGCAGTTGCCATTGCGTGAGGCCCAGCGTGGCGATCCACTCCGCCAGGTGCCGCGGCAGGCCGATGTAGCCCATGCTCAGCGTGAGGAACGCGGCGCCCGCCAGGATGAGCGCGATCATGCAGTACAGCCGCGTGCCGCCCAGCAGGCTGTCCTTGAAGGTCTGCCAGGTGAGCGAGCCCTGCGCACCCGAGATCGCCAGCGCCCCCACCACGCCGATGGCGGCGGCTTCGGTGGCCGTGGCGATGCCGCCGTAGATGCTGCCCAGCACCGCGACGATGAGCGCGATGACCGGGATCAGGTGGCGCGACTCCTTCAGCTTGGCGCCCAGGCTCAGCCGTGCATCGGCCGGTGGCACGAGCTGCGGGTTGCGCAGCGCCCACACCACCAGGTAGCCCGAGAACAGCAGTGCCAGCATCACGCCGGGAAGCACGCCGGCGATGAACAGCTGCGCGATCGACACCTCGGCGGTGACGCCGTAGACGATCATGATGATCGACGGCGGGATCAGCAGGCCCAGCGTGCCGGCGCCGGCCAGGCTGCCGATGCTGATGCCCTCGGGGTAGCCGCGGCGCTTCAGCTCGAGCAGGCTCATCTTGCCGATGGTGGCGCAGGTGGCCGCGCTGCTGCCGCTGACCGCGGCGAAGATGGCGCAGCCGGCGACGTTGACGTGCAAGAGCCGCCCGGGCAGCGCCTGCATCCACGGCGCCAGGCCGCGGAACATGTCCTGGCTGAGCCGGGTGCGGAACAGGATCTCGCCCATCCACACGAACAGCGGCAGCGCGGTCAGTGTCCAGCTGCTGGCGCTGCCCCAGATGGTGACGGCCATCGCGTCGCCGGCCGGGCGGCTGCTGAACAGCTGCATGCCGATCCACGCCACGCCCGACAGCGTGAGGCCGATCCACACCCCGCTGCCCAGGATGACGAACAGCGCCGCGACCAGCAGGAGGGTGATGCCGATGTCGCCCATGGGGGGCCCGCTCGAGTGGATGTTGTTGTGGCCGCAGTGGCAGCGGTATGAGTGCCGACGGCGGGGGCTACTCGTTGTGGGCGGCTTCCTCGCCGCCGGCCACCACGCGCCGGCCGCGCACTTCGAGCACCAGCTCGTCGACGAACGCCACCAGCAGGATCAGCGTGCCCACGGCCATCGCCAGCTGCGGCATCCACAGCGGCGTGGCGTCGTTGCCGGTGGAGATGTCGTTGAACTTGTGGCTGTGCCAGGCCAGGCGCACGCTGTAGAACGCTGCCAGCGCGGCCAGCAGCACCGCGGCGAACAACGCCCAGATCTCCAGCCCGCGTCGCGCCGCGCCCTTCAGCGCCGACAGCAGCAGCGTCACGCGGATGTGCTCGTTGCGCTTGAGCGTGTGTGCCAGCGCCAGGAAGCCGCTGGCGGCCATGAAGTAGCCGGCGTAGGCGTCGGTGCCCGGCACGTGGAAGTGCGCCAGGCGGCTGACGATGGACAGCAGCACCATCGCCAGCAGGCCCACCATGAACAGCGCAGCCAGCCAGGCGGCGCCGTCGTACAGGCCGTCGAGCAGCTTGCGCATGGCCGGTGGTGCAGGCGGGCGGGGGGCGTGCGGGCGCTGCCGGGCGGCGGGGCGCGTGCGGCACCCAGGCGGGCATGGGCCCGCGCCCGCCGCGCCCGGCTACTTCCTGAAGGCGTCGATCAGCGCCTTGCCCTCGGCGCCGGCCTTGTCGAGCCACTCCTTGAGCAGCGTGTCGCCGACCTTCTTCATGTCGGTCTTCAGCTGGGCCGAAGGCGGCAGGATCTGCATGCCGCCGCCCTTGAGCTTGTCCAGGCTCTCGGTGTTGGCCCTCTTGCTGGCGGCCAGGCCGCGCACCTCGGCGTCGGCGGCGGCCTTCATCACCGCGGCCTTGGTGGCGCCGTCCAGCGCATCGAATGCGGCCTTGTTGACGATGACGGCGTTCTTGGGCAGCCAGGCCTGCGTGTCGTACCAGTACTTGACGTGCTCGTGCAGCTTGGCGTCCCAGCCGGTGGAGCCGCTGCTCATCATGCTTTCGGCCACGCCGGTGGCGAAGGCCTGGCTCACCTCGGCGGCCTGCACGGTGACCGGCTGCGCGCCCACCAGTTCGGCGATGCGGCTGGTGGCCGGGCTGTAGGCGCGCCACTTCATGCCCTTCAGGTCAGCCGCGCTTTGCAGCGGCTTCTTGCTGTAGATGCCCTGCGGCGGCCACGGCACTGCGTACAGCACCATCATCCCCTGCTCGGCGAGCTTCTTGTCCAAGAGCGGCTTCTGCACCTTCCACAGCTTGACGCTCTCGTCGTAGCTGTCGGCCAGGAACGGCAGGCCGTCGGCACCGAAGATCTGCCACTCGTTCTGGAAGTTCACGAGCAGGATCTCGCCGATCTGCGCCTGGCCGCCTTGCACCGCGCGCTTGATCTCGGGCGCCTTGAACAGCGAGGCACCAGGGTGCACGGTGATCTTGAGCTTGCCGCCGGTGGCCTTGTCGACATCGTTGGCGAACTCGACCAGGTTCACCGAGTGGAAGTTGGTGGCCGGGTAGGCGGCGGGCAGGTCCCATTTGACCTGGGCCTGGGCGGCGGCGCCGGCAAGGCCGAGCGCGGCGAGGGCGAGCAGCGGGCGGAGGAAGGGCTTGGTGAACATGGGCACTCCTGGTGTCCAAGGGTGGAAGGGAGCCACGGCAACGCGGCCGGCGCCGGCAAGGATGACGGCCTGCGCCGGCGCCTCCATCGGGGTTTGCCAGAGGCTGAGTTGAAGTCTAGAGACGTTGTCGATAAAGTGCCAACGTTTTGTGGATGATTCAGTGAAAACACCGATGCCCCCTGCCCAGCCCCGCAAGACCGCATCGCGCGTGGCCACCGGCGCCGGCATCGTCTCGTCGTCGCACCTGGTGTCGCCCAGGAGCGTGGAGCTGTCGGAGTTCGAGTTCGGCCTCATCGTGGCGTGGAACGCCTTCTCGCGCTGGGCCGTGCGCTGCATGGCCGCCGCGGGCTGCCCCGACCTCACCATCACCGACGTGCTGCTGCTGCACCACATCAACCACCGCGCGCGCAACAAGAAGCTCGCGGACATCTGCTTCGTGCTGAACTACGAAGACACGCATGTCGTGGCCTACTCGCTGAAGAAGCTGGTGGCGGCCGGCCTGGCCCGGGCCGAGAAGGCCGGCAAGGAGGTCTTCTACAGCCCCACCGCGCGCGGCGAAGCGATCGTGCAGCAGTACCGCGAGGTGCGCGAGGAATGCCTGGTGAAGAGTCTGGACACCGAGCTGAACGCCGACATCGGCGAACTGGCGCGGCTGTTGCGCACGATGAGCGGCATGTACGACCAGGCCGCGCGCGCGGCCACCAGCCTGTGACCGCGGCACCTCTCGATGGTCTGCCGCAGCGCGCCGGCGGCGGCACCCAGGCCGGGCGGGCGCCACGGTCCGCGGGCTTCCTCGGCATGCTGATGCTCGACACGCGCTTTCCGCGGCCGCCCGGCGACGCGGGCCATCCCGCCAGCTGGCGCTTGCCGATTCGCTTCGCCGTCGTGGCCGGGGCCTCCCCGCGGCGTGTCGTGCAGCAGGCCGATGCCACGCTGCTGGCGCCGTTCGTCGCCGCCGCGCGCAGCCTGGTGGCCGAAGGTGCGGCCGCCATCACCACGAGTTGCGGTTTCCTCGTGCGCTGGCAGCGCGAATTGCAGGCCGCCCTTCCGGTGCCGGTGTGGAGCTCGAGCCTGCTGCTGTTGCCGACGCTGCCGCGGCCCGGCGTGGTCACGGCTGACGCCGCCAGCCTGGGTGCCGCCGAACTGGCCGCGGCCGGCGCCGACCCGGCGACGCCGGTCGAGGGCCTGGCCGGCGGGTCGCACCTGCAGGACACCCTGCTGCACGACCGCCCGACGCTCGACTTGTGGCAGGCCGAGGCCGACGCAGTGGCCGCCGCGAAATGCCTGGTCGCGCGCTGCCCGCAGGTCACCTCGATCGTGCTCGAGTGCACCAATCTCCCGCCGTACGCCGCCGCCATCGAGCAGGCGACGGGGCGACCGGTGCATCACCTGATGACCCTGGTGCACCGGCTATGGGGTGCATGATCGCGGCCCTTCCCATTGCCAACGGGTCCCATCGGAGGAATCAGTGCCTGGTCTGCGCCAACTCACAATCGCACTCGCCGCCTGCGGCATCGCCTGGCCGGCGGCCGCGCAAGGCATCACCTTGTTCGGCCTGCTCGACGCCGGCATCGAGGTGCTCGACAACGTCGGGCCTGGCGGCAGCCGCCTCGTGCGCATGCCCTCGCTGACAGGCACGGTCTCCTCGCGCCTGGGCGTGCGTATGCAGGAGGACCTCGGCGGCGGCCTCTCGGCGCAGGCCGTGCTGGAGATGGGACTCGCGCCTGACCAGGGCACGATGCTGCAAGGCGGGCGCGCGTGGGGCCGGCAGTCCTGGGTCGGCCTGCAGACGCCGCTGGGCCTGTTCAGCGCCGGGCGCCAGTACACGATGCTGTTCTGGAGCGTGCTCGAGGCCGACATCCTCGGCCCCAACCTGTTCGGCACCGGCTCGCTGGACGCGGGCATTCCGAATGCGCGCAGCGACAACACGCTGGCGTGGCGGCATGGCTTCAGCGGCTGGACGCTTGGTGCCACCTGGAGCTTGGGCCGCGACGTGGCGAATGCCGGTCCCAGCCCTTCGGGCACCAACTGCGCCGGCGAGAGCGCCACCGACAGCCGCGCCTGCCGGGCCTGGTCGGCGATGGTCAAGCTTGACCGCCCGCGCTGGGGTTTCGCGATCGCCGACGACCGCCAGCACGGGCGCGAGGTCGGTCCGGCGCCCGACGCCGTGTTCGGTGGCCTGGACAGCAGCGCCAAGGTAGATCGTCGGCTGTCGGTGAACGGCTACCTGAAGTGGGGCGAGGTCAAGCTCGGCGGCGGCGTCATCGACCGCCGCAACGACGGCGATGCGGTCAAGCCCGACCGTCGCCTGTGGTACTTCGGCGCGGCGTGGCCCGTGATGCCGCAGCTGACCATCGACGGCGCCTGGATGACCTTGCGCCACGCGAACGTCGATGGCCATGACGCCACCCTGGTGGCATTGCGCGGCCTGTACAGCTTTTCCCGGCGCACGGCGGTCTACGCGCAGCTCGGGCGCATCTCGAACGAACGCTTGTCGGCGCTGTCGGTGAGCGCCGGCGCCGCGGGCAGCAACCCGGCGCCGGGCCAGGCGCAGAACGCGGTGAACGCCGGGTTGCGGCACAGCTTCTGAGCGTGAGCGAACGAGTGGGAGGCAGCATGAGCAGCAGGTGGCAGTTCTGGATCGACCGCGGCGGCACCTTCACCGACATCGTCGGCCGCCGCCCCGACGGTGGCCTCGAGACGCTGAAGCTGCTGTCGGAGAACCCGGAGCAGTACCAGGATGCCGCCGTCGAAGGCATCCGCAGATTGCTGGGGCTGAAGGCCGGCGAGGCCATCACGCCCGAGCGCGTGGAGTGCGTGAAGATGGGCACCACGGTGGCCACCAACGCGCTGCTGGAGCGCAAGGGCGACCGCACGCTGCTGGTAACGACGCTGGGCTTCCGCGACGCGCTGCGCATCGCCTACCAGGCGCGGCCGCGCCTGTTCGACCGCCACATCGTGCTGCCCGAGCTGCTGTACGAGCGGGTGGTGGAAGCGCATGAGCGCGTCGGCGCGCACGGCGACGTGCTCGTGCCGCTGGACGAAGCGCGCCTGCGTGGCGAGCTGCAAACCGCGTTTGACGCCGGCATCCGCAGCGTGGCCATCGTCTTCATGCACGGCTACCGCTACACCTCGCACGAGCAGGCCGCGGCGCGCGTCGCGCGCGAACTCGGCTTCACGCAGGTGAGCGTGAGCCATGTGGTGAGCCCGCTGATGAAGCTGGTGGGCCGCGGCGACACCACGGTGGTCGATGCGTATCTCTCGCCCATCCTGCGCCGCTACGTCGACCAGGTGGCCAACCAGATGCCCGGCGTGCGCCTGTTCTTCATGCAGAGCAGCGGCGGCCTCACCGAAGCCCACCACTTCCAGGGCAAGGACGCCATCCTCTCGGGCCCGGCCGGCGGCATCGTCGGCATGGTGCGCACCGCGGTGGCCGGCGGCCACGACAAGGTCATCGGCTTCGACATGGGCGGCACAAGCACCGACGTGAGCCACTACGCCGGCGAGTTCGAGCGCGCCTTCGAAACCCTGGTGGCCGGCGTGCGCATGCGCGCGCCGATGATGAGCATCCACACCGTGGCGGCGGGCGGCGGCAGCCTGCTGCAGTTCGACGGCGCGCGCCTGCGCGTGGGGCCCGAGAGCGCGGGCGCCAACCCCGGGCCGGCCAGCTACCGCCGCGGCGGGCCGCTGGCGGTGACCGATGCCAACGTCATGCTGGGCAAGATCCAGCCGGCGTACTTTCCGAAGGTGTTCGGCCCGAAGGCGAACGAGGCGCTCGACCGCGACGGTGTGGTCGCGAAGTTCGAGGCGATGGCCGCGCAGGTCAAGCGCGACACGGGCCGCGACACCACGCCCGAGAGCCTGGCCGAGGGTTATCTGCGCATTGCCGTGCAGAACATGGCCAACGCCATCAAGCGCATCAGCGTGGCGCGCGGCTACGACGTCACGCAGTACACGCTGCAGTGCTTTGGCGGCGCGGGCGGCCAGCACGCCTGCCTGGTGGCCGATGCGCTGGGCATGAGCCGCGTGTTCGTGCACCCGCTGGCCGGCGTGCTCTCGGCCTACGGCATGGGGCTGGCGGACCAGATCGCCATGCGCGAGGCGAGTGTCGAGCAGCCGCTGGACGAGCGCGGCCTGGCGCTGGCCGGCGCGCGGCTGGACGAGCTGGCGCAGTTGGCGCGCAGCGAGCTGGTGGAGCAGGGCGTCGCGGCCGCCGCGGTGCAGCTGCACCCCAAGGTGCACGTGCGCTACCAGGGCACCGACACGGCGCTGGTGGTGCCGCTCGCCGGGCTGGCGGTCATCCGCCAGGCCTTCGAGGCCGCCTACAAGCAGCGCTTCGCGTTCCTGATGCCCGACCGCGCGCTGGTGATCGAGGCCGTGTCGATCGAGGCGGTGGGCGCCGGCGAACGCCACGCCGTGCCGCCAGGTGCGGCGGCTGCCACGTCGCACGCCCCGCGGCCCGACGCCACCGTGCGCATGCACAGCGAGCGCTGGCTCGACGCGCGGCTGTTCGTGCGCGAGGCGCTGGCGCCGGGGGCCACCGTCGACGGCCCGGCCATCATCGCCGAGAAGAACGCCACCACGGTGGTGGAGCCGGGCTGGCAGGCCGTGCTCACCGCCGCCGGTCCCATCGAAATGGCCCGCGTGGTGCCGCGTCCCACGCAGCACGCCATCGGCACCGACGCCGACCCGGTGATGCTCGAGGTGTTCAACAACCTGTTCATGAACATCGCCGAGCAGATGGGCCTGCGCCTGCAGAACACCGCCTACTCGGTGAACATCAAGGAGCGGCTCGATTTCTCCTGCGCGCTCTTCAGCGGCGCGGGCGAACTCATCGCCAACGCCCCGCACATGCCCGTGCACCTGGGCAGCATGAGCGAGAGCATCAAGACAGTCATCTCACGCAACCCGCAGATGCGCGAGGGCGATGTGTATGTGCTCAACGACCCGTACCACGGCGGCACGCACCTGCCGGATGTCACCGTCGTCACGCCCGTGTACTTGCAGGCCGGCGATGCGAAGCCGAGCTTCTACGTGGCGAGCCGCGGCCACCATGCCGACATCGGCGGCATCACGCCGGGCTCGATGCCGCCGTTCAGCAAGACCATCGACGAGGAGGGCGTGCTGTTCGACAACTTCCTGCTCGTGCGCGACGGCCAGTTCCGCGAGCAGGCGCTGTGTGATCACCTCAGGAGTGGTTCGCACCCTTCACGCAACCCCGAGCAGAACATCGCCGACCTGCGCGCGCAGATCGCCGCCAACGAGAAAGGCGTGCAGGAGCTGCGCGCGATGGTGGCGCAGTTCGGCCGCGACACCGTGGCGGCCTACATGAAGCACGTGCAGGACAACGCCGAGGAGTCGGTGCGGCGGGTGATCACGGCCTTGAAGAATGGCGCGTTCGAGCTCGAACTCGACAATCGCGCGCGCATCGTGGTGAAGGTGACGGTGCACCCCGAGCGCCGTGCCGCCACCATCGACTTCACCGGCACCAGCGCGCAGCTGCCCAACAACTTCAACGCGCCCAAGGCGGTGACGATGGCCGCGGTGCTGTACGTCTTCCGCCTCCTGGTGGAAGACGACATCCCGCTCAACGCGGGCTGCCTGAAGCCGCTGGAGGTGATCGTGCCCGAGGGCTGCATGCTCAACCCGCGCCCGCCCGCGGCCGTGGTGGCCGGCAACGTCGAGACCTCGCAGAGCGTGACCAACGCGCTGCTGGGTGCCTTGCAGGTGATGGCTTCCAGCCCCTGCACGATGACCAATTTCACCTTCGGCAACGACACCCACCAGTACTACGAGACCATCTCCGGCGGCAGCGGCGCCGGCGCCACCCTCGATGCCAGTGGCAAGGTCACCGGCGGCTTCAGCGGCACGAGCGTCGTGCAGACGCACATGACCAACTCGCGGCTGACGGACCCCGAGGTGCTGGAGTTCCGCTTCCCGGTGCGACTGGACAGCTATGCCATCCGCACCGGCAGCGGCGGCGCCGGACGCTGGAAGGGCGGCGACGGCGGTGTGCGCCGCATCCGCTTCCTCGAGCCGATGACCGCCAGCGTGCTCAGCAACGGCCGGCGCGTTGCACCGTTCGGCATGGCCGGCGGCGAGCCGGGCGCCTTGGGCATCAACCGCGTCGAGCGCGCCGATGGCCGCGTGGAGATGCTCACGCACATCGGCTCGGTGGAGATGGCGAGCGGCGACTGCTTCGTCACCGAGACCACCGGCGGCGGTGGCTACGGCGCATCGCGCGCCTGACAAGCCGCCCGAACGTGCCGCCAGCGCTGCTGCTCGCCGCCAAGCTGGCCCTGGTGGCCGGCACCGTGGTGCTGGCCTCGCTCGTCTCCAGGCGCTTCGGGCATGCCGCGGGCGGCGTGCTCGCGGGCCTGCCGATGATCGCCGGGCCGATCACCGCGCTGTTGCTCATCGACCTGCCGGCCGACGCGGTGCGTGCGGTGTGCCTGGCCACGCTGGCCTGCCAGCCCGCGCTGATGGCCTACCTGGTGGTGCACGCGCACCTGGCGCAGCGCTGGCCGTGGTGGGCATGCCTGTTCGGCGCGCTGGCCGTCTTCTTCGGCGGCGGTGCACTGCTGCTCGCCTGGCCGCTGCCCGAGTGGGCGCGCGTGGGGCTGGCCATGGTGTCACCGCTGTGGGGTGCGTGGGCGATGCCGCGGCTGGGCGGCTGCGCCGCCGCGGGGCCGGTGACGCTGCCGCGCATCGAGCTGGCCTGCCGCGTGGCGGTGGCGGTGCTCGTGGCAGCCGGCGTGATGTGGGGTGCCGAGCACCTGAGCGCTGGCGTCGCCGGCCTGCTGCTGGCCGCGCCGATCACCGGCATCGTGCTGCCCGCGTTCACGCTGCCGCGCCATGGCGGCGCAGCCACGGCGGTGTTGCTGGGCGGTTTTGTGCGCGGGCAGTCGGGCTTCGTCACCTTCTTCGTCGTGATGCTGCTGGCGCTGCCGCTGCTGGCTGCACCGCTGGCGTGGTTGATCGCGATGGTGGCCGCGGGCGCGCTGCCCGTGGCCTGGGGCAGGCTGCGCGCGACCATGCGGGCACGTACGGCGGGCGCGGGCTGATCGATCCTCGGCGCTGTGCCGACACGGCGATGCACCGCGCCAGGCACACCGGCCGCAACCGGCTGGTGGTGGCCCGGGCCGGTACCGCTGCCTGCCGAGGGCCGGCGCCGGCAGGCGAGCCCCCGGGCCTTGCTCAGCCAGGCCGCGCCCAGCCCTCAGCCGCTCTCCCCGGCCAGCGCCAGCAGCTGCCGGTTGATGCGGTTGTCGTTCAGGAAACCCGTGCGGAAGGCCGGCGGTACCTGGAAGCGCGCGACGTTGCGGACCCACTGCGCGCCCTCGCGCAGCGAGCGGGCATGCAGTTCGGCGTCGAGCCCGGCCGTGGCCTCGGCCAGCGTCAGGAAAAGCCAGGGCCGGTACAGGCCGGGCGGTGAGACCGTGCGCAGCGCCTGCAGCGCCAGCTGCGCCTCGGCGCGCACGTCCTGCGCGTCGCCGGCGCGGGCCGCACTCGCAGCGGCCAGCGCCGACGCGGCGGCCGCGTGCCCGGCCATGCCGTTGCCGCGCAGGGCCTGTGCCTCGCGTCGCAGCTCCTCGGCGTCGGTGATGCCATGGCGCCGCCAGGACAGCAGGCGCGCCAGCGCGAGGTTGGGCACCGATGGCGTTCGCTCGGCGGCGAAGACTGCGGCCAGTTCCGGTGCGGCGGCACGGCCCCCGAGCCAGCCCACCTCCTCCTCGACCAGCGCCAGCACCTGTCGTTCAAAGGGCTCGCGCTGCACCGCGGCGAGTTGCGCCTGCACCTGGCGGGCCCGGTGCGCCTGGCCCAGGTGCGTCCAGACTTCCAGCAGGCTGGCCAGTGTGCGGCCGCGGTTGTATTCGGCCAGGCCGGCCTCGTGGGCCAGCGGCTCGAGCGCGGCGAGTGCGTCGCGGTAGCGCCCCAGCCAGACCAGCAGCCGCGCGCGCTGCACCCGCACATGCTGCGTGAACGCGTCGCCGCCGCCGGTATCGGCCATCAGCAGCAGGCACTCGTCAAGCTCGCCCAGCGCCTCGACGAGCCGCCCGCGCTGGGTGCTCAGCGTGGAGCCGTTCTGCAGGCAGCCTGCGAGCATGCGATGGCGGCCCACCTCGCGCGCCGCCAGGATGGCCTGCTCCTGCGCCCGCGCCGCTTCGCCGATGCGGCCGAGGATCAGCAGCGACATCGAGCATTGCGAGTGAAACCAGGAGCGCCACGAGGCATCGGGCGAACGCGCCAGCAGCGGTTCGGCCAGCGCCAGCTGTTCCAGCGCGGCCTCGCCGCCGCCGGTGGTGCGCAGCGTCATCGCCAGCGTCCAGCGCAGCTGGGCAATGCGTATGGCCGCGGCGTCCTCGAGCACGGCCGGGTCCTCCAGCATCGCTCGACCCAGCTTCGTGGCTTCTTCGGTGGCATCGGTGCGTGCCAGCACCTGCATGCGCTGCATCGCCACGCGCACCTGCCCGTCGGCGTCCAGCGGCTGCGTCGCCATCGCATCGAGCACCTCGTGCGCCGCCGTGAACTCACTGCCCTCCATCAGCAGATCGGCCAGCGCCAGGCGGGCGTCGAAGGCCGCGGCGGGGTCGCCGGCCGTGTCGTGGCAACGCGCGGCCTGCTCGATCAACTCGCGCGCCTCACCGTAGCGGGCGGCCGACTCGGCCCGGCGCCCGGCGGCCAGGAACTGCGGCGCCGCGCGGCCCGGTTCGCCGGCGGCCAGCCAGTGCCCGCCGATGCGCGAAGGCTCGCCGCCGCGTGTGGCCAGGTGCGCGGCCATCGCGCCGCGGGCATGCCGCTGCACCGGTTGCGGCACCGAAGCCAGGGTGGCCTCGAGGATCAGGTCGTGCGCGAAGGCCTGGTCCTTGAGCACCTGGGCGGCCTCGAGCTCGCGCCAGCCATCGGACAGCGCCAGCACCGGCATCTGCATCACGGCGGCCGCCAGCTCCGCGTCGAAGTCGGGGCCGGCCAGCGCCGCCACGCGCGCCAGCGACAGCGCCGTCGGCGACAGCTGCTTGAGCCGCCGTTCGATCAGCGCGGCCACGTTCGGCGGCCGCGGCAGCCGCCGCGATGAAGGGGCCTGCGGCTGCAGCAGCATTGCCTTCAGCGTCTCCAGCGCGAACATCGGGTTGCCGCCGGTCGCCTGCCAAAGCTCGGCCGCCAGGTCGTCGCGGGCCAGGCCCGGCAGCTCCAGCGATTGCACAAGCTCACGCATGCCGTCCTCGTCCAGCGGGGACAGCGTCACCGGCAGCAGCCGGTCCTCGTCGAGCAGCCGATCGGCCAGGCGGTCCAGCGCGGGGCTGCCCTCGGCCGGGCGGCGCGCCAGCGTCCACACGAGCGAGGCGAGCGGCTGCGCATCCAGGCACGCGGCAAGCGCCTCGATGCTGGCGGCGTCGGCGAAGTGCAGGTCGTCGAACGCGAGGCCGCCGAGCCCCGAGGTGACGGCGCGCCCGAGCACCGCCGCCATCGCGTTGGCAATGCCGTTGGCCGCCGGGCGCGCGGAACGGGGCGCGTCGCTTTCGGGCAGCACATGCGCCAGCGTCGGCGGCAGCGGCTCGAAGGCGGCGGCGAAGTCGGCGCGCAGCGAGCGCAGCCAGCGTGCCAGCGCGCCGTAGGGCACGCCGGCGTCGCCGGGCCGGCAGCCGAGGACACGTTCACCGGGCAGAGCCCCGGCGGCCTCGGCGAGCAGGCGCGACTTGCCCAGCCCCGGCTCGCCGATGATGACCGCCACGCGGCCGCTGGCCCGGGCATCGGCCAGCAGCGCCAGCTCGTGCCGGCGGCCCACCAGCCGCGGCGGCCGCAGCACCGTCACCGGCATGCTGCGTGGTCCTGCGGCCGCCGCCCGCTCGACGGTGTCGCGCAGGCGCACGAAGTCAGGCGAAGGCGCGAGCGAAAGCTGCTCGTGCCACAGCTGCTCGGCGCGCCGCGCCGCGTCGAGCGCCTCGTGGTTCCGGCCGGCGAGGTACAGCGCCTGCACACGGCGCAGATAGCCGGCCTCGCTGAGCGGGTCGGCGGCGAGCAGCGCATCGGCACCGGCGCCCGCGCGCCCGGCATCGCCGGCGGCAAGCGCCGCGTCGATGGCTTCGAGTGCGCCCTCGAGGCGCCGCCGTTCATCGTCGGTCCGTGCGCCGGACAGCCAGCGGTCGAACTGCGGGCAGTCGTCGTAGCGCCAGGCCGCCAGCAGCTCGCCGTCGCCTGGCTCGCGGTCCCAGGGTGCGGCCAGCTCGAGCCGCTCGGTGCCCTCGATCACCGCCGCGGCAGCGGTCTTCTTCAGCTTGAACAGCAGCTGCCGCAGGCTGTTGCGCGCAGCGTCTTCGCCGGCTGCCGGCCAAAGCAAGTCGGCCAGGCGCTGCCGCGGCGTCGGCCCGTTCAGCGCCAGCCAGGCGACGGCGGCGGCGGCCTTACGCTCCAGCGGGAGCCAGGCCTCGCCCACGGCCAGTGCCGGCGCACCGTTCAGGCGCAGGCGCAGGCGCCGCGGCGGCGAAGGAGCGCTCGGCAGGGAGGGGTCCATGGCCCAATGATGCAGCGACGCGCGCGCCCGCAAGGTCCGGGCGAGCGGGCCGCGGGCCACCCGCGCAGAGGCCGCGGCGGGCACCTTCAGCGTGCGCACCGGACCGAGCGCCGAGCGGCTCGGCACGTCACCGCCCTGCGGCTGCCGATGACGACGGCAGCGGCAGTGGCCGCGGTGGCAGCGCGACGCAGGTGCCGGCGCCGGCTCGGTGCCGGCACCGACGAGGGGGCTGCGGAGTCGGCAACCGGGTCAGGCGCGGCCGCCGGAGCACAGGCGGCGGATCCGGCCGCACGAGCCGATGTGCCGGCCGCCATGGCCGGCTCGCTGCGGGCGGAGGGGGCGGTCAGCTGGCGCAGCCGCCACAGGTTCGCCGGGATCAACAGTGCGTGCAGTGTCAGCACCTGCAGCAGGCCGGCGGATGCGCCGTAGGTCAGGAAGGCCGCGTTGGCGCCCAGCGCCAGCAAGCGCAGGCGGCGCGCGTCGCGGCAGGCGAAGCTGAGCAGCGTCAGGCCGGCTGCCAGCCAGCCGATCAGGTCCACGGGCATCATCGCGGCCTCTGTGCTTCGTTGCCGGGCAAAGGGCGGTGGTCGGGCTCAGCGCGCGGCCAGCAAGGCAACAACGGCGGCATCGCGCCAGCGCGCCAGTCGCGGCGGCTGGACCTCGAAGGCGCGCCCATACAGCGCCGGCCCATGGCGGGCCATCAGCGCGGCAATGCGCGCCGCCTCGGCGTCGCCGGCGTCGGCGAGCCGGGCGAAGCCCTCGAACGCCTGCGGCCAGTGGCAGTCCTCGTAGGCCTGGAGAGCACGCCTGAACTCCTCTGGCTGCGCCTGTGCGGGCAGCGCCAGACAGATCGCGGACGCCAGGGCGAGGCCGGTGTGCCGGATCGCGACGCGGATCGTGAAGTGGGTCATCTCCAGGTTCTCCTCTCGGCCGGTGGCCGGGTCGTCGCCCTCGGAAATGAGGGCATGGGAGCGACCTTAGGAGCGAGGCGTTAATCCGGCGTTATTCCCGGCGCGGAGGGCCGCCGGCGGCACCGCGGCCGCGCACGCGACGGGGCCCCACCGCGCCCGCCGCTGCCGCCGCATCGGCGGGCGCGCTGTGCTACGCCGTCGGCAGGAACAGCGCCGGGTCGACCGACTGCGTGTTCAGGTACACGCTGAAGTGCAGGTGCGGCCCGGTCACCCGCCCGGTGGCGCCGACCTTGCCGATCAACGCCCCGGCGGCCACTTCCCGGCCGCGCTCGGTGTCGACCGCCGACAGATGGCAATACAGCGTCAGGAAACCCAGGCCGTGGTCGACGATGACCGTGTGGCCGTTGAAGAAGTAGTCGCCGACATCGAGCACCTCGCCAGCCGCCGCGCAGACCACCGGCGTGCCGGTGGGCGCGGCGAGGTCCATGCCGCTGTGGGGTGCGCGCGGCTGGTGGTTGAAGATGCGGCGCGCGCCGAAGGTGGCCGAGCGCGGGCCGGCCGTGGGCACCAGCAGCCGCAGCGTCGCCGGTTCGCGTGCGGTGGTGAAGGTGCGCAGCACCGCGGTGAGATGGGCGCGCTCGCGCTCGTGGCGCGCCAGGTCATCCGGCGCCAGCTCCACGTGCCGCGGCGCCACCGTCAGGCGTTGCTCGGCGTAGCGCTTGGGGCTGAGCTTGAAGGCCACGCGGCGCTCACGGCCGCCGGCCTCGCGCACCTGCAGGGCCTGGGGCTGCGCCGCATCGGCGGCCAGACCGATGCCCACCACCGCCACCCAGCGTGGCCTGCCTTCGCGCACCTCTTCGCGCACCAGCACCGGCCGGCCCTGGTAGGTGGTACTCGGGCGTGGCGCACGGCTCGGGCCGAGCGCGACGATCGCCACGCCACCCGGCACCGCGGCGGCATCGGGCAACGCGGCCGGCGCGGCCGGCGCGGGTGATGCGGGTGATGCGGGTGATGCGGGTGATGCGGGTGATGCGGGCTGCGCGGCCGGCGTGCCCGCCGCCGGCGCCGCGGCGCCACCGAGGGCAGCCCAGGGCACCAGCGAGGTCAGCAGGCGGCGGCGTTGCACCGGGGCATCTTAGGTGAGGGCGAGGCCAAGGCGCCCCCGCGGCGGGGGCACCGCGCGTGGGTTCGGCGGTGGGCTCAACGCCCCCGCGTCGCCGTGACCAGGATGCGGCCCACCATGCCCGCCTGGTAGTGGCCGGCGACCAGGCACGCGAAATCGAACTCGCCGGCGCGGTTGAACAGCCACACGATCTCGCCGGCCTTGCCCGGCGCGACATGCGCCATGTACGGCTCGTCGTGTTCCATGTTCGGGTGCTTGAGCATCAACGCGGCATGCTCGTCGAGCTCCTTCTTCGTGCCGATGACGAACTCGTGCATCAGCTTGCCGTGATTGCGGATGCGAAAGCGCACCGTCTCGCCCTCGCGCACCTCGATGCGATCGGGCTTGAAGCGCATGTCGTCGCCCATGCCCACGTCGACGGTGCGGCGCGCCGCCTTCGCATCACCGGCGATGCCCCAGTCCTTCTGTTCCTTGCGCACCGGGCCCGCCGCATGGGGCTGGTCGGTGTGTGCGAGCGCCGTGCCGGTCAGCGAGGTGGCGAGTGCGACGCACGCGGCACGTGCCGCGAATGCCGCGAACGCCGCGAACGCCGCGAGCGCCGCGAGCGCTGCGCGTGGGGCCGCCGTGACCGCGGGTCTTCGTTTCATCCCGGTCTCCTTGTGGGGTGGCGTGGGTGTTGCAGGGCTCAACGATGCCCGGCATGCCCGCCGGTGGGCTTGCGCACCTTCACTTCGGTGGGCCGGGCGGGTGGGGCGGCCAGCGGCATCGAGCCCGCGCCTTCGGCCTTGAAGCGGGCCGGGTCTGGCAGCGTACCCGGGTACTCGTAGGCCACCGTGCCCGGCGGGTGCTTGAACCACCCGGGGTCGGTGTAGTCGCCGCGTTTCTGTTCGCGGCGCACCTTGACGACGCTGAACATGCCACCCATGCCCACCGCGCCGAAGGGGCCCTGGCCGACCATCATCGGCGCGGTGTTTTCGGGCAGCGGCATCTCCATCTCGGTCATGTCCTTCATGCCGCGCTCGCCCATCACCATGTAGTCGGGCACGAGGTTGGTGATCTGCCGCGCGAGGCCGCGGTGGTCCACGCCAATCATCGTGGGCACGCCGTGCCCCATGGCGTTCATCGTGTGGTGGCTCTTGTGGCAGTGGAAGGCCCAGTCGCCTTCCTCGTCGGCCAGGAACTCCAGCTGCCGCATCTGGCCCACCGCGATGTCTTCGGTGATCTCGTGGCGGCGCGTGCCCTTGGGCGTGGGGCCGCCGTCGGTGCCGGTGACCTGGAACTCGTGGCCGTGCAGGTGGATGGGGTGGTTGGTCATCGTCAGGTTGCCGATGCGGATGCGCACCTTGTCCATGTGCCGCACCACCAGCGGATCGATGCCTGGGAAGATGCGGCTGTTCCAGCTCCAAATGTTGAAGTCGAGCATGGTCATGATCTTGGGCGTGTAGCTGCCGGGGTCGATGTCGTAGGCGTTGAGCAGGAAACAGAAGTCGCGGTCGACGTCGTCGATGAGCGGGTGCCTGTCTCTCGGGTGCGTGACCCAGAAGCCCATCATGCCCATCGCCATCTGCACCATCTCGTCGGCGTGAGGGTGGTACATGAAGGTGCCGGGGCGGCGCGCGACGAACTCGTAGACGTAGGTCTTGCCCGGCGGAATGCCCGGCTGCGTGAGCCCGGTCACGCCGTCCATGCCGCAGGGCAGGCGCTGGCCGTGCCAGTGCACGCTGTGCAGCTCGCCCAGCTTGTTGGTGACGAAGATGCGCAGGCGGTCGCCTTCGACCACCTCGATCGTCGGCCCGGGGCTTTGCCCGTTGTAGCCCCACAGGTGCGCCTTGAAGCCGGGCGCCATCTCGCGCACCACCGGCTCGGCAACAAGGTGGAACTCCTTGACGCCGTTGTTCATGCGCCAGGGCAAGGTCCAGCCGTTCAGCGTGACCACCGGGTTGTAGGGGCGGCCGGCACTGGGTGCCAGCGGCGGCATGGTGTCGGGCTTCGTCTGGATCACGGGCTCGGGCAGCGCGGCCATCGCCACGCGGCTGACGGTGGCGGTGCTGACGGCAGCCGCCGTCGTCGCGGCCGAGCCGCGGAGAAAGTTGCGTCGGGAAACCATGGTCGCAGGTCCTTGCAGGGAAAGGGGTTCATGCCGGAGGCAGCGCAGGCGTGGCGGATCGGCGGCGGGTCCGTGATCCATCCGCGCGTCCATGCGCCTCAATGCGCATCCGCGCCGGTGTCCATCGCGGCGGCGCCGGCGGCGGGCCGGGTGGCCGCGGCGGTGCTCGGCGCGAACGCGGCCTTGCCGATGAGGGCCATCTCGAGCTCGCCCTCGGCCAGCCAGAAGTCGCGCAGCGCCTCGATGGCGGCGCTGACACTGGCGATCTGCGCGCGTGCGTCGGCCAGCAGCTCGAACACGCCGATCAACATGCCGTTGTAGCGAAGCAGCTGCTCCTCGGAGATGCGCTTGCGCAGCGGCACGATCTCGTCGCGGTGGTGGCGCGCGATGTCGAAGGCGAATCGGTAGTGGCCGTAGGCCTCGCGCACCTCGGAGCGCGCGTCCACCGCCGTCTGCGCGGCGCGGTGCAGCGCCTGCATGTAGAGGGCCTCGGCGCGCGCCACGCGCGCGGTGCCCCAGTCGAACAGCGGCAGCTCCACCGAGACCTCCCAGCCGGTCTGGCGCGGGGCCTCGTTGGAGGTGTGGTGCATGAGACCCAGCTCGAGCACGTTGATGAAGCGCGTGCGGCGTGTCAGGCCGAGCTGGCGTGCCGTCTGCTCGACGCTGGCCTTGGCGGCCATCACGTCCAGCCGCTGGCCCATGGCGAGCTGTTCGATGTCGGGTTGCTCGCGCGCCGCGGCGGGCAGATCCGGCAGCCGCTCGGGCAGCGTGAAGGCCGTGCGTGCACCCCACAGCCCCATCAATCGAACCAGGCGCTCGCGCGCCGCGCGCTGCGCCTGCTCGGCGCGCGCCAGGCCGAGTGCGGCCTCGGCGTAGAAGCCTTGTTCGCGCGCCCGCGCGAGCTTGTTGAAGTTCCCGGCTTGCTCCATGCGCCGCGCCAGCTCGGCGCCGGCCTCGGCGGCCTGGCGCACCTGATGCATGTAGCGCACGGTCTCGTCGGCGGCCACCGCCTGCACCCAGGCCCGGCGGGTGTCGGCGGCCAGCGCCAGCACGGCCAGCGCGACCTCGCCGCGCACCTGCTCGAGCCGGCGCGCCTCCAGCCGGCTGACCAGCGGCCAGGCGACCAGCCGCGCGAGGTTGAGGTGAAGGCTGCGTTCGATCTCGCGCTCGTCGCCCTTGCGCGCACGGCCGAAGCTGAAGCCCGGGTTCGGCAAGCGCGTGGCCTGCACCACCTCGGCCTCGGTGATGCCGAGATCCTGGAAGCGTGCCTGCAGGCCACGGTTGTTCAGCAGCGCCACCTGCACGGCCCGGTCGGCGCCGAGCGGCTGCTGCGCGAGCAACTCGCCGACGCGCGCTTCGATCGTCACCAGGTCCGCTTCGCTCCGCGCCCAGGTCAGTGTCTGGCCTGTTCGCTGCTGCGTGGCGGCGGCAACACCGTCAAAGCCGGCGTCGGGCGACAGCGTGGCGCAGCCGCCGAGCAGTGCCGCGGCGAACAGCGCGGCCGGCAGCCGAGAGCAGGCGGTGGGCGCCGCGGCTGCGGCGGAAGGGGCGGCGGCCCGCGAGGCGAGAAGGTCGCCAGCGGGCCGGGAAGCGGCGGATGAGCACGGGTTCATCACAGGGCTCCTCAGGGCTTGCGCGGTGCGCCGTGGGTGCCATGGCCACCCTGACCGCTGCTGTGCCCGGCCTGACCGGCCGGGCCGCTCTGTCCAGCGGGTGCCGAGGCCGCGGCCGGCGTTGATGCGGCCGGCTGTGGCCCATCGCCTTGCGCTTCACGGGCGTAGACCCGCCAGCCGCCGATGCGGTTGACGGTCTCGTTGGCTTCGCGCCAGGAGCCCACGGGCTGTTCACCGTAACGGTGGTAAGCCGCGAGCGACGATCGGTGCGTGGCCGGCGGCACCGCGGCGCGCGCGTCGAGCGGGTCGGCGGCGCGGGCCGCATGCGCCGCGTGGTTGGCATGCGCGGCGTGAGTGGGAGGCGCCGGATGGGCCCGATGCGCGTTCCGCGCCGCGGGTGCGGCGGACGCCGCCGGCGCCGTGGATGCCGGTGCGGCCGGCTGCGCCCGGGCCGGCGTGGCTGCCGACGCGGCGATGACCAGCCAGCCCGCAAGCGTGGTCACGGCCCGCGCGGCGAAAGGGGCGGGCGCGGCCTTCGAATGCCGCGCGTTGAGGAAGGGGCACATGGAGTTCGACATCAAGGCTCTCGCAGATGCATGAGGGGTGCGCCGTCAGCCCGGTGAGGCTCGATCGGTGCATGGACCCCCGGTGTGCCCCGGCGCATGCCGCAGGCGATTGCGATGCCCCCGAGCCGCGGCGCGCACCCGGCGTGCCGCGGTCAGGAGCGTGGGGATCGCCGGTGCGCGGGGCAGGGCAGGCGCGCCAACGCGCCCGCTGCCCCGGCCGGCTTCAGGCAGCGGCGGGTCGAGGGGGCCGGTCTGGCAGATCGACGACCACGCCGGCCCAGGCCGGTGTGTCGGCCGCCTGCGGGGCCGCCGGCGAGCCGTGGCTGGCCGGGCCGTTCATGGCCAGCGGCGGCGCCACGGCCACGCCGCAGGGCGCGCACTGCGTGCATGACGTCGAGCCGCCGTCGGCGCCGCGGCCGTGGTCGCTGCCCGAGGCGGCGTGATGCCCGTCGTGGGCATGCTTCAGGCCCGGGTCATGATGCATGCCGGATTCATGAGCCGCGGCGGCATGCATCGTGTGCGAGCCGAGGCCCAGGCTGCCGCAGGCCATGAACCCAGCTGCCGCCACGCCCTTGGCGGGCAGGGCCAGCACCAGCAGAACGGTCAGCAGCAGTCGGGCAAGGCCGCGCATGCGTCGCACTCTAGCGCAAACTCCTGGGGCCTCGGCTGCCATCGCGCACCGTGCGGCTCACGCCGAGCATCGAGCGGCCGGCGGCCCAGCCCGCGCCGGTGCGGCAGCCGGCGCCTGCCGGTCAGCCGCCGCGCCGCCAGTGGTACTTGATGGCCTCCAGCCGGTACATGTTCTGGCCCGGGCTCTCGCGCTCCGCTTCACGAAAGCCGTGCCGCTCGTAGAAGCGGCGGGCGGCGATGTTGCGTGCGAAAGCGTACAGCCACAGCGAGCCCGCAGACTCGGCCTTCGCCAGCGCAAGCAGCCGCGCGCCGATGCCCAAGCCGATGTCGCCGACGCGCACGTACAGCTGCGCCACGCGGTCCGGCGTGGTGGCCATCACGGCAACGATGCACGGCCCGGCAGCGGAGCCGGCGAGGTGGCCCCGGGCGGCCGGTGGCTCGCGCAGCACGACACGCACGCGGTGATGGGGCACCAGCTCGCGGCGGAAGAAGGCGAGCTGGTTCTCTATCGGGTTGGTGTCCACGGTGCGCACGCCGTGCTCGAAGCTGGCGCGCCACAGGTGCACCAGCTCTTCGTCGTGGGCCGGTTCGCGCTCGACGATGCGCTCATCGGCGGGCGGCGGCGCTGCGCCACGCTGCCAGGTGAACACCATCGTGCGGCTGCCGTCGTCGTTGTGCCGCAGCTCGCCGGGCCGCAGGCCCGCCTTGGCGAGCACCCGTTGCGAGGCCCCGTGTTCGGGTGCGACGGTGGCCATGATCCCGGTCAGGCCCAGCACGCGCAGCCCGTGGGCGACCAGCCCGGCCGCCGCCTCGCTGGCAAGCCCACGGCCCCAGTGCGGGCGAAGCAGCGCGTACTTGAGTTCGGGCTGGGCCTGGCCTCCGGGGTGCACCAGGCCGCAGAAGCCGACCACCGCGCCGAGCCCCGTCGCAGCCGGGGTCGAAGAGGGTCCCGCGTGCGAAGGCGTGAGCCGTTCCACCAGCGCGAACATGCCGTAGCCGCGCCGGCGATAGTTCTCGTGCGTCACCTCGATCCAGCGCGCGCAGTCGGCACGCGCCAGCGGCCGGCCGTCGCCCACCCAGCGCATCGCGTCGGCGTCGCCGTACACCGCCACCAGCGCGTCGAGGTCCTGCGCGCCCAGGTGCCGGGCCACCAGGCGCGGCGTGACGAAGACGATGTCGGTGGCGTCGATGGGCTCGGCCGGCGGGGGCAGCGGCGGCAGCGAGTGGTCGGGCTCGGGCGTCATGGTGGAGCGTGCGCAGGTGGCGAGCTGACGGCGCCGACTGCCGTGATGCGGTCAGGGCGCCGGCGCCGGCGGCACCGCGCGCGGCGTCGCGGCAGGGCCCGCCCAGTCCGGCAGCGAGGCGATCGGCTCGTCGGCGAAGAGCACGCGCACCGCGGCGCTGCCAGCGGCGGCCTGGCTCGCCGCGGCGGCGCGCGCGGGCTTCCACCGTTCCTGCGTCAGCATCCAGCGCTGCACGAATTCGGCCACGGTCTGCCGGGCCGCTTCGCGCTGGAAGGCCACGTAGCCGGGGCTGGCCGCCTTTTCCGCCAGGGTCGCCGTGATCGTGCGCTCCAGCGCTTGCAGTTCGCGCGCGCCGGTGAACAGCGACCAGCGGCCTTCGGCCTGCCGCTCCAGCCGCGCGGTGTCGATGGCCACCGGCAGCGTCGGCTTCACCGCGGGTGCGATGACGACCACCGTGCCGTCGGGCCGTATGCGCAGCTTCCACTCCCGCGCCAGCTCGATGTGGAAGTGGTAGGTCGCCGGCACGCGGATGTGCGTGGTGGTGGCACCCAGGTCGATGCCGAGCAGGTCGTGCGGCTTCACGGCCTTGAAGGTCTCCGGCGCGCGGATCGTGCTCACCTGCAGCAGGCCGCCTTCGGTGCGCAGCACTTCCACCTGGTCGATGCCGGCCGACCAGCTCTGCAGCCGGCGGTCGGCCTCGGTGCCGCGCCGCGCCAGCCACAGGTTGGCCGCCAGGCTGGCGGCCAGCAGCAGGCTGGTGACGAGTAGCGTCAGGCGCAGCATGGGCGGCAAGCGTACCCGTTCGTCAAACCCGCCCGCGCCGACGCGCCACGCGCGGCAGCGCCTGCTCGGGCAACGCCAGCCGCAACTCGCTCTTGATCTCCTTGAGCACGATCGCCGAGCGCACGTGCGTGACGCCGGGCAGCCTGAACACCGTGTCGTGCAGGAACTGCTCGTACGCCTTGATGTCGGGCACCAGCACGTTCATCACGTAGTCGCTCTCACCGGTGGTGCTCAGGCACTGCACGATGGGCGCGGCGGCGGCCACGGCGCGCTCGAACTGCCGCACCGCGAGCTCGCTGTGCTGCGCCATGTTGGCCTCGACGACGACGCGCAGGCCCAGGCCGATCTTCTCGGTGTCGACGATGGCCGTGTAGCCGCGGATGATGCCGGCGGCTTCCATGTCCTTGATGCGCTTCCAGCAGGGGCTGGCCGACAGGCCCACCTTGTCGGCGATCTGCTGCAGCGTCTGGCGTGCGTCGCGCAGCAGCTCGGCGAGGATGGCCAGGCTGGCCTTGTCGAGGGGAATTTGCTCGGGCATGGCGCGTGCGGCAAAGGATTTGCTGCCCGATGGGCTGGCAGCGGGGGTTTCGAGACGCACATTCTGCGTCGGAGGCGATAACCTCCCGCACCTTCTTCATGCGCCCCCGCCCCGGGGAGGAACCGCCATGAGCGACGTTGCCGCCGCGCCTTCCCCCACCGCTGCCCTCGTGCGCCCCGATGCGCAGCTGGCCGATGCGCTGTGGGCCACCGGTGGTACGGTGTACCTCACGGGCACGCAGGCGCTGCTGCGCATGCTGCTGATGCAGCGCGACCGCGATGCCGCCGCGGGGCTGGACACGCGCGGGTTCTTGAGCGGCTACCGCGGCTCGCCGCTGGGGGCGGTGGACCAGGCGGTGTGGAAGGCCGGCGCGAAGTTCACCGAGCGCGGCATCCGCTTCCTGCCGGCCATCAACGAGGAACTCGGCGCCACCGCGGTGCTGGGCACGCAGCGCGTGCAAAGCGACCCCGAGCGTGACTGCGAGGCGGTGTTCGCCATGTGGTACGGCAAGGGCCCGGGCGTGGACCGCGCCGGCGACGCCATCAAGCATGGCAACGCCTACGGCAGCTCGCCGGCCGGCGGCGTGCTGGTGGTGGCCGGCGACGACCACGGCTGCGTGAGCAGCTCGATGCCGCACCAGAGCGACTTCGCGTTCCAGGCCTGGCACATGCCGGTGCTCTCGCCGGCCAACGTGGCCGACATGATCGAGTTCGGCCTCTACGGCTACGCGCTCAGCCGCTACAGCGGCAACTGGGTCGGCTTCACCGCGCTGAGCGAAGTGGTGGAAAGCGCGGCCACGGTGGACCTCGATGCGATTCACGCGCGCGTCGCGCGCTGGCAGGGGGCCGAGGCGGTGCGCGCGGCCACCGGCCACGCGGCGCCGGCCGACGGGCTGCACTACCGCTGGCCGGATCTGCCCTCGCTCACCATCGAGACGCGCGCGCACGCCAAGCTCGCCGCGGTGGCCGCGTTCGCCAAGGTGAACTCGATCGACCGCGAGGTGGTGGCCTCGCCGCAGGCGCGCATCGGCATCGTCACCGCGGGCAAGGCGCACCTGGACTTCATGGAAGTGCTCAGGCGCCTGGAGATCAGCCCGGCGCAGCTGGCCGCGGCCGGCGTGCGCGTGGTGAAGCTCGGCCTCACGTTCCCCATCGAAGCCACGCGCATGCGGGCGTTCGCGCAGGGCCTGGAGCAGGTCCTCGTCATCGAGGAGAAAGGGCCGGCCGTCGAGCAGCAGGTCAAGAACCTCTTCTACAACGCGCCGGCGGGGGCGCGCCCGCGCGTGCTGGGCAAGAGCGACGAGGCCGGTGGCCCGCTCGTCTCAGCCGCCGGCGAGCTGCGGCCCTCGCGGCTGATCGAGGTGGTGGCCGCCTGGCTGGCCACGCACGACGCGTCGCTCGACCGCCGCCACCTGGTGCGCGACTTCACGCCGCCCGAGCTGCTGCACAACGCCGCCGACGCGGTGAAGCGCCAGCCCTACTTCTGCGCCGGCTGCCCGCACAACACCAGCACCAAGGTGCCCGAGGGTTCACGTGCGTCGGCCGGCATCGGCTGCCACTTCATGGCCGCGTGGATGGACCGCAGCACCGCCGGCATCATCCAGATGGGCGGCGAAGGCGTGGACTGGGTCAGCCACTCGATGTTCACCAAGGTGCCCCACATCTTCCAGAACCTGGGCGACGGCACCTACTACCACAGCGGCTATCTGGCCATCCGTCAGGCGGTGGCGGCCCGGGCCACGCTGACCTACAAGATCCTGTTCAACGACGCGGTGGCGATGACCGGCGGCCAGCCGGTGGACGGTGTGATCAGCGTCGACGCCATCGCGCGGCAGGTGGAAAGCGAAGGCGTCAAGCGCGTCGCGGTGCTGTCCGACGACATCGGCAAGTACGGTGCGATGCGCCACCGCTTCCCACCGGGCACCACCTTCCATGCCCGCGACGAGCTGGATGCCGTGCAGCGCGAACTGCGTGCAGTGGACGGCGTCACCGTGCTCATCTACGAGCAGACCTGCGCGGCCGAAAAGCGCCGCCGGCGCAAGAAGCCGGTGGAAAAGGGCGGCCTGCCCGACCCCGCGCAGCGCCTGTTCATCAACGAGGCCGTGTGCGAAGGCTGCGGCGACTGCGGCGTGCAGAGCAACTGCGTGGCGGTGCTGCCGCACGAAACGGCCTTCGGCCGCAAACGCCGCATCGACCAGACGGCCTGCAACAAGGACTACTCCTGCGCCAAGGGCTTCTGCCCGAGCTTCGTCAGCGTGGTGGGGGGCCGGCCGCGCCGGCACTCGGGCATCCTCGGCCGGGACCGCGGCGCGTTCGAGCGCGCCGTGGCGGCGCTGCCGCTGCCGCCGGCGTGGCACTGGACGGGGCCCTACGACCTGCTCGTCACCGGCGTCGGCGGCACCGGCGTGGTGACGGTGGGCGCCGTGACCGCGATGGCCGCGCACCTGGATGGCCATGCCGCCAGCGTGCTCGACTTCATGGGCTTTGCGCAGAAGGGCGGCTCGGTGCTCAGCTTCGTGCGGCTGGCCGACCGGCCCGAGCGGCTGAACCAGGTGCGCATCGACGCGCAGCAGGCCGACGCCATGCTGGCCTGCGACCTGGTGGTGGGTGCCAGCCCCGAGGCGCTGAACACGGTGCGCCGCGGCCGCACGCGCATCCTCGCCAACGAGCACCCGATTCCGGTGGCCGAGAGCGTGCGCAACCCCGATGCCGACCTGCGGCTGGACGCCATGCTTGCCAAGCTGCGCTTTGCCGCCGGCGACGAGCGCGTGGAGACCTTCGACGCGCAGGCGCTGGCCATCGACTTTCTGGGCGACACCGTCACCGCCAACGTGCTGGCGATGGGCCATGCGTGGCAGCGCGGCCTCATCCCGGTGAGCCTGGCGGCGATGTGCCGCGCGATCGAGCTCAACGGTGTGGCGGTCGAGGCAAACCTGCTCGCGTTCTCCCTTGGCCGCCTGGCCGCGGCCGACCCGGCCGCCTGCGAGCGGCTGCGCGAAGGGCATGCCGACGAGCCCGTGGCGGCCGAGACGCTGGAAGCGCTGATCGAACGCCACGCCGCGTTCCTCACCGACTACCAGGATGCGGCGTGGGCGGGGCGCTACCGCCGCGCGGTGGCCGCGGCGCGCGAGGCAGAGGCGGGCATCGTGCGCGGCGGTGCCGGCGGCGAGGTTGCGGCGATGCCCTTCACGCGCGCGGTGGCCATGAGCCTTGCCAAGCTCATGGCGTACAAGGACGAGTACGAGGTCGCGCGGCTGTACACCCACGGCGACTTTGCGCGCCAGCTCGGCGAGCAGTTCGAAGGCGAGCTGAAGCTCGAGTTCCACATGGCGCCGCCGTTGATCGCGCGCCCGGGCCCGAATGGCGAACCGCCGAAGAAGATGAAGCTCGGTGCGTGGATGCTGCCGGCGATGAGGGGGCTCGCGCGGGGCAAGCGGCTGCGCGGCACGGCGCTCGACTTCTTTGGCCGCACCGAGGAACGCCGCATGGAGCGCGAGCTGATCGTGCGCTTCGAATCGCGTGCCGCAGAGCTGGCCGCCATGCTGCCGCAGCTCGATGCCGAGCGGCGCGCGCTGGTGGTGCAGGTGGCGCAGCTGCCGCTTTCGATGCGCGGTTTCGGCCACGTCAAGCTCGCCAACGTGGCGCTGGCGCGCACGCGCGAAGCCGAGCTGCTGCATCGGCTGGACCCGGCCCGCTACCCCGCGCCACCGCGGGCGGGGGCGCGGGCCGGGCAGTTCAAGGGCGTGGCGGTGGTCGGCGGTTGAAGCAGGTGCCCACGGCGGGCGCCATCACCACTTCATCTCGCCCTTGTTGACCTTGGCGCCGATGTCCAGGGCAATGCCCAGGCCTGCTTCCGGGTAGGCGCCCTTCATCGCCTCGATCAACGCGCGGCTGTCGGCGGCGCGCGCCAGTTCGGTTTCGAAGCGCGCCAGGTAGGCGCGGCTGAAGTCCAGCTGCGATGCATCGTGGCGCTGCCCCGCGGCGGCGTGGCCCGGCACCACGACCGCCGGGCGCAGCGCGGCCATCTCGGCGAGCTTGCGGCCCCAGGCGGCGCGTTCGGCGGCGCTTTGCGTGTCCGCCGTCCACATGTGCAGCCCTGCGAAGACATTGACGCCGCCCACCAGCGCGCGGATCGACGGAATCCACATGTAGCTGCGGTGCGGCAGCGCATCGTCGAGCCCGCGGATCTCGAGCGCCTGGTCTTCCAGGGTGATGGTGTGGCCTTCCAGCACCTCGGGCAGCGGCACCTGGCGCGGCGCGTTGGCGCCCAGGCGCGGCCCCCACACCTCTCGTCGGCGCGGGGCGCGGTGGTCAGCGTGCGCATGCAGTCTCGCCTGCGGGTCGATTCGCCGCTGGCGCTGCGCGCACTGCTGGTGGCCGGGGCGGGCGTGTCGGTCCTCGACAGCATCAGCGGCGCCGAGCCGCTGCGCGCTGGCCGCCTGGTGCGGCTGCTGCCGAATTGGTCGCTGCCCGCGGGCGGTATCCACGCCGTGTACCCGCCCGGGCCGGCACCTTCACACAACGCGCGGGCGTTCGTCGAGTTCTATCGCAGTGCAGTGGCCGAAGAAGAGGCGCTCACCCGGCGGCACGAGGGAGCCCACAAGTCATGAAGGCCGTGGTTTGCACCCGCTACGGCGGACCCGAGGTGCTCGAGTCCGGGGCCTTGACCCGGTGACGAGGGTGGCGCTCAGCGCGGCACTCAGCGCGGCACTCAGCCGAGCACCGCGGGGTCGAACGCCCGCGGCTCGGCGGGCTCGCCGGTGGGCGGGCGCAGTTCGCGCTGCCAGTAGCCCACGTCGTGCCAGCGCCCGAGCTTGAAGCCGACCTTGCGATACCGCGCGACCGGCCGGAAGCCCATCGCCTCGTGCAGCCCCACGCTGCCTTCGTTGGGCAGCGTGATGCCCGCGAAGGCCTGGTGGTAGCCGAGCGCCGCCAGCAGCTCGAACAGCCGGCTGTACAACCGCTGGCCCACGCCCTGGCGCCGGCAGTCTTGGCGCACGTACACGGTGACATCCACCGACCAGCGGTACGCCGCGCGTTCGGCGTGGGGGCCGGCGTAGACGTAGCCGTTGACCTGCCCATGCTCATCTTCGCCCACGAGCCAGGGAAAGCGCAGCAGCCGGCTGCGCAGGCGCTCGCGCATCTCGTCGATGCCGGGCGGTGCCTCCTCGAACGAGATCGGCGTGTGCAGCACGATGGGCGCGTAGATGGCCTGCACGGCCGCGGCGTCCTGCGGCGTGGCGACGCGGATCTTCATGGCCGCGCATTCTGGCCCGGCCCGGGCGGGCCCTGTCACGCCGCGCCGCCTGCCGGCTGATGCGGGAGGATGGGCAGGCGTTCGAGTCGCCTCCCCAGGCGACCCGGGGCCACGTCGTTACCATGCCGGCCGACTTTGCCAGCCGAAGAGGGATCCGCCATGGATTGCACGATCATGATGACGACTGCGACAGCGACGGCGACTGCTGCGACGACGACGACCGCGGCCGTCGCCCGCGCGCCGGCCCGCCGCCTCGCACACGCCCTGCGGATGGCAGCGCTGGGTGCGATGGCCGCGGCCGCGCTGGCGGGCTGCGCCAGCGTGGGCGAGGCGCCCGCCGGCGGTGCCAGCGTCTTCACCGGCGAGCTGCGCCCGGCCAGCCGCGACGAGATGTGGTTCGTGTTCCTCGAGTCGGGCAAGACCGGCTTCACCGAGCGCACCGCGATGGAGGCCATGCAGCGCGGCCACATCGCCAATTTCCAGCGCCTGTTCGCCGAGAAGAAGCTGCTCGCCGCCGGGCCGCTGAGGGACCCCACCGAGTTCAAGCGCGGCATCGTCGTGGTGAAGGCGCCCACGCAGCAGGAACTGGGCAGCTACTTCCAGCCCGACCAGTACGTGCGCGAGGGCTACCTCAAGCTCAACGCCGCGCCGGCGCTGGTGAACCGGGCGCTGGCCACCGAGGGCCTGGACACCAGCGCGATGGAAGAGGTGCGCATCGTGCAGGTGATGCGCGGCGACAAGGCGCTGGGCGCGGCCGACACGGCGACGCAGCGCGCGGCGCTGCAGCGGCTGGTGGACCAGGGCACCTTCAGCGCCTGGTACACGCTGGAAGCGGGGCCGGTGGCCGAGGTGCTGTTCAGCAGGAACCGCGACGAGAAGGCCCTGCAGACCGCGCTGGCCGGTCTGCCCACGGTGAAGGGCGGCGCCCCGGTCGCGGTGTGGGGGCAGTGGTTCGCCAAGGGCGTGTTGCGGTAGGGTGCCGGTTTCGCGGTCCGCGCCTCGGCGGCCCCGGCACAGCCGGCAAGGCCGTCAGCGCCGTCAACGCGGTCGACGCGTTCAAGTCGGTTTACGCCGCCAACGCGATCAACGCCGTCAGCGCACCGGCGGCGTGCGCGCCCCGGTGGTCATCAGCGCCAGCAGCGCGCCGACGACGCGGTTCACCGTGCCGCGGTGCGCGGCGGTGAAGGCAAAGGCGTTGCGCACCCACACGTCGCGGCGCGGGTCGCCGGCCAGCGCGGCGGCGCGTGTCACCGCGCTGCCCATGTCGGGCACGCGCTCGGCGCAGCCACCGGCGATGGCCAGGTCGGCCACGTTGTCGTGGCCGCGCGTGTGCGGGCCGAACAGCACCGGGCAGCCGCAGGCCGAGGCCTCGATGAGGTTCTGGCCGTCGTGTCGGTCGTCGAAGGTGCCGCCCAGCAGCGTGACGTCGGCCATGCCGTAGTACATCGCCATCTCGCCCTTGCTGTCGCCCAGCCACACGTCGGCCTCGGCGGCTTGCGGCGGCGGCAGGTGCTGCCACGCCGAGCGCCGCTGCAGCGTGAAGCCGCGGTGGCGCACGGCCCAGGCGATGCGCGGCAGGCGCGGCAGCCGGCGCGGCACGATGACCAGCAGCGGCCGCGGCACCGGCAATGCCTTCCAGGCATCGAGCAGGCGCACCTCCTCGCCTTCGCGGGTGCCGGCGGCCAGCACCACGGTGCGGTTCACCTTCTGGCGCCACTCCAGCCCGCGAGCCACCAGCTTCAGCGGTGGTTCGACGTCGAACTTCAGGTTGCCGAACACGCGCACCTGCTGCGCGCCGGCCTTGGCCAGCCGCACCGCGTCGGCGTTGCTCTGCGCCAGCACCAGCGCCAGGCTGCGCAACGCCGGCTCGAGCAGCGCGCCGCGCCGCACCGCGCCGGCCAGTTCGCGCTCGCCCAGCTGCGCGTTGGCCACCATCATCGGCAGCTCGGCGCGTTGCGCGGCGTGCAGCAGGTTGGGGCGCCAGCCGTGCTCGGCGCCTTCCATCAGCACGCCCACGCGCGGCTGGTGGCGGCGCACGAAGCGCCGGGTGGCGCCTGGCGTGTCGAACGGCAGCCAGGCCTGCACGTCGCCGGGCTTGAGCAGAGCGCGGCCATCGGCGCGGCCCTCGGCTTCACCGTGCGTGAGCAGATAGCGCCAGCTCGGATTCAGGCCTCGCAGTTCGGCCATCATCACCGCGGCCATCTGCACTTCGGCATGCGTGTGCGCATGCAGCCACACCGCGCCGGGTTGCGCGCGCGGGCCGCCCCAGGCCAGGCGCTCGTGCCAGCGCAGGCGGTAGCCGCGGTGCTCGCGCCCGCGCCACCACAGCTGCGCGAAGCGCGCCGGCAGCGTGAGCCGCGCCCATGTCGAGTACAGCCAGCGCGCGAGCCAGGAGGTCAATGCTGCGGGGGGCCGCGGTGAGCGAGCGCGTCGGGTGCGGCCCGTGCGTGCGGCCCGTGGGGTGGAAGGCGGCGGCGATTCTAGGCAGCAGCCTGCGCCGCGTTGGCCCTCGGAACGGGCGGGTGCGAATTGACAGCCACCCGGCGTGAACAAGAATGCAGCCGCCCGCCGCCGGGGCCCGGTCGGTGGGCCCACTCACAAGGAACCGCGACATGCAGCGATCGTGCCTGCGCTCTGCCTCCCTTTTCGTAACACGCCGTAGCTGGCTGCGGGGCTTGAACAGCTCCGCGGTGGCTGCAGCGGCCACTGGCGCTGCGCTCGTTGCTCTGGCCGGCATGCTGGCGCCCGTGGCGCACGCCCAGGCGACCTACCCCGACAAGCCGGTGCGCTTTCTCGTGCCCTACCCGCCGGGTGGCGGCACCGACGTCATCGCGCGCATCGTGCAGGAGCGCTTTGCCGGCACGCTGGGCCAGCCGATCGTCATCGAGAACAAGGGCGGCGCCGGCGGCTCGGTGGGTACCGAGATCGTGGCCAAGGCCGCGCCCGACGGCTACACGGTGCTGTTCACGCTGAGCTCGCACACCATCAACCCGGCCATCTACCCCCGGCTGCCGTTCGACACGGTGAGGGACTTCGAACCGGTGGGCAGCGTGGCCTCGCTGCCGCAGATCCTGGTGGCGCACCCGTCGGTGCCGGTGGCCAATGTGGCCGAACTGGTGGCGCTGGCCAAGAGCAAGCCCGGCTCGCTGGCCTACGCCTCGGTGGGCAACGGTTCGCCCGGGCACCTGGCCGGCGAGCTGTTCAAGCTGCGCACCGGCACCGAGATGACGCACATCCCGTACAAGGGTGGCGGCCCCGCGGTCACCGACGTGATCGGCGGCCAGGTGCCGCTGTTGTGGGTGAGCATTCCGGCCGCCGCGCAGCACGTGAAGAGCGGCAAGCTCAAGGCGCTGGCGGTGTCCACGCTCAAGCGCAGCGCGGCGTTCCCCGAGGTGCCCACCGTCAGCGAGGCCGGCGGCCCGGCGCTGGTGGGCTTCGAGGTCGACAGCTGGTACGCGATGTTCGTGCCGGCCAAGACGCCCAAGGCGGCGATCGAGCGGCTGAACAAGGCACTGAACACCGTGCTGGCCGATGCCGGCGTGCGCGAACGCCTGCTGGCACAGGGCAGCGAGGGCGTGGGCGGCACGCCCGAGGCGCTGGCCAAGACGGTGGCTGACGAGTTGCCCAAGTGGGTCAAGCTCGTGAAGGACGCCAACATCAAGCTCGAGTGATGTCCGCCCCCCGAAGCGACCTTCGGTCGCCTCTCGCCGTGGACCTGGAGGGGTCGCATCGCGCCCCCGGGGGCGCCGCGAGCAGCGCGGCAGAGCCGGATCTGCGGCGGCCGCCTGGCTCGGCCGAGGGGCTTGCGCGCATTGCTGCGCTCGTGGCGCGCGCCCGCGCCGCCCAGCGCGTGGCCGAGGGCTACGACCAGGCGCGGGTCGACGAGCTGGTCACCGCCGCCGGCTGGGCCATCATGGAGCCGGCGCGCAACCGCGAACTGGCCGAGCTGGCGGTGGCCGACACCGGCATCGGCAACGTCGCCGACAAGGTCGCCAAGAACCACCGCAAGACGCTGGGCCTGCTGCGCGACCTGCAAGGCGCCAGGTCCGTCGGCGTGATCGCCGAGGACGCGGCCCGCGGTCTGGTGGAGATCGCGCGGCCGGTGGGCGTGGTGTGCGCGGTGACGCCCTCCACCAACCCGGGGGCGACGCCGGCCAACAAGATCATCAATGCGCTCAAGGGCCGCAACGCGGTGATCGTGGCGCCATCGCCCAAGGGTGCGTCCACCGCGCACCGGCTGGCGCAGTTCGTGCACGCGCAGCTCGAGCGCATCGGCGCGCCGCGCGACCTGGTGCAGGTGCTGCCGCCACCGGTGGACAAGGCCGGCACGCTGGAGCTGATGCGCCAGTGCGACCTGGTGGTGGCCACCGGCTCGCAGGCCAACGTGCGCGCCGCCTACGCCAGCGGCACGCCGGCCTTCGGCGTGGGCGCTGGCAACGTCGCCGCGATCGTCGACGAGAGCCTGAGCGCGGCCGCCGACATCGAAGCCGCCGCCGAACGCATCACGCGCAGCAAGACCTTCGACCACGCCACCAGCTGCTCGTCGGAAAACAGCCTCGTGCTGCTGGAGGCGGTGGCCGAGAGCGTGATTGCCGCATTGCAGCGGCGCGGCGCGGTGCGGCTGGAAGCGGCGCACAGCGAGCGGCTGCGCTCGCTGATGTGGCCCGACGGCAAGCTGTCGCCGGCGGTGACCGGGCAATCGGCCGCCGTGGTGGCCGAACGCGCGGGCCTCACCGACATCGCGGCGCTGAAGCCGACGATGCTGCTGGTCGAACAGGACGCCGCGGCCATCGGGCCCGCGCACCCGTTCTCCGGCGAGAAGCTGTGCCCGGTGCTCACGCTGTACCGTGCCGCCAGCTTCGAGGAGGCTGCGGCGATCGTCCAGCGCCTCTACGCCCACCAGGGGGCCGGGCATTCGGTGGGGCTGCACACCACGCGGCCCGAGCGAGCCCTGCAGCTTGGTCTTGCGCTGCCGGTGTCGCGCGTCATCGTCAACCAGGCGCATTGCATCGCCACCGGCGGCAGCTTCGACAACGGGCTGCCGTTCTCGCTGAGCATGGGCTGCGGCACCTGGGGGCGCAACAACTTCTCCGACAACCTGAACTACCGGCACTACCTGAACATCACGCGGGTGTCGGTGCCGATCGCCGAGCGCGTGCCCACCGAGGCCGAGATCTTCGGTGCGTTCTTCGCGCGCCATGGGCGCTGAAGGCCCTGCCGCCGCGGGCGTACCGGTCGCTGCGGCCGCGGGCGCGCAGGGTGATGGCGCCGCGCCGCGCACGGTGTTCGACCTCGTCGAAGGTGCCGCGCGTGCCCGGCCGGATGCCGTCTACGCCCTCGACGCCGAAGGGCGCCACGCGCTGACCTTCGCCGCGCTGCGCGCCAGCTGCGGCGCGGTGCAGGCGCGCCTGCGCGCGCTGGGCAGTGCCCCTCGCGACACCGTCTCGCTGATCATGCCCAACGGGCTGGCCACGCTGCAATGGCTGCTGGGTGCGATGCACGGCGGCTGGTGCGTGAACCCGGTGAACCTGCTGTCGCAGCCCGAGCAGATGCGCTACGTGCTCGCGCACTCCGACTGCAAGGTTGTGTGCACGAGCCCGGACTGGGAAGCCCCGGTGCAGGCGCTGCTGCCGGCACTGGGCAGGCCGGTGGCGCTGCAAGTGGTCGACCCTGCGCGGCCGGTCGGTACCAGCGCCGCGGCCGCGGCGCAGACCGATGGGCCGGCCGGTGCGCCGCCACCGCGGCCCGACGCCGTGGCGCTGCTCATGTACACCTCCGGCACCACCGGCCAGCCCAAGGGCGTGATGCTCACGCAGGGCAATCTGGCGGCCAACGCGCAGGCCATCAGCGCCGAGCACGGCCTCGGGCCGGGCGACCGCGTGCTCGGCGTGCTGCCGCTCTATCACATCAACGCCTTCGCGGTGACGATGCTGGCGCCGCTGGCGCATGGCGGCAGCGTGGTGCTGCCGCCGAAGTTCTCGGCCGGCCAGTTCTGGAACCAGGCCGTCGAGCGCCAGTGCACCTGGATCAACGTGGTGCCGACGATGATCGCCTTCCTGCTCGACGCGGCCGCGCAGGGCGGTGCGCCGCCGCGCGAGCGGCTGGCCGGCATCCGCCTGTGCCGCAGCGCCAGCAGCGCCCTGCCGCCGGAGCACCACCGTGCGTTCGAGGCCACCTTCGGCATCGGCATCGTCGAGACGATGGGCCTGACCGAGACGGTGGCGCCGTCGTTCAGCAACCCGCTCGAGGCCGCACGGCGCAAGGTCGGCTCGGTGGGCCGCGCCAGCGGAGGCGAGGCGTGCATCCTCGGCCGCGACCTGCGGCCGATGCGCGATGACCAGACCGGCCAGACCGGCGAGCTCGCCATCCGCGGCCCGCACGTGATGCGCGGCTACTACAAGAACCCCGAGGCCACCGCCGCCGCCTTCACGCCCGACGGATGGCTGCGCACCGGCGACCTCGGGCACCGCGACGCCGACGGCTTCTACTTCGTCACCGGCCGCATCAAGGAGCTGATCATCAAGGGCGGCGAGAACATCGCGCCGCGCGAGATCGACGAGGCGCTGCTCAAGCACCCGGCGGTGCTCGATGCCGCCGCGTTCGGCCTGCCCGACCCGCACTACGGCCAGGAGGTGGCCGCCTGCGTGGTGCTGCGCGAGGGCGCCGCGCGCAGCGTGGCCGAAGTGGCGGCGCTGCAGCGCGAGCTGCTGGCCCACGGCGAAGCCGAGCTCGGCCGCTTCAAGGCGCCCAGGCTGCTGCGCATCGTGCCCGAGCTGCCGCGCGGGCCCTCAGGCAAGGTGCAGCGGCTCAAGCTCGTCGAGATGTTCGTGCCCGCCGCCCGATGAGGGCCGAGGCGCTTGCGCAGGCCGCGGCCGGGCCGGCGGCGTGGCTGCCCGCGGCCTCGCCCGGCCTGCTGGCACTGGCGCTGGCGGTGGTCTTCGCCGCCGGCATGGTGCGCGGCTTCGCGGGTTTCGGCTTCAGCGCGCTGTGCGTGGCCGGCTTGAGCCTGGTCATGCCACCGGCGCAGGTGGTGCCGCCGATCTTCGTGCTCGACCTGCTGATCATCATCGCCGTGCTGGCGGTGTTGCGGACTGCGGCGGCGATGCTTGCCCCGGGGTGACCTACACTGGCGCGCACGGGCCACAGCCCTCGTGCCGTGGCCGGAAGGAACTCCGAGATGGCTGTGAACATCCGCCCGGCCACGCCGGCCGACAAGACGCAATGGCTGCCGCTGTGGCAGGGCTACCAGACCTTCTACAAGGTCGACCTGAGCGCGGTGACCGACGCCACCTGGGCGCGCTTTCACGATGCCGCCGAGCCGATGCGCTGCGCAGTGGCCGAGCAGCTCGACGGTCCGCAGGCCGGCCGGCTCGTCGGCTTCGTGCACATGGTCTTCCACCGCAGCTGCTGGCTGCAGAACCCTTCGTGCTACTTGCAGGACCTGTTTGCGGCGCCTGACGTGCGCGGGCAGGGCGTGGGCCGCGCGTTGATCGAGCATGTGTACGCCCAGGCTGCCCTGGCCGGCTCGGCGCGCGTGTGGTGGCTCACGCACGAGAGCAACGCGCAGGCCATGCTGCTGTACGACCGCATCGCAGAGAAGAGCGGCTTCGTGCAGTACCGCAAGGCCATCGGATGAGGCAGCGGCCTGCAGGCGCCGACCTCGGCACGTACCGCTGAGGTTGTTCACGCCGCCGATGCCGCTCGCTGTGGAGCGGGGGGCGCGTGCAGAATCCTCCGATGTCCGCCGGCACAGACCACCTGGGCTACTGCACCACCGCCGACGGGGTGCGCCTGGCGATGCGCACGCTCGGCCAGGGGCCGTTGATCATCAAGGCGGCCAACTGGCTGGGCAACGTGCAGGCCGATTCGCAGCTGCGCTCGACGCGCCACTGGGTCGATCAGATCACGCGCACCCACGCGCTGCGCTGGTACGACGCGCGCGGCTGCGGCCTGTCCGACCGCGAGGTCGACGAGATCACGCTCGATGCCTGGGTGCGCGACCTCGAAGCGGTGGCCGACGCCGAAGGGCCCGGCGGCCGGCCCGAGCGCTTCGTGCTGCTGGGCATCTCGCAGGGTGCGGCCATCGCGATCCGCTACGCCGTGCGCCACCCCGAGCGAGTGCGCGGGCTCATCCTCTACGCCAGCTTCGTGCGGGGCGTCTACCACCAGGGGCTGTCGGCGAAGACGCAGGCCATCTTCACCGAGATGATCCGCATCGCCGAACTGGGCTGGGGCCACGACTCGGAGGGTTTCCGGCGCCTGTTCTCCGCGCACCTGCTGCCGGCGGCGCCGGCCGATGTGCTGGACGACTACGACGCGCTGCACCGCACCAGCGTCAGCGGGCCGATGGCGGCGCGCTACATGCAGGCTTTCTTCGAACTCGACGCGCGGGTCGACGCGGCGCAGGTCCGCTGCCCCACGCTGGTGATGCACGTGGCCGGCGACTCGCTGATCCTGCCACGCGAAGGCCAGCTGGTGGCCTCACTGGTGCCAGGGGCGCGCTGGGTGCAGGTGCCCGGGCGCAACCACCTGCCGCTGGCCACCGACCCCGGCTGGCCGACGCTGCAGCGCGAGATGACGCAGTTCCTGGCCACGCTGGATGCGGGCGGGCAGACCGGCCCCGCGCCACAGCTGACGGCCCGCCAGCGCGAGGTGCTGGCCCAGGTGGCGCAGGGCCTGGGCGACAAGGAGATTGCGCGCGCCCTGGGCCTGAGCCCACGCACCGTGGAGATGCATGTCGCGCGCGCGATCGAGGCATTGAAGGCGCGCAACCGCTCCGAGGCGGTGAGCCGCGCGCACCACTGGAGGTTGCTCGGTTGAGGCGGCCCGGTTGATGCGGCCCGGTTGATGCGAACCGGTTGATGCGAACCGGTGGAGGCGAAGTGGCGGAGGCGAAGTGGCGGAGGCGAAGTGGCGGAGGCGGCCGATGGCACGCCGCGCATGCCGCGGTCCGCCGGGGCCTACCGTAGCCACAGGCCGCCGCAACGCCCAACTACCGTAGTTGGCCGTCTTTCGCCGCCACCAGGCGCCGGCGACGATGCGGATCAGCCGGTGGCCATGGGTGGCCGCCGTTCCCGGAGACCGCCATGACAGCTGCCCTCGACGCCGCTCCCGCCCACGCCATGCCCGCGCCGCCCGCGCCTGCGGCGCCGAAGCCCCCGGCCCCCACCCTGGCCCGCGAGGTGGCCGACCTGCGCGAACCTCTGTGGCTGACGCACCCTCGCGAGCAGGCCCGGCGTCTGCGCGAGCGCGGCCGCGTGCACCGCGACACGACGGGGTTGTGGCTGCTGCTCGGCCACGCCGACTGCCGCGCGGTGATGCAAAGCAGCCACCTCAGCCGCGACCCGCGCCTGAGCACGGCCTACGCGGCGCTGCGCCCGTTCGGGGCCGGCTCGGCGCTCGAACACGCCGCCGAGCGCTTCATGCTCTTCAACGACCCGCCGGTGCATACGCGGCTGCGCCGCGTGGTGGCGGCGGCGTTCACGCCGGCGGCCATCCGCCAGTGGCGCGACGCGGTGGCGGCCACCACGCGGGCGCTGTTGGCGGCACTGCCGGTCGACGAGCCGTTCGACTTCATGCGCGGCTTTGCGCAGGTGCTGCCGATCCGCGTCATCTGCGACCTGCTGGGCGTCGACGAGGGCGACTTCGACCAGGCCAAGGCGTGGTCCGACGCCGCGGCCTGCGTCGTCGAGCCGCTGGCCACGCGCGCGGCCCGGGCCGAAGGCGCGCGGGCCGTCGCCGAGCTCACCGAGTTCCTGCGCGGGCAGGTCGCGCGGCGCCGCCTGCAGCCGTGCGACAGTGTGCTCGACCGCATGATCGCCGCGCAGCGCGACGACCCACGCTTCGACGACGACGAGTTGCTGGCCAACCTCATCCTGCTGTTCATCGCCGGCCACGAGACCACCACCAACCTGCTGGGCAACGGCCTGTTCACGCTGCTCGGGCATCAGGAGCAACTGGCGCGGCTGCGGCGCGAACCCGGCCTGATGCCGCAGGCCATCGACGAGATGCTGCGCTACGAGAGCCCGATCAACATGGTGGCGCGCATCGCCCGGGAGCCCTGGGAGATCGACGACCTCACGGTGCCGGCCGGCGAGGTGCTGTACTGCATGATCGGTGCGGCGAACCACGACCCGGCGGTGTTCGATGACCCGGGCCGTTTCGACGTCGGCCGCACGCCCAACCCGCAGCTGTCGTTTGGCGGCGGCGTGCACTACTGTGTCGGCGCGCCGCTGGCGCGCCTGGAAGCGGAGGTGGCGTTCGAGGCGCTGCTGCGGCGCTTCACGACGCTGGAACTCGTCGATGACGCCCAAGGCGCGGCGTTCACCCAGCCGCGCTGGCGGCCGATGATCAACCTTCGCGGGCTGCAGGCGTTGTGGCTGCGCGGCGCCTCGGCGGCGTAGGAGCACGATGGAAGGAGGGCAAGGCGGGGTGCCCGCCTGCGAGCGGGCATCGTGCGGCGTGGCCTGCGAGCAGGCATCGTGCAGCGTGGCCTGCGAGCAGGCCATGGGGCGCCACCCGGCCCTCCGCGCGCGCTGGTTGGGCAGATACGGCCGGTGACGAACGCCGGCCCGAGGGAACGCCGCCCCAATCGACAATGGCGCATGCGCAGCGCCGCCCGCCGCAAGCTGCTTGCCGCCGTGGGCGCGGGGGCCGTGGCGCCGCTGCTGGGCTGTGGCGGCGGCGGCGGTGACGCGCCGGCGCCTTCACCCGCACCGGCCCCCGGGCCGGCGCCCACGCGCACTTGGCGCATGGGCTTCTCGCCCAACCCGCCGCGCCAGACGGTGCAGGCGGTGCTGCAAGGCATCGACCTGTGGAGCCAGCGTGCCGAACTGGCCATCATCCACGAAGAGCTTCCGTGGCGCGACCTGCTGGCCGGCATGAGCCCCGAGGCCATCCTCGATCGCGACAAGATGCAGCTCGTCGCCTACATGAAGGGCAAGGGAGCGCAGCTGGTCTTCATGGGCGAGTTGAACGATGGCCTCGACCGCGCGCAGGAAGCGCCGGCACTGCGCAACGCCGGGCGCAGCCTGGCCGAGCCCGCCGTGCAGCGCCTGTACCGCGACTACCTGCTGGCCGTGGATCGCAAGCTGCAGCCGGTGATGCTGGGGCTGGTGGCCGAGAGCAACCTCATCCGCGCTGCCGCGCCGGCGCTCTACCCTGCGGTGCGGCAGACCGCCAACGACACCGCGGCGGCACTGCGTGCCGCGGGCAGCACCACGCCGCTGATGGCGAGCGTGCAGGTCGAGGTGGCCTGGGGGCGCCTGGGCGGCAACGGCACGTTCGCAGGCATCGACACCGACCTGGCCGACTTCCCGTTCATGCACACGCTCGGGCTGTCGTCGTACCCCTACTTCGGTTTCTCCGAACCGGAAGACCTGCCGCCGGACTACTACACGCGCCTGGTGGGCAACCGCAACCTGCCTGTGATGGTGGTGGAGGGCGGCTGGGCGAGCGCGGGCGCGGGCACCCTCACCAGTTCGCCGGCCAGGCAAGCCAGGTACATCACGCGGCACGCGCAGCTGCTCGATGCGGTGGGGGCGAAGGCCTGGCTGCACCTGGTGTTCGCCGACCTCGACCTCGCGGCGCTGCCGCCGCCGCTGCCGGCGAACCTGCCGCTGTTCGCAAGCATCGGCCTCGTCGACAGCAACTTCGCCGCCAAGCCGGCGCTGGCCAGCTGGGACAGCCTGTTCGCGCGCCGCCTGGTCTGAGCGCCGCGCGGCGGCCGCGCCGCTGATGCGCTGGTGATGCGCTGGTGTGCGCCGCTGGTGCGCTGCTGCCGCGCCGCCCCATCCTCCCGCCGGCGGATCGCGTCGTGTCCGCTCGTCCATCGAATTCGCGTATGGCCCATCGAGGCGCCGGCATCCTGCCATGGCGCTCGAACCACGAGGGGATGGGCATGTTGCAAGGCGAGGTCGCAGGACTGGGGCGGGTGCCGTCGGCGGCCGCGTGGGCAAGAGCCGCGCGCACCCTGGGCGCAGCGCTGATCACGGCCACGGCCGCCGCGATGGGAACACTGCCGGCCCACGCCGCGCCGGCGGCGAGCCAGGAGCAGCTGCACGTGCTGGCCGTGCACTCGTTCCGCCAGGGTCGGTTCTCCGAGGCGTACGGACGCTTCATTGCGCTGGCCGAGGGCGGCCACGTGGCGTCGGCGCGGTATGCGCTGTGGATGTGTGTCAACGGGCCGCCGCTGTTCGGCAACGACTGGGACTGCGCGCCGCACGAGGCCGAAGCCTGGGCGCGGCTGGCCGGCGTGGAGGCGCCGCGGATCGTCGCGCGCACCTACCGCCCGGTGGCCGACGTCGACGCCGCGCGGGCCAGGCGACGGTAGCGCCGCGGCTGCAAGCGGCCGCCCTGCGGCGACGCAGGACCGTGGCCGTGCCGCCTACAGCAGGGACCCCAGCCGCAACGCAGCCTCCTTCAGCGCCGGCAGCTGGCGCTCGGCCTGCGCCAGGCTCATGCGCGCCGAAGGCGCGTGCAGCGCCACCGCGGCGCGCACGTCGCCCGCGGCATTGCGCACCGGCACCGCCACGGCGATGAGGCCGGCGATGAACTCCTCGCGGTCGCAGGAGTGGTCGCCGGCGGCGATGGCGGCGCACTCGGCACGCAGCGCCTTCGCGGTCGTGAGGGTGTGGCGCGTCATGCGGGTGAGCGAAAGCTGGCCGATCAGCGCCTCGCGTTCGGCCTCGGGCCGGTGCGCCAGCAGCAGCTTGCCGCTGGCCGTGCAGTGCAGCGGCACGTGCGAGCCGACATCCAGCGTCAGGCGCAGCGGCCATTGCGCCTCCACGCGGTCGAGGTACAGCACCTGCGCGCCGTCCAGCGTGGTGAAGTTGCAGGTCTCGCCCACCCGCATCACCAGCGCGGCCAGCACCTCGTGGCGCAGGCCGCGCAGCACCCCGTGGTTCAGCGTGTCCAGCGCCAGCCGGCGCAACGCCGGGCCGACGGTGTAGCAGCGCTCGTCGATGTCGCGCGCGAGGTGGCCGCTCTCAACCAGCTGGCTGCACAGGCGGTGCGCGGTGGCCTTGGGCAGGCCCAGGCGCACGGCCAGTTCGGCCAGCGGCAGCGCGCGCCCCTCGTGGGCGGCCACGGCCAGCAGGCGCAGCGCGCGCTCGGCCGACGAGCCCGAGGCCGGCTCGTCTTCCGCGGGCGAACGCGTGCCGCGGCGCAGCGGCGGCGCGATGCCCGCTGCGGCGCGGCGGGTGGGGGCGGCGGGAAGCACCGGCATGGCGTGGCCGGCGGAAGTTCTCGGTGCCCTCGGGGCTTTCAGGATTTTCGGTCGCACCTAGGGAAACCTCGTGCTGCGGAACATTGTGTTCCGTTTTTCGCGCACCTAGCATGGGGTGATTCCGGAACGTGGTGTTCCGGTTTGCCACCTCACACGGTACCAGGACGGCCGGTGTCGATCCAAGAGTACGACCACATCGTCGTCGGCGCCGGCAGCGCGGGCTGCGTGCTGGCGGCGCGCCTGTCGGAAGACCCGGCCACCCGCGTGCTGCTGCTGGAGGCCGGCCCGCCCGACCGCAACCCCTGGATCCACCTGCCCATCGGCTACGGCAAGACGATGTGGGACCCGGGCGTGAACTGGTGCTTCCACACCGAACCCGACGCGGGCATGAACGGCCGCCGCATCTACTGGCCGCGCGGCAGGACGCTGGGCGGCTCGAGCTCGATCAACGGCCTCATCTACATCCGTGGCCAGCGCGAAGACTTCGACGACTGGGCGGCGCGCGGCAACACCGGCTGGGGATACGACGACGTGCTGCCGTACTTCAGGCTTGCCGAGCACAACCAGCGTGGCGCGGGCGCCTGGCACGGCAGCGGCGGCCCGCTGCGCGTGAGCGACATCGGCGCGCAGCACGAGCTGATCGAGGCCTTCATCGCCGGCGCCGGGCAGTGCGGCGTGCCGCGCAACGACGACTTCAACGGCGCGCGCCAGGAAGGTGCCGGCTACTACCAGCTCAACACCTGGCGCGGCCTGCGCTGGAGCACCGCGCGCGGTTACCTGCGGCCGGCCCGCCGCCGGCCCAACCTGACGGTGCGCACCGGGGCACTGGCCACCGAGGTGCTGCTGCGGGGGCGGCGGGCGGTGGGGGTGCGCTACCGCCAGGGCGTGCGCATGCGCGCCGGCTCCGCAGCGGGGCGCGGCGCGGCAACGCTCGAAGGCGGCGCGGCCAGCGAGGCGCGCTGCCGCGGCGAGGTGGTGCTGTGCGCCGGCGCGCTGCAGTCGCCGCAGCTGCTGCAGCTGTCGGGCATCGGCCCGGCGGCGCTGCTGCGCGAACACGGCATCGCCGTCGCGCACGACCTGCGCGGGGTCGGCGAGAACCTGCAGGACCACCTGCAGGTCCGGCTCATCATGGAGTGCAGCCGGCCGATCACCACCAACGACCAGCTGCGCTCGTGGTGGGGCCAGCTGCTCATCGGCATGCAGTGGCTGCTGGCGCGCCGCGGGCCGCTGGCGGTGGGCATCAACCAGGGCGGCTGCTTCATGCGCGTGCTGCCGGAGTCGACGCGGCCCGACATCCAGTTCCACGTCGCGACGCTGTCGGCCGACATGGCCGGTGGCCAGGTGCACCCGTTCTCCGGCTTCACGCTCAGCGTCTGCCAGCTGCGCCCCAGCTCGCGCGGGCACGTGCGCGTGCGCAGCGCCGACCCCTTCCAGCCACCGGCGATGGTGCCCAACTATCTGAGCACCGAACTGGACCGCCGCACCGCGGTGGCCGCGGTGAAGGCCGCGCGGGCCATCGCCGCCGCGCCGGCCATGGCCCCCTACGTGAAGCGCGAGGTCAAGCCCGGGCCCGAGGCGGACGACGACGCCGCGCTGCTGGAGTTCTGCCGCAATGCCGGCGCCACCATCTTCCACCCGAGCGGCACCTGCGCGATGGGGCCGAACGCGGCCGACGGGGCGGTGGTGGACGCGCGGCTGCGCGTGCACGGCATCGAGCGGCTGCGCGTGGTGGACTGCTCGGTGATGCCCACGCTGGTGTCGGGCAACACCAACGCCGCGGCGGTGATGCTGGCCGAGAAGGCCGCGGTGATGATGCGCGACGATGCGCGGGGCGCGCGCGAATGAGCGGCCTGGATGCGATGATGGCCAAGATCGAGACGGGCCCGGTGCGCGAGCGCATCAACGGGTCCGATGTGGGTGGGGCGCGCTGCGGCCATCGTGGGCCGGCCTGGCGCCCCGGGGTGTGGTGACCGAGTCCGAAGCGAAGGAGACCGCAGTGACGACGACGAGACGAACCCTCATCAATCCGGCGCGCCGCGGCGCGATGCGCGCCGCCGGGGCGGGCATGGCCGGTGCCGCCGGCGCGATGCTGGCCGCGCCTGCGCTTTCGCAGAACGTCACGCGGCTGAAGATCCAGACCGCGGTGCCCAGTTCGAGCATCTACTTCGACCTGAACAGGCGCTTCGCCGACCGCGTGGACCGCATGTCCAATGGCCGCCTGAAGTTCGAGATGCTGCCCGACGGCGCGGTGGTGGCCGCCTTCGAGATCGTCGACGCGGTGGACAAGGGCGTGGTCGACGGCGGTTATGCCTGGACGCACTACTGGAGCGGCAAGAACACCGCCGCGGGCCTGTTCAGC
>JAEUPD010000220.1 GCA_016788525.1 Rubrivivax sp.
AAGGCCACTGCGGAGCAGTTCGCAGCCGCTGATCCTTGGGCAACGCTGTTGCGCTACATCAGCGAGCGCATCGCACCCACTCTGGGGCCGTTCAAGCCGCCGATCGCTCTGCCAGCTACAGGGTAACTGCCGGATCTAGGATGAAAGTAACCAAAGCAAAGGGCCTCTTGCGCACGACAGTGACGTGAGTCGCGCAGTGGCGCATCGGATGAGGTCTGCGCTTCGGCCAGCCTACTGAGTTGCGCCTCTTCCCTGTGGGTCCGTGGCACACCGTCAGGTTGTCATCGGTGGCCGGCAACGGTTGTCTCTGGAACTGTCCGTGCTGCCGCGCTCGCCGCAACGTGGCACCACGCACGATCACGGTGACGCCGGCATCACCCGGCGACACCCTGCCCGCACCGACCATGACAAGCTCACGATGAACCACCGCGCCAAAAGGATAGCGGCACAACCCAATAGGCGCATCGGAGAGGCAACCTCATCGATCCGCCGCTCGGGCCTAACCTCAGAACGGCACGCCACAGGCCCTTTGGTTTGGTTACTTTCATTTGGGCCAGCAAATGAAAGTAACTCGCCAGCCGGGGCGAGACCCGGCTGGGTGGGAGTAGGAACCGGCTCAAACAAGCAAGCCGAGCCAGCCCGCGCACGGAACGGCCGAATTCACCCCGCCGGCGCCGGGTAGCTCACCCTCAGGACTTCGATCCGCTCGACCCCACCCGGCGTCGGCAGCGTCACCTCATCCCCTTCGCGCGCCTTCAACAACGCGCGCGCAATCGGCGCCACCCAGCTCACCTCGCCCTTCAGGCTGTCAGCCTCGTCGATGCCCTTGATGGTGATGGTGCGCTCCTCGCCCCGCGCATTCGCATAGGTGACGGTGGCGCCGAAGAACACCTGGTCGCTGCCGAAGTGTGCGCTCGGGTCGGCAACCTCGGCGATGTCCAGCCGCCGGGTGAGGAAGCGGATGCGGCGGTCGATCTCGCGCAGCCGCTTCTTGCCGTAGAGGTAGTCGCCGTTCTCCGATCGGTCGCCGTTGCTCGCCGCCCACGACACCACCTCCACCACCTTGGGCCGCTCCACGTCGAGCAGCGCCATCAGCTCTTCGCGCAGCCGCTGGTAGCCGCAGGGTGTCATGTAGTTGCGCGCACCGGCTGGCAGCGCCGGCAGGCCGGGCGCCTCGTCGTCGAGGTCGCCGTCGCCCTCGGCTTCCTTGACGAAGGCCTTGTTCATGCCACGCCCGCGGGAGCCGGCGCAGATCGGCGATCAACCGCAGCCGGGTCCCCCGCCATCACCACGTACCACTCGGTCACCGGACGACGTTGAATTTCAGCAGCGCCGCCCCGTAGCCTTCGTCGCACGCTGCGGCGCCCGGCGGGCACGCGGCACGGCCGGCCACCGCCGAGCCACCGCCCTTGTGGGCTGCCACGGCAGCGGCCGCATCGGCGCCGCTGGCGAACAGGCGCACCGTGCCTTCGGCCCTGGGGTTCATGGCGTCGAAACTGCGGGCCTCGGCCGACACCACCACCAGCAACTGGCTGGGGCCCGGCGGGTCGGCTGCGTCGAGCACGAAGCCGTCCTTGGCCGGAAACTGCCACGCCTGCCCGGGCTTGAGCCGCACCTGGCCCGACACGCTGTTGGGCACCAGCTGGGCGATCGTGCCGTCAGGCCCGATGCCCAGCACATAGAGGTGGCCGCCGCGGCTGGACTGCACCGTGAAACGGAACTGGTCGGCGCCGATGCGCAGCGTGGTCTTGGGTGCCGTCGCATTGAGGCCGAACGCCGCGCTCTGCGCCTGCAGCGCCTTGTCGAACTCGGCCACGGCGTCGAAGCGCGCCGCTGCCGGCGTTGCTGCGGGGGCGGGGGTCGGCGCCGGCCCCGGTGCGGGCGCCTGGGCAACAGGCGGCGCCGCCGGGCCCGGCGCGGGCGCGGGCGCGGTCGCCGGGGAAGGCGCCGGGGCCGGCGGCAGCGCCGCGGTGCTGCCCGATGGAGCCGGGCCCCCGCCCTTGCCGCGGGTCATGAAATAGCCTCCGGTGGCCACCGCAGCGGCCAGCGCCGCCACCGCGCCAATCACCACGGCACGATTGCTCGACTTGGCTTCGGACGCCTGCTCGGCCTCGAACGGCAGCGGCGCGGGCTTGCGCTCGGCCGGCCTCGCTGCCGGTGCCGGGGTGGGCGCCGGCGGCTTGCGGGGCGTGACCTGGGTCGTCTCGAACGATGTCTGCGGGGGTGCCGCCGGCGATTCGGCCACCGGCGCAGACGCGGGCCCAGGTGCGGGCGCAGGTCGCGGCATGGAGGTCAGGCCCTGGCGCGTCATGGCCGTCTGCGGCCCGCGCGCCGCCGCGCCGCCGGCGGGCGGCCCGGCGGCGATGCGGGTGGCCTCGAGCGCTGCCGGGCCGCGCACGAGGGTGCTGCCGCCTGTCATCGTGCCCGGCTCCACCAACCCCAGGTCGTCGCGAAAGTCCTCGATCGTCTGCGTGCGATTTTCCGGCCGCACCACCAGCGCGCGGTCCACGGCCTCCAGGAAGTCGCGGCTGTAGCGGCCCTCGGCTACCTGGGCCAGCGGCTGGTAGCTGTCGTTGACCATGCGGCCCACCGAGACCGGCGGCGTGCGCCCGGTGATCGCGTAGTACACCACGGCGGCCAGCGCGTACACGTCGGTCCAGGGGCCCTGGCGCATGCCCGGGATCTCGGCGTATTGCTCGATGGGGGCGTAGCCCGGCTTGAGGATCACCGTCAGCGCCTGCGTCATGTCGCCGATGACGCGCCGCGCCGCGCCGAAGTCCAGCAGCAGCGGGCGGCCGCTGCCGGCCAGCATCATCACGTTGTCCGGCGCGATGTCGCGGTGGTAGCACTGCTCGACGTGGATGACACGCAGTGCCTCGCACAGCGGCGCCAGCAGCGTGCGCAGCCAGGCCTCGTCGGGCGGCTGGCCGGTGGCCTGCTGCATCTGGCGCAGCGTGTCCTTGAGGTTCTTGCCCTCGTAGAACGGCATCACCATGTAGGCCGTGCCGTTGCTCTCCCAGAAGCGGTAGACCTTGACCAGCGAGGGATGGTCGAACTGCGCCAGCAGGCGCGCCTCGTTGACGAAGCTCTTGCGGCCGGCCTCGAAGGTCTCGAGATAGCGCTCGCTCTTGACCTGCACGCCGCTGTCGCCGGTGCGCATGGCCAGCGAACTGGGCATGTACTCCTTCAGCGCGACGCGGCGGCCCAGCGAGGTGTCGTTGGCCAGGTAGACGATGCCGAAGCCGCCCTCGCCGATCATCGAGGTGATCTCGAACTCGCCGATGCGCGTGCCCACGGGCAGGCCGTTGCCGTCGGGCATGCGGGCTGAAGGCGGCGGAATGATCGCCGTGCGCTCCACCGGCGCCGTGGGCGCGAAGTTGGTGGCGCCGCCACTGGTGGGCAGCTCGCGCGGCGTGAAGGCGGTCTTGTCGTCGTCGGCGGCAGGCGTCATGTCCGTGCGGGCTGGGTGCGAGGCGGGATGCCGGATTGTGGCCGCACTCACCCGCGGCGGGTTCCGCCCAGAGCAGCCGCGCCGGCACCGGCGGCCGCCGCCGGGCCGCAGGCGCCTCAGCGCCAGACCATCGCCCGCACGGCGGGGTCCCGCGGCTCAAGTGCAGGCCAGTCCGGTCGATAAACCTCTCTGGGGACCCGCCGCACCTCGCACGGTGCCCTCGGCCGCCCCCGCCCGCTGCGCACCCCACCCTCCGGCCCTCGCACCCCGGCGCGCCATGCCCAAGATCGTCGTCGCACGCTTCATCGCCAGCACCCAGCGCAGGCTGGCGCTGGCCGCCGTGGTGGTGCTGGCCGCGCTGGCCTTCCCGCTGGGTGAAACCTGGCGGCGGCTGGGCCTGGAACACGAGTCGGCCCTGGTGGCACGCCACGGTCTCGAACCCGCACGGCTGGCCTCGCAGGCGCAGCAGGCGCTGTCGGTGCACCGCCCGCTGGCCGCGGCCGTGCTGGCCGGCGCCCGCACACTGGAGCCCGAACGGCTGCGGCGGCAGCGCATGGTCGATGAGCAACTGGTCTCCTTGGCCTCGGCCCTGGAGAACCGCCGCATGGCGCGCGCGCTGACCGAAAGCGACCAGCTGCGCCACGATTGGCTGGCGCTGCTCGAGGACATCGGCGCCCACCGCCTCACCCCCTTGGCCAGCAACACGGCGCACCAGCTGCTGATCGAGCAGACCTTCGTCATCGCGGACCTGGCCGCCACCGACAGCCAGCTGCACTCGCAGGTCGGCCGCGCCTTCGACGGCCACGCCTTCGCGCTTGCCACGCACGCGCTGCCCCGACTGGCCCTGGCGCTGGCACCACAGGGGCCCGAGGCCCCCGAGGCGGGTGGCCCCCGCGCCAGGCCTGCCGAGCCTTCAGCGCCCGCCGACCTTTCGGCTGTCGCCACGGCCGAGGCCGGCCGCACCGCGCGGGCCTTGGCGCATGTCCTGCGAGCCGGCGCAAAGCGGCCCGTCGATCTTGACGAACTCCAACCCCTGCTTGCCTTGCAGGCGCTGCTGGACGCCACTTCAGCGGCATCCGGCGCCTCGGGCGGTGCTTCGAGTCCGGCGGGCACCTCGACAGCCGGGGCGGTGGGTACACCGGCGGCCTCGACAGCAGCGTTGCCACCGGCATCGCAAGCGCTGCGGGAGTCGGCGCTGCAGGCCGCCGCAGCCTTGCTGCTGCGCCTTGAACGCGACCTCGGCATCGCCGCCGAGACGCTGGCCGCCGAGCGCCGCATCGTCGGCGCCGCGCTCGGGCTCGACGCACTGCTGTTGCTGCTGGCCGCCACGCTGATGGCGGTGCGCGACCCGCGCCGCAAGCAGGCCGCGCCGACCCGCGCCGAGGCAGCGGCGCCCGCGTCCGGGTGGGACGCCGCCGCCCCCCTGCCCACCGGCGCCGAAAGCGAGGCAACGGCCACCGCGCTGCTCAGGCGCGTGCGACGCGCCACCCACGACCCGGACACCACCATCACCGGCGGCATCGGGCCGCGCTGACGGGGGCACCCGGCCTCGCCGGGCACCTTCGGCACGCCCGATGTCCGGGTGTCAATCGTCCGGCTCGTAAAGCTGCTCGAACTTCAGCGCCGCCACCGCGTAGGGGTCGCCGCCGTCCTCGCGGTTGAAGACGAGCCAGTCGCCGGCCGCATAGGCCGTGCGGCCTTCCTTCGTGGCCACGCTGCCGGCGGCCATGGCACGTTCGGCCCAGACCGGCGTGGCCTTGACGTAGGCGCCCGGCGCCACTTGCCGGTAGGTGCGGGCAAAGGTCTCGGCCTCGACCGTGTAGACATCGCCGGCGTTGTCCACCAGCCAGTCGCCGGCCTTGGCGAACTGCTCGTGGCCCCACTTCCGGTAGCGCAGGCCATCGGTCTCGAGCCGGATCTGCACCGCGCTGACGGCCTGGTCGGGCCGGCGGCGGAAGCGTTGGCGGGTGGGCATGGTGACTCGGCTCCTGCATCGCGGGGTGGGTGCCGGTGCGCGCAGGCATTCTGGACCTGTTTCCTGCCGTGCGGGCGCGCATGGGCCTGGCCCCGCGGGCAGCACTCGAGGCCGGCCCCGCGTCGCCGGCGCGCGCCCGCACAATGGCCCGGCAACGCCGATGGCCGCCGCCCCGCCCGCTCCCCCCCCACCGGCCCCGGCCGCTCGCCTGCTGCCGCTGCTGGCTGCCGCGGGGTTCGCCAGCATGGCGGCCATGCGCATCGCCGATGCCATGCTGCCCGAGCTGGCGCGCGAGTTCGGCTCGGCGCCGGACGAAGCGGCGGTGGTCATCTGGTCGTTCGCCCTGGCCTACGGCGCGGTGCTGATCGTCTACGGGCCGCTCGGCGACCGGCTGGGCAAGCCGCTGGTCATCAACTTCGGCGCGTTGCTTTGTGCGCTGGGCGCGCTGGCAGCCGCGCTGGCCCCCACGCTGCCGGCGCTGACGGCCGCGCGCGTGGTGATGGGTGCCGGGGCAGGGGGCATCATTCCGCTGGCCCTGGCCTGGATCGGCGACCAGGTGCCGATGGCCGAGCGGCAGGCCGTGCTCGCGCGCTACGCCGGCGTCACCGTGCTGGGCATGATGGCCGGGGCCTGGGCCGGCGGCCTCTTTGCGCAGACGCTCGGCTGGCGCTGGGCCTTCGGGGCGCTGGCGGCCTTGCTTGCCGGCGTCGCGGTGGTGCTTGCCGCGGCCAATGCGAGGCACCGGCGCAGCCGCGCCGCGCCCGGCTGGCCGGGCGCCGGGGCGGCGCCGATGCGCCTGCCGTTCCATCGGCAGGTCGCCGCCGTGGTGGCCGAGCCCTGGGCGCGCGGCGTGCTGCTGTTCGTGTTCTTCGAGGGCGGGCTCGTGTTCGGCACCCTTGCGCTGGTGCCCAGCGTGCTGCACGCGCGCTTCGGCGTGGCACTGGGCGACGCTGGCGCGGCGGTGGCGGTGTTCGGTGTCGGCGGCCTCGCCTACAGCCGCCTGGCGCCCTGGTGGCTGCGCCGCGGCGACACCGCCCAGGTGGCGGCCACCGGCGGCCTGCTGCTGCTGGCGGGCTACGGCCTGCTGGCGGCGCTGCCGCACTGGGCCTGGGCCATGCCGGCCTGCGGCATCGCGGGGCTGGGCTTCTACGCGCTGCACAACGTGCTGCAGCTGCAGGGCACGCAGCTGGCCACGCAGGCCCGCGGCACGGGCATGGCACTGTTCGCCGGCAGCCTGTTCTTCGGCCAGAGCGTGGGCGTGGCGGCGGGTGCATGGGCCTTCGCCCATCTGCCCCCGGCGCTTTGTTTTGGCATCGCCGGGCTCGGCATGGCGGTGCTGGGCCTGATGCTGACGCGGCAGCTGCGCAGGCGGCGCGCCGCCGCGGCTGTGGCCACGGCGTAGGGCGCTACCCGCCGGCGGCTTCGGTCGCGCCGGGGCGCAGGCAGGCGCCCTGGCGGATGAGCGCCGCCTGCAGGCCGGCCACCGGCACCGCGCGTGGCGGCACACCTTGCGCCGCCGCGTGCGCGGCGGCCACGCCGGCTGCCTGGCCGGTGAGCCAGCACTGCGGAATCTCGCGCATGAAGCCGTGCGAGTGGGCATCGCAACTGACATGCCGGCCACAGGCCAGCAGCCCGTCCAGCCGCGCCGGCACCAGCGCACCATAGGGAATGGAGATGTTCGGGAATGCCGGGCTCACCGCGGGGGTGACGCCGATCTCGTCGGCCCGCGCGCTGCCCTCGGGCCAGCGGCGGCGCAGCACCGCGTCCATGCCCTTCAGCCGCCGCGCATGGCGCACGCCCAGCTGCGGCGCCGACAGCATCAGGAAGGCCTGCTCGAAGCCTGGCGCGTGCGCGCGATAGAAGGCCAGGTGCTCGGCCATCGCATTGTGCGAGCGCACTTCCACCGCGGTCTGGTCGTCGACATCCAGCGACGAGTAGCCGGTCTGCCGCGGGCCCATGAACAGGGCGACGTCGTCGCGCCACGCGACAAACGGCTTGTCGAACAGGCCGCAGGCCTCGCGGCCGCGCTGCATGAACGCCGCGAAGGCCTCGGGCTCGCCGCGGCGAAAGGCGATCCAGCGCCGCATGTCCACACCGCCGAACAACCAGGCGGTGTTCATCGCGTGGTGGATGTCGGCGGCCTCGATGTCGTTGTCGAACTCGGCGCCGGCTCGCGCGAAGAGGTCACCGTCGCCGGTGGCGTCGACGACGACGCGGGCCATCACCGCCAGGCGCCCTTCCTTGCTCTCGAACACCACCCCGGTGACCGCGCGGCCGCCACCGCCCTCCTCCACGATCGGCCGCGCGGCCCAGGCGTGGTAGACGAGCCGGGTGCCGCTTTCAAGCACCAGCGCCTGGCCGAGCAGCTTCAGCCGCTCGGGGTCGACGGTGGGCGACCAGGTGACGATGCCGTGGAAAGCCGCGGTGCGCTGCGCCCAGTGCGCGGCCTTTGCGCCTTCGGTGCTGCCCCAGTCGCCCGGCGGCGGGCCGGCGACGGCATCGGCCGGCAGCCGGTTCATGATCTCCTCGGCGAAGCCGCGGATGACCAGCCGCCCCTGCCAGTCGGTCATGCGGTCGATCCAGATCACCAGGCCGCCGGTGGCCAGGCCGCCGAGGTGGTTGTAGCGCTCCAGCAGCACCACGTCGGCGCCTTCGCGCGCGGCGGCCACCGCTGCCGCGGTGCCCGACGGCCCGCCGCCCACCACCAGCACGTCGCAACGGCGGTAGACGGGCACGCGCTGCGCCGGCTCGTCCCAGCACCCCAGTGCCGCGCGGGGCTGGCCAGCCTCGCCCCGCTGGAAGGTGTCGGAGACGAGGATGCGTTCGTCGGTCTGCTCGCGGGTGGTGCGCATGCGGGGCAACGTCTCGAGGCTGGAAGAGGCGGCAGGCGCGGTCCGGCAGCCGCGCGGTGGCGCCACACCATGAGCTTAGGGCCTGAGGCCGGCCCCGTCGCGGCACGCGGGGCGCCGACCCGTGGCGCCGCCTTGCCCGCACCCGCACCTTTCCGGGAGCCTGGGCGGCGGAAATCGAGACCCGCGCCCGGAACAGTCTTCGGCGCCTAGCGATTGCCTAGCGGTCCGGCTGCACTCTTGCCATGCCCACAGACCAACCCGGGAGCCGGCGGCAACACGCACGCCAGGCCGATCATCCGACGGACGGGAACCCGGTGCATCGGCAGCGCACGCCATCCCGCACAATCGAACAGCTTCCTGGTGGCCGGCGCTCGTTGAATGAGGAGTGACGAAACCATGAACCGCAGCCTGTCGAGAGCCGCCGTCATCGTCGCGATGTCGGTGCATCTGGCCGCCCCGATGCCCGCGCAGGGCGCGGAGTGCTTCGACTGGTTCCGCATCACGCTGGCCGGCGGCACGCGCGCGTGCCTGACCGACCTGCCGCTGGCCAACGACTCCGTGGCCGGCCAGATCAGCGACGTGCGCCGCAACATCCCGCGCAACGGCTACTACTCGCTGGCGGCGACGCCGGCATTGCCGCAGTGCCAGCGCGTCGTGGGCATCGGTGCGGTGGCCGGCGCCATCACGGCCACCGGCATCGCCGCGGACTCCGACCACCGCAACCAGAAGGCGCTGCAGGACTGCCACCTGCGCAACCGCGGCGCCAGCGCCGAGTGCCAATGCCGGCTGCTGCTGGTGGACGGCACGTCGTCGCTCAGCGCCGCGGAGTTCGCCCGTTACTCGGGCGCACCGGGCGCGCCGGCGGGCACTGCCGCTGCGGCCGCCCCCTCGCCACCGCCCGGCGCGCCACCGGTCGCCGCAGCGGCCCCGGCGGTCACGCGGCCTGCCACGCCATTGCCGACCCCCGCGGTAACCACTTCGGCAATCACGGCGGCGCCCACCGGGCCGGGCGGCGCGGCCCCTCAGGGCGGCGGGCCACGCGCCGACACGAATGCCGCGGAGATCGCGGCACTGCGGCAGCAGGTGGACTCGCTGCGCTCCGAAGTCACCCAGGCGCGGCAGGCCGCCGCGACCGCCGCGCCGCGCAAGGCACAGCGCGCGCGGGCGCTGGTGGTCGGCAATGGCCGCTATGCCACCTTCGGCGCCCTGCCCAACCCGACCCGCGACGCGGAGGCCATGGCCGCGCGGCTGCGCAAGTACGGGATCGACGTGGACCTGCACCTGAACCTCGACCGCACGGGGCTGGTGCGCGCGCTGTCGGAGTTCCAGCGCCGCGCCACCGGCTACGACGTAAACCTGTTCTTCTACGCCGGGCACGGGCTGCAGGTGGGCGGCGTCAACTACATCGTGCCGGTGGACATGAGCGCCGACGCGGCCACCGCGGCGAACGTCAAGCTGAACACGGTTTCGCTCGACGACGCGCTGGAGTACCTGCCCTCCACCACCCGCGTGGTGTTCCTGGACGCGTGTCGCGACAACCCGGTGGCCCGCTCGTTGCGCGGCACGCGCAGCGGCAGCGGCCTCGGCCTGGCGCCGGTGTCCGCGGTGAGCGGCACGCTGCTGTCGTATGCCACCCGCGACGGCTCCACCGCCGAAGACGGCCGCGGCGCCAACAGCCCCTACACCGCGGCGCTGTTGCAGCACCTGGACGCGCCCGACGACATCGCGCTGGTGCTGCGGCGCGTGCGCCAGTCGGTGCTGCAGGCCACCGGGCAGCGCCAGGAGCCCTGGGAATACGGCTCGCTGGTCGGCGATACGCTCGTCGTCTCGAAGCTCGGGCGCAAGTAGCCCGCTGCGGCCGCGCCCGCCGGGCCCGCCTGCTGGTGCGGCGGCAGAATCGCCGGCGATGTCTAGGTCAGCCGCCGGCGCCCCAACCACGTTGCCGGGCGCCGTGGCCCCGGCGCCCGGCGCTGGTGCGCAGCAGCTCGCGCTGTGGGCCGGCCTCGTCACCGTGGTCGTCTGGGGGGCCAACTTCGTCGTGCAGAAGGCACTGTTCGCGGTGCTGCCGCCGGCCGGCTTCCTGTTCGTGCGCTACCTGATCATGCCGGCCAGCGCCGCGGTGCTGCTGCTGTGGGTGACACGCGGCCGCTGGCTGCGCCTGCCGCGCGCCGACGCGCTGCGGCTGGCCGGGCTGGGCGTCATCGGCCACGGGTTGCACGTGAGCCTCGTCACCTTCGGCATCCACTGGTCCACGGCGTTTTCCAGCGCCCTGATCCTCGCCTGCGGGCCGGTGTTCACGCTGCTCATCCTGCACGCCGCGCGCATCGAGCGGCTGGAGCGCGCGCAGGTGCTGGGCGTGGCACTGGCGTGCTGCGGCGTGCTGGCGTTCCTGTCGGACAAACTGGTCGGCCGGCAATGGGCCGCCACCGCCGGCGACCTGGTGCTGCTGTTCTCGGCGTCGCTCTTTTCGTACTACACGGTGATGACCAAGCCGCTCATCCAGCGCCACGGCGGCGTGGCGGTGATGGCCTATGCCACGCTGGCCGGCAGCGTGCCGGTGGTGCTGGTGTGCGCGTGGCCGGCGTGGCACGCGCCGTGGCAGGCGATGCAGGCAGCGCATTGGGCACTGCTGCTGTGGGCTTCGTTTGTCTCGGCGTTCCTCGGCTGGCTGGTGTGGGGCTGGGTGAACGAGCGCCGCGGCGTGGCGCGCACCGCACCGATGATGTACTTGATGCCGCTGGTGGCCGGCGTGGCAGGGTGGCTGTTCACCGGCGAGCGCTTCGGCGCCGTGAAGCTGGCCGGCGCCGCACTGACGCTGGCCGGCGTGGCCTGGGCGCAGTTCTCCGCCGGGCCGGCGCGCAGCGTGCCGCCCTCGGTCGACTGAGGCCGCGGCGGCGCCGGAATCGCTGCTACGCTGATGACCTGCCCTTCACGTCGATGGGCCACCGATGCCCGCACCGGCCCCAAGCGATGACCAGCACCTCCCCCTGGGCCTACAGCCCGCGCGACAGCCACGTCTTCGACGCGACCGCCTTCACCATCGGGCCGTGGAGCCCGGAGCACCAGCACGCCGGGCCGCCTTCGGCGCTGGTGTGCCGGGCCGTCGAGCAGGCCGCGGCCGCCCAGGGACTGACGCATGTCGGGCGCCTCACCGGCAACCTGCTGCGCCCGGTGCCGGTGGGCGAGATGCGTGTCGAGGTCGCCGCTGACTACGTCGGCCGCAACGCCGGCCACTACTCGGCGCGGCTCCTGGCCGCGGGCAAGGAGGTGGCCCGCTACACGGCGCTCGTGCAGCGCGAAGACGATGTGCCGGTACCCGCCGGCACGCCGGGGCACCCGCTGCCGCACGCGCCGCGGCCCCCGGCCGACAGCGAACCGGTGCGCATGCCTTTCGCCACGCACGCCGCCGGTTACGGCAACCTGATCGAGAACCGGCTTGTCGCCGGCACCTTCTTCCACGGCCCCTGCGTGGCCTGGTTCCGCATGCGCCACCCGCTGGTCGCCGGCGAGACCCCGAGCCCCTACCAGCGCGTGGTCGTGGCGGCCGATTCGGGCAACGGCATCAGCGCGGCGGTGCCGTTCAAGACGCACGTCTTCGTCAACACCGACCTCACCATTCACCTGCTGCGGCGCCCGCGCGGCGAGTGGGTGTGCCTGGAAGCACGCACGGCGCTGGGTGGCAACGGCTGCGGGCTGGCCGAGTCGGCGCTGTATGACGAGCACGGCTTCATCGGCCGCGCCGTGCAGAGCCTGGCGGTGCGCGCCCGCGGCTGAGCCCGATGGAGCGGGTGCCCAGCCCCGCGCTGCCACCCAAGCCCCTGTGGCACCCGGCGGGCCGGCGGCAAGGGTTCGTCAGTCGACCTGAAGGAAGACCCGTCCGCCGTCGATCCGCACCGGGTAGCTGCGCAGCGCCTCGGTGAGGCGGAGCTGAAAGCCATTCCGGCGTGCTGGCGCGGCGACGCACTGCGCGACGGCGACGGGCTCGTCGGCGCGGTGCGCTTCATTGCGGGCGACAGTGCCCCGAGGTCCACTTGCGCTACGAGTACAAGCGCGAGGGCAAGAAGGCCTGGCACTGCTGCGGTACCTGGCCGATGTCGTCGCTCGCATGACGACCACCAGCGCCGCGCGCCGGATCAAGGGCGGGCGCAGCCCGGCCGCAGGCGCACCCTTGACGTGGTGGGCGGCGCCCGACGCTCGGTTTCGGGCTGGCAGCTCACCAGCGGCCCGCCCCCGAGCCCGTCCGGCGGCGAGGACACCGGGCATCTACCTCGTGCGCGGTTGTCGTTGGTCTGACTCGACTTCTTGAACAACCAAGCGCCTAGGCGTTGATCGAAGAACGACAAGGTCGCTTGTCGTTCATGCTGGGCTGTTGGTTGATGACAAGCTCGTCTGGCATCAACTCATGAACAACAACAGCGTTTGTCTATAAAATACGGTTGCGTCGTTGACAACAAAGCCGCCTGCAACGAGCGCACCGGCACCGATGACCGTCGACACCAGCAGCGCCGTCCACTACCACCTGGGCAAATTCCCCCCGCCCCAGCTGGACTACGCCCGGCTGATGCCGGTGCTGCTGGAAGCCACGGCCGCACTGGCTCGCTATGACCAGATGCTGCGCGGCATGCACAACAGCGCGATCTTCCTCGCCCCATTGCGCGGACAAGAGGCGGTGATCTCGTCGCGGATGGAGGGCACCATCAGCACGCTGGACGAGATCCTCCAGCTGCAGGCCGAGTTCGACGATGACGACGAGAAGGCTGCGTCCGAGTACAGGGTGGACGTGATCGAGACGGCGCTCTACCGACGCGCACTGAACACCGCGCAGCGGCAGATGGAGGAAGGCAGGCCGCTGTCCGAGTCACTCGTGAAAAGTATCCACCGCCAGCTGCTGTCGTTCGGGCGCGGCGCCAACAAGTCCCCCGGCGAGTACAAGCACGAGCAGAACTACATCGGCGCGCGAGGCAGCCGCAAGGTGAGCTTCGTCCCGATCGCACCGGAGCACCTGGCAAGCGGCATGGAGGCGCTGTTCAAGCTGGCCGGCGACGATGCCAAACCGGTGCTATTGCGTACCGCGCTGGCCCATGCGGAGTTCGAATCACTCCATCCGTTCGAGGACGGCAACGGCCGCGTAGGCCGGATGTTGATCACGCTGATGCTCTGGCAGGGCCGCGCCATCAGCACCCCGCACGTCTACATCAGCCGCTACTTCGAGGACCGCAAGGACGAGTATCTCGACCGCCTCAGAGAGGTGTCGGCCAACGATGACTGGGATGGCTGGTGCGAGTTCTTCCTGGCGGCTGTCGCGCAGCAGGCCGTCCGCAACCTCGACGTGGCACAGAGCATCAGCGACTTCTATGACGAGATGAAGCCGCGCTTCATCGAACTGTTGTCATCGAAGTTCGCTGTGGCCGCTCTGGATTACCTCTTCACCTACCCCGTGTTCAGCAACAGCCGATTCACGAGCAAAGCCGGCATCCCGTCGCAGACGGCTGCGCGCTTCACCCGTGTGCTGCTTCAGGAAGGCCTGTTGCAGACGGTGAGCGAGGCGTCAGGCCGACGTTCCGCGGTCTATCGCTTCGAGCCGCTGATGTCGCGCGTGCGGGTCTAACGTTCCCACCCCGGTTCCGGCCGCGTCCGCTGAGTCTGCGTCCGCTCCAGCCCCGGCAACTCGCGCTGCGGCTGCTTCTCAGCTACCTGCCGCCGGGCAAGCGCACCTGAGGGAGGTCGCCACTCCGCCGCTCTCACCACTTCCCACATGTGGCGCGATTCGCCAACCGAGCGACGCCGGTGCGTCCTTTGCGATCCCACCACCGGTGGACCCCTCGGTGGACCCCCGAGCACGGAAAAGAAAAACGGGTCAGCCCCTTGTGAGAGCCAACCCGTCGATCTTGGTGGCGCGGCTGGCAGGATTCGAACCCACGACCCCTTGGTTCGTAGCCCGCCGATAAACGAATGGGGTTCAATGAAATCAACGACTTAGCGGCGCCCTCGCCCCGCTTTTCCCCAGAGAAGTGCACAGGGGCGCCTTGGAA
>JAEUPD010000237.1 GCA_016788525.1 Rubrivivax sp.
CAGCTTGTCGAACGGTGTGCCCACCAGCACGTTCAGCACCTCGTACTTCACCAGCACGGCCAGGGCCGGCGCCGAGAAGTACAGCAGGAAGATGAAGAACAGCGACCAGGTCACCGACTCGCGCGCCTCCTTCACCGACGGGGTGGTGTAGTAGCGCATCAGGATGTGCGGCAGCGCGGCCGTACCCACCATCAGGCAGAACACCAGTGCCAGGAAGTTGCGGCGCGACTCGTCGAAGGCCTTCTTCGCGGCGGCATCGCCCTCGGGGTTGCCGGCGAACTGCTGCGCATGGCGCGGCATGCCCGCCAGCGGGCGCGTGCGCACGTCGGCGGCGGCCTTGGCGGCCGTCCACGCGGTCTTGGCCGCGGCTTCGTCCTTGGGCACTGCGGCCAGCGCCTTCTCGGCGGCCTGGATCTCGGCCAGCGGCCCGCTGCCAGCCTTCAGGTCGTCGACCTTCTTCTGCGCAGCGGCGCGGTCGGCGGCCAGCGCGCCCGGGATGTCCTTCAGCTTGGCCGCGAACTCGTCGGACCGCGCCTTGAAGACCGCGATGACTTCCTTTTCCTTCGGGTCATCGATGAGCTTCTTCTCCTGGGCCGTCACCTTCTCCAGCTGCATGCCATAGACGAACTGCGGCAGCGGGATGCTGGTCTGCTTCACCGACAGCCAGACCAGCGGCACCATGTAGGCGATGATCAGGATGATGTATTGCGCCACCTGCGTCCACGTCACCGCGCGCATGCCGCCGAGGAACGAGCACACCAGGATGCCGCCCAGGCCGACGAAGATGCCGATCTCGAACGCCAGGCCCGAAAGCCGCGTCGTGATGAGGCCCACGCCGTAGATCTGCGCCACCACGTACGTGAACGAGCACAGGATGGCGGCCAGGATGCCCACGAAGCGCGGCAGGTTGCCCTCATAGCGGGCGCCCAGGAAGTCGGGAATCGTGAACTGCCCGAACTTGCGCAGGTAGGGTGCCAGGAACAGCGCCACCAGGCAGTAGCCGCCGGTCCAGCCCATGATGAACGCGAGGCCGCCGTAACCCGTGAGGTACAGCGTACCGGCCATGCCGATGAACGACGCCGCGCTCATCCAGTCAGCACCGGTGGCCATGCCGTTGTAGATGGCCGGCACGCGCCGGCCGGCCACGTAGTACTCGGCTGCATCGTTGGTGCGGCTCATGATGCCGATGCCGGCATACAGCGCCACCGTGGCGAGCAGGAAGACGATGCCGATGGCGGCCCGGCTGAGACCCATCTGCTCGGCGATCGCCAGCACGATGATGAAGGAGAGGAAGCCGCCGGTGTACCAGCCGTACACCTTGTTCAGCTGCTTCTTGAACGCCGCCTTGTCGGCCGCGGAGTAGCCGCTGCCGTGTTCGAAACTCATGCCTGCCATGTCATTGCTCCTCGGCCACGCCGTGTTCCTGGTCGAGCTTGTTCATGTAGTGCGCGTAGTAGGCGATGATGATCACGTACACCACCAGCGCACCCTGGGCGCCTACCCAGAAGCTAAACGGCCAGCCGAAGAAGTTGAAGTTGAGGTCGCGGGCCCAGTAGCCGACGACGTACGTCACCACGAACCAGATGGCCATCAGGATCGCCGTGACCCTGAGGTTTTTCTGCCAGTAGCGACGATGGTTCTCGCTTACCTGCATCGCATTGCCCCTTTCGTTCTGAAGACTGCCCGCCCAGCAGGCCGGTGGAAGGTGTTCTCCCGCTTGCCCCGAAGGACCGCCGCGCGAATGCTCGCGGCCGACCCGGACCCGGCGATCGAACCGGTCGGTAGGGTTGCGTTCGGCGCTTACGGCCCTCTGACAGTTCGTTGCCAAATGCCGATAACCCGCCCCCGTGGAAACCCGCGACCGCGGCACCGTGGCCGGCCGCGCCAGGCGCTCAACGCCGGTAGTCAAGCTCGACACGCTGCCTGACGAGGCGCGCGGCACGCAGCGCCTGCTTCAGCTCGCCGCGCTCGGCGGGGCCGAAGTCTTCCCAGCGCACGCGTGTGCGCTGGCTCGGTTCGACATCGCCCAGGTGCATGCCCTGCATGTGCAGGCGCAGCCGCTGCAGCGTCTCGAACCCGTTGACCCACTCGTGCAGCTCGGCGCGCGGTACACCCAGCCGCGGTGCCGCCGCCACCAGGCGCGCCACCGTGCCGACCTCGGGCAGGCGGTGTGCCAGGGCCCACAGCCGCGCCGCATCGACGAACAGCGCCGTGCCGCTCATCTTGAGGTCGAACACCGGCTGACCTTCATGCTCGGCCGTCACCACGTGGCCCAGCCAGCCCAGCGGCACCGCCTTGCATAGCACCGCGTCAGCCATCTGCTTGATGAACCGCGGCACTGCGGCGGCCTCGGAGCGCAACAGTGCCTGCAGCGGCGCGGCCAGCTCGGTGCGGCCGGCCAGCGCCCGCAGATCGAAGTAGATGCGGGCCGCGAACAGGTCGTTGCCGTCGCCGTGCGCGACCCAGTGCGACAGCCTGAGCAGCCACTCCTCGACGCTCAGGCAGCACAGCGGCTGGCCGGCCATCACCAGCCCGTCGCACAGCGGGTAGCCGCAGCGGGCCAGCACCTCGTTGACGCGCTGGCCGAACGCCATCCAGCGCGGCCGCTGGCGTTCGGCATCGTCGCGATCGGCGGCGGCGAAGACCAGGCCGTTGTCCTGGTCGGTCATCAGCGTCTGCTCGGCGCGTGCCTGCGAGCCGAACACCAGCCAGCACGCATCGGCGAGGTTCACACCCTGCTCGGCCGCCACGGCATGCACCGCGCGCACGGTCACGGCATCGTTCAGGGCGCTGATGGCAGCCGTCGCGGCGGTCGCGGCGCCGGCCGCGGCGTTGCCCGCCAGGTGCCGCGCGACGGCCCGCGGCAGGCCGCTGGCCGCGCGTTCAAGCGCCCCCAGGTCGCTCGCCTCATCCACCGACTGGCGCAGTGGCTCGACCCAAGCCGGCAGCGCCTCGCGTGCGGTGGAAGGTTTGGGGTGCACCATCACGGGAAGACCTGTGCGCGAAATCAGTACTTCTCGCGCTCGGCGATCGCCACCTGCTGCGACGCGCGGCGCGCGTCGGCCAGCGTGCGGATGCCCCGCTCGGCCAGCAGCGGCAGCAGCTTGAGCAGCACGCGGCCGGTGGTCAACGCATCACCCAGCGCCTGGTGCCGGCCTTCCACCGCAACGCCCAGGCGCGCGGCCACCTCCTCCAGGTGGTGCTCGTGGCTGCCCAGGCCCGGCTGCGCCACTGCCGACAGAAGCATGGTGTCGAGCACGGGCTGGTCGAAGCGAACGCCGGTGCGCTCGTGCGCCAGCTCGAGAAAGCGCATGTCGAAGGCTGCGTTGTGCGCCACCAGCACCGTCTCGGCGCAGAAGCGTGCGAAGGCAGGCAGCACCTGCTCGAGCGGCGGCTCGCCGGCCAGCGCCGCGGTGGAGATGCCGTGCACCGCTTCGGCACTGGCGCGCACGGCACGCCGCGGGCGCACGCGCCGCTCGAACCGCTCCGGTTCCAGCAGGCGCGCGTTGACGATGCGCACCGCACCGATGGCGATGATCTCGTCGCCTTCGGAGGGCCTCAGGCCCGTGGTCTCGGTGTCGAAGACGGTGAAGTGCAGAGCCGACAGCGGTGTGTGGTCCAGTGCCACGCTCTGCCCCCCTTGATGGAACAGATCGAAGTCGTAGGCGATCGGCCTGTTCGCTGCGGGCACCGCGGGGGAGGACGGCGGCGCCGCACGGCACATCGCGCCCAGCTGCAGGCACAGGCGCTGGCGCGAGCCGGCGGCCGTGCCGCCGGCCGGGAAGGCAGGCGTCCACAGTTCGGCGCCGTGGCGATCGAGCAGCTCGCGCAGCGTCGTGGCGCCGGCGCCGCCAGGGCCCGGGAGCACGGCCGCCTCCCAGCCCTCGATGCGCCCGGCCGGCAGGGCGCCGCCGGACCAGACGAGGTCCCAGCGCAGGTCGGCGGCCTCGACCGTGAGCGCGAGGTCGTGCGCGCCGGCCTCCTGCACGAGCCGCTGCGCGCAGGTGGCCAGGAGCTGCACGAGGCCGTGGCTGTCGACGCGAAGGCGGACGTCGCCGCCATTGCCGTCATCGCACGTGGCGCCACCGTCGAACCGGCACTCGACCGCCGCCTCGGTGCGCAGGCGCTGCTGCAGTGAGTCCGCGATGTCGATCGCGCGCACCTCCTCCATCGGCCAACCGCGGCCGGCATGGCCCTCGCCGCCGCGGGTGGCCTCGCCCAGTTGCCGGGCCAGTTCCTCGGCCTGGTCATGCGCCGTAGCCACCAGTTGCTGGCGGCGCGGCGCCGCCATCGCCGGGTAGTGCTGCAGCGCATGCAGCGCGGCGCGCAGACTGGCCAGCGTGCCGCGCAGACCTTCGGTGAGCTGGTGCAACAGCGTCTCGCGCTGGCCGCGCTCGTATACATGGCGCGTCACGTCGTCCAGCAGCAGCACGTAGCCGGCCGGGGCGCCGCCAGCGCCGAGCGTCGGCGCCATCTGCACGTGCAGAAGGTGGCCACGGCTCGCGGCGACGCCGCCGTTGCCGGTGGTGCCGTTGCGGCCGGCGACATCCGTCGCCCGTGCTTCCGACGGGCGCGCCGCGAATTGCGCCGTGCCCGGTGGCTCGCCCGCCTGCCAGCGCCGCTGCAACTGCCGCCAGGCCTGCTCCAGTGCGCCCGGATCGAGCAAGGCCTGCACAGGCCGCCCGAGTCCGACGGCCATGCCGGCGTCGGCGGCCGCGGTGCCAGGGGCAGTGGCGGCTCCGGCCAGCAATTCGACGGCGCGGCCGTTGTACAGCAGGATGCGGCCCTCGCGGTTGCACACCAGCACCCCGAAGGTCAGTTGCGACATCAGCGCAGCCAGCCGCTGCGTCTGGTCACCCAGCGCCGCCTGCGCCTGCGCGACGCGGGCCTCGAGCTCACCTGCCGATTGCGCGTGGGCCTGCGCCAGCGTGTCGATCGCCTCGGCCAGCCGGCGCATCCCGGCAGAGCCGGCCGGCGCGATGCGGTGGCCGGCATTCGCGGTGGCGGCAATCGTCACCTCGTCGCGCAACCGCCGCGCCGCGGCCGGCCAGCGCGCCCACCAGTACGCCACGCCCGCCCACACCAGCAGCGGCACGGCCAGGCCCAGCAGCATCAGCAAGCCGGCCCTGGGCCGCAGCAAGGCCGCAGCGGCGGGCCTTTCGGTTTCGCCGAGGTCGGCCCACAGCAGCGCGATCCACAGCACCGTCCACCCGATCACCGCGAGCGAACCCGCGGCCACGGCGAGTGCCGGGCTGCCTTCGCGCCGGGCCTGTTCGCGAGCGCCGGACGCGAGGTTCGGTGGAGGCGCCTGCCGGCCCGCCGCCGCAGCACCGTCAGGCGCATGGGCCGTCATGGTGTCTCGGGGCGTTCGAGCTGCCGGCGCACCTCGGCCAGCAGGTCCTGGATCGCGAACGGCTTGGTAACGTACGCATCGGCGCCCAACGCCAGGCCCTTGCGCACCTCGACATCGCGGCCCTTCGCGCTGAGCATCACCACGCGCAGCGCCCTCCACTCGGGGTGCGCACGCAGGCGCTGGCAGACCTCGAAGCCGTTCATGCGCGGCAGCATCACGTCCAGCAACAGCAGGTCGGGCCGCTCGGCGGCGATGGCTTCCAGCGCCTCCACGCCGTCGCGGGCCACGCGCACGCGGTACCCCTCTTCCTGCAGCACGAACTCCAGCGACAGCACGATGCTGGGTTCGTCGTCGGCGATCAGGATGGAAGCGGCCATGGCGCAATCATCACCCGGCGGCGGCCCGGCTGGGTTCCTGGCCTGGCCGTTGGGCCGCAGCCCCGGTGGCCGCGGCCCCCGCGGGCGTGACGTTGAACGGCACCGTGAAGGAGAAGGTGGCACCGGCGCCGGGCGCGCTGTGCACCCACAGGCGGCCACCCAGCCGCTGCACGATCTGGCGGCTGATCGGCAGGCCGAGCCCGGTGCCTTGCGGCTTGGCCGTGAGCGTGTCGCCGACCTGGCGGAACTTCTCGAAGATGGCCTGCTGGTGCTGGGGCGCGATGCCCGGGCCGTTGTCGGCGACATCGACGCGCAGGGCGTCGGCCTCGACGGCCAGCCGCACCGCCACCTCGCCGCGCCCGGCCGGGCTGAACTTGGCGGCGTTGGCCAGCAGGTTCAGCAGCACCTGGGTCAGCCGGTCGCGGTCGGAGCGCACCAGCGGCACCTGCTCAGGCAGCTCGATCGCCACGCGCGCGCCGCATTCGCCGAACAGCTGCGCGGTGCTCTCCACCGCCTCCTGGACGAGCGCACGCAGGTCGACGTCGCCCGAGTGCCAGTCGGCAGCACCGCTTTCCAGCTTGGCCAGGTCGAGCACCTGGTTGATGAGGCGGGTGAGCCGCTCGCTTTCCTTGACGATCACCGAGACGAAGTGCGTGCGCCGCTCGACGTCCAGGTGCGGCCGCGCCTGCAGGATCTCGGCCATCGCGCGGATGGAAGTCAGCGGCGTGCGCAGCTCGTGCGTCACGGTGGAAATGAAGTCGTCCTTCAGGCGGTCGAGCTCCTGCAACCGCTCGTTGGCGGCGCGCAGCTCGGCGCTGGCCACCTCCAGGGCGCGCGATTTCTGCTCCAGCTCGTGGCTGTAGGCAATGACCTGCGAGGCCTCGTCGAGGATGTGCAGCACCTCGTCCATGCCCAGCGGTTCTTCCTTCACCACCGAAGCCACCATCACGCGCGCCGACGACGCACCGATGGCCCCGGCCAGCAGCCGCTCGGAGAAGCCCACCAGCTCGTTGTCGGGCCGGATCTCCTGCACCGAAGCCAGCGAGCGGCGCGCGGCGTAGTCGGCCAGCACCGCGCCGGCGCGGCCGGGGCCCAGAAAGCGCGCCAGCAGCGCCTCCACATCCTTCACCGTGGTGCTGCCCCGCCACGCGGCGCCTTCGCTGCGCTCATGGCTGAAGGCGTCGACGAACAGCGCCGCCTGGCTGCGCTCGGCCGCAAGGGGATTCGCGGCGAGCGACACGCCCACGTAGGCGCCGGCGTTGGCCAGCAGGCTCCAGAACAAGGCATGCGTGGTGTTGTCCAGCCCCGCGAGCCCGAACAATGCCAGCGGCTTCAGCCACGCCACGCCCCATAGGCCGGCCTCGATGAAGCTGATCGGCAGCCATCCCGAGCGCGCGAACGAAGGCAGCAGCAGCGTGTAGGCCCAGACCCCGAAGCCGGCCCCGAGGCCGGCCAGCGCCCCCAGCCGGGTGCCACGCCGCCAGTACATGCCGCCCAGCATCGCCGGCGCGAACTGCGCCACCGCGGCGAACGACACCAGCCCGATCGCCACCAGCGCGTAGGCTTCGCCCGCCACGTGGTAGTAGGCGTATCCGAGCATCATCACCAGCACGATGGCGCCGCGCCGGATGGCCAGCAGCAACCCCGTCAGGTCGGTGCGCCGTGCCAGCGCCAGCGCGCGCCAGCGCAGCAGCACCGGCATCACGAGGTCGTTGCACACCATCGTCGACAGTGCGATCGTCTCCACGATGACCATGCCGGTGGCCGCCGAGAGGCCGCCCACGAACACCAGCAGCGCCAGCGCCTGCTGCCCGTGCGCCAGCGGCAACGTCAGCACGAAGGTATCGGGGTCGACCTGCCCGGCAGGAAACTGCAGCAGCCCGGCCACGGTGATGGGCAGCACGAACAGGTTGATGACCAGCATGTACAGCGGCAGCAGCCAGATGGCCTTGCCGACATGGTTCTCGTTGACGTTCTCCACCACGCCGACCTGGAACTGCCGTGGCAGGAACAGGAACGCCAGACCCGACAGGAAGGTCAGCGACGCCCAGCTGCCGTAGCCGCCCGAAGCCGTGTCCATGGTGAACAGGCGCTGCGTGGCGGGCTCGGCGGCCGCCTGCGCGAACAGCGCCGCCAGGCCGTCGTGCATGCCCCAGGTGACGAAGGCCCCCACCGCCACGAAGGCCAGCAGCTTGACCAGCGACTCGAAGGCGATCGCGGCGACCATGCCCTCGTGGCGTTCGGTGGCGTCGAGGTGGCGCGTGCCGAAGACGACGGTGAATGCCGCCAGCAGGGCGGCGATGTAGAAGGCGCTGTCGCCCAGGATGGTGGTGCCGTGCGCGGAGGCCGGCACCGCGGCGGTCTGCGCCAGCGCGGCCTGGGGGGGTGCGACCAGGATGCCGAAGCTCGTCGACACCGCCTTCAGCTGCAACGCGATGTAGGGCACGATGCCCACCACGGCGATCAGCGTCACCAGACCCCCCAGCAGCGCGCTCTTGCCGTAGCGCGCCGCCACGAAGTCGGCGATGGAGGTGATGCGCTGCGCCTTGCTGATGCGGATCATCTTGCGCAGCAGCACCCAGCCCAGCGCCATCACCAGCGTGGGGCCGAGGTAGATCGGCAGGAACCCCGGGCCGCTGGCCGCGGCGCGGCCGACGCTGCCGTAGAACGTCCAGGCCGTGGCGTACACGGCCAGCGACAACGCGTACACGGTGGCATGGTCGATGACCGAGCGCCCTCGCTCGGCGCGGCGGTCGCCGGCGTAGGCGATGGCGAACAGCACGCCAAGATAGGCCAGCGACACGAGGACGATGACGCCGGCGTGCAGCAACGGGCGGCCCTCGTGGTTGGCTTGATGCGGTCGCGCCGGCCTGGCTAGCGGGGCACCGGCGGTGCCGGTGCCGGCTCATCCGCCGAGGCGGGCGGTGGCCTCGTCGCCAGCGCCAGCAGCACGATCAGCAGGGCCCAGGCGCCAAAGAGCCAGGCGTACAGCAGCGGCACCCCGAACACGGTGCCAGCGCGGTTGAACAACGCCAGCAGCGGGTAGCTCAGCAGCAACGCGCCGAGCGCGGCCAGTGCCACCAGCGCCTGAGATTGGTCCGCGCGCAAGCTCATGCAACCCCTCCGCCTTCACACGGCACGCCGCGGCGAGCAGGCCGCCGCGGCACGGCCATTCTAGGCAGCGGCCAGCTTCAGCTCGCCTTGGGCACGCTGAGCCCGGTTTCGCGCTCCAGCTGCGCGGCCACCTTGGGCTCGAAGCCCTTCAGGTGCTTGATCACCTTCAGCGCCTCGGCGGGTTGCTGGCGGTCGACATGCACACGGGCCAGCTGGTACCAGCCGTAGGGGCTCATCGGCTGCAGCTCGGTGTTGCGCTTCAGCGCGGCGACGGCTTCTTCCAGGCGCTGCTGCCGGATGAGCGCCAGCGCCATGCCGTACCAGGCACGGTCGAGCTTGGGCTCGATTTCCACCGCGCGCCGGAAGGCGGTGATCGCCTCGTCGTCGCGCTGCGCCGCCTCGAGCAGAAAGCCGCGGTTGAACCACAGCCGGGCGTGGCTGGGGTGCTTGTCAACCAGGTGCGCCGACACCTCCAGCGCCTCGTCCGTGCGCCCGGCCTCTGCCAGCAGGTGCGAGCGGCTGGCAAGCACGTAGCGGTCGTCGGGCCAGTGCCGGCCCATCTGATCGAACAGCGAGAGCGCCGCGGCCTTGCGGCCCAGCACCAGCAGCGCGATCGCCCGCCACTTCATCCAGAGGTAGTCCCCGCGGCTCATCGCCCCCTCCCGCACAGCGCCGGGTGCGCGCCTTGGCCCGGTGCCATGATCAACGGCAGCCCACCATCTGCACGCTGATGCAGTGGCTGATCTTCTCGAAGGTGACGATGGCCCACACGATGCCCAGCAGGAAGAACGCAACGAAGCCCACGTGGCGGTCGGCCACCTGCCGCGGCGTGATCTTGCGCGCCAGCCAGGTGAACGGATTCGTCAATGCCTTGAGCAGTTGATAGAAGAAGTTGGTGTCCCGCTTGTCGCCTGCGAGGACGGCCAGCAGGCCCTGGCCAAGCAGTGCCAGCAACGCGATCTCGCACACCAGCTTCACGGCGGAAAGGAAGAACAGCACCGACACCCCCAAGGGCTCGTCAAGGAAGGCGGCAATGTTGGCACGCGCGCTTACCGCCATCTGACGCGCCCCTGGCGCTGGCGGGTCGATCGGCCTAGGTCTTTCCCTAGGAGATCGCGCGGCGCACTGCCAGATCGCGCGGCACAACCGCGCGACAACCCCGCGGCCTAGGCCCCGGGAGCGACGCCGAAGCTCAATGCTGCTGCGCGAGCCGGGTCCACGTCTCGACCACCGTGTCGGGGTTGAGCGAGATGGACACGATCCCCTCCTGCGCCAGCCAGTCGGCGAAGTCGGGGTGGTCGCTGGGCCCCTGGCCGCAGATGCCCACGTACTTGCCCGTGGCACGGCACGCCGTGATGGCGCGCGAGATCATCGCCTTGACCGCCGGGTCGCGCTCGTCGAAGTCGTGCGCCAGCTGCTCCAGGCCGCTGTCACGGTCCAGTCCGAGCGTCAGCTGCGTGAGGTCGTTCGAGCCGATCGACATGCCGTCGAAGTGCTCGAGGAACTGGTCGGCCAGGATGGCGTTGCTCGGCACCTCGCACATCATGATCAGGCGCAGGCCGCCGACACCGCGCTTCAGCCCGCGCTCCGCGAGCATGCGCGTCACGGCCTCGGCCTGCTTCACGGTGCGCACGAACGGCACCATGATCTCGACGTTGCCGAAGCCCATGTCGTTGCGCACGCGCTTGAGCGCCTCGCACTCCATCGCGAAGGCGTCGCCGAACTCGCCGCTGATGTAGCGGCTGGCGCCGCGGAAGCCCAGCATCGGGTTCTCTTCGTCGGGCTCGTAGCGCGTGCCGCCGATGAGCTTGCGATACTCGTTGCTCTTGAAATCGGACAGGCGAACGATCACCGGCTTGGGCCAGAACGCCGCGGCGATGGTGGCGATGCCCTCGGCGAGCTTGTCGACGTAGAACGCGCGCGGGCTGGCGTGGCCGCGCGCCACCGATTCGACCGCCTTCTTCAGCTCGGGGTCGACGTTGGGGTAGTCGAGGATCGCCTTGGGGTGCACACCGATGTTGTTGTTGATGATGAACTCCAGCCGCGCCAGGCCGACCCCCGAGTTGGGGATCTGCGCGAAGTCGAAGGCCAGCGTCGGATTGCCCACGTTCATCATGATCTTGATCGGGCAGTACGGCATCTCGCCGCGCTTGACCTCGCTGACCTCGGTCTCGATCAGGCCGTCATAGACGTAGCCGGTGTCGCCCTCGGCGCAGGAGACGGTGACCAGCGCCCCCTGGTGCAGGCGCTCGGTGGCGTCGCCGCAGCCCACCACCGCCGGGATGCCGAGTTCGCGCGCGATGATCGCCGCGTGGCACGTGCGGCCCCCGCGGTTGGTGACGATGGCCGCGGCGCGTTTCATCACCGGTTCCCAGTTGGGGTCGGTCATGTCGGTGACCAGGATGTCGCCGGGTTGCACCCGGTCCATCTCCGCAGGGCTGCGCACCAGGCGCACCGGGCCCGTGCCGACCTTCTGGCCGATGGCGCGGCCTTCGGCCAGCACCGGCATCTTCTGGCGGTCGCCCTTGAGCTTGAAGCGCTGCTCGACGCGGCCGGCACCCTGGCTTTGGCTCTTCACCGTTTCGGGCCGCGCCTGCAGGATGTACAGGCGCCCGTCCTCGCCATCCTTGCCCCATTCGATGTCCATCGGCCGGCCGTAGTGGCGCTCGATGACCAGCGCGTAGCGGGCCAGCTCCACCACCTCGGTGTCGCTGAGCGAGTAGCGGTTGCGCTGCTCGGGCGGCGTCTCGACCACCTTCACCAGGTGCCCGCCGGTCGCCTTCTCCTCGGCGCTGGCGAACTCCATGCGCTGCAGCTTGGAGCCCAGCGAGCGGCGGATGACCGGGAAGCGGCCGGCCTGCAGCGTAGGCTTGTGCACGTAGAACTCGTCAGGGTTGACGGCACCCTGCACGACCGTCTCGCCCAGGCCGTAGCTCGAGGTGATGAACACCACCTGGTCGAAGCCCGACTCGGTGTCGATGGTGAACATCACGCCGGCGCTGCCGAGGTCGGAGCGCACCATGCGCTGCACGCCGGCCGACAGCGCGACGTCGGCGTGCGCGAAGCCCTTGTGCACGCGGTAGCTGATGGCGCGGTCGTTGTACAACGACGCGAAGACCTCCTTCACGCGGTGCAGCACGTCGTCGACGCCGTGCACGTTGAGAAAGGTCTCCTGCTGGCCGGCGAACGACGCATCGGGCAGGTCCTCGGCGGTGGCCGAGCTGCGCACCGCGAAGCTCGCACCCGGGTGGTCGGCAGCCAGGCGTGCGTAGTGGGCGCGGATCTGGGCTTCCAGCTCGGCCGGGAACGGCGTGTCGGTCACCCAGGCCCGGATCTGCGCGCCGGCCTCGGCCAGCGCGCGCACGTCGTCGACGTTGAGCGCCTCGAGCCGGCGCTGGATGCGCGGGCCCAGGTCGCCATGCGCGAGGAACTGCCGGAAGGCCTGCGCCGTGGTGGCAAAGCCGCCGGGCACGCGCACGCCGGTGGCGGCGAGCTGGCTGATCATCTCACCGAGGCTGGCGTTCTTGCCGCCTACGGCCTCGATGTCGGTCATCCTCAGCTGTTCGAACGGGACGACCAGGGTGGCCGTCGTCTGCCCGAGGGCGGGCCGTGCGCTTGCGTCAGACATGGGAAAGCTCCGTGATGAGGGTAAGACGGTGCTTCCGCAAACGCGAGCGCACGCCTGTGCGGCCAAGCGCGCAGCAGCGCTGCGGCGAGTTCGAGTTGTCGGCCGGACGAGGTCACGATGTTCGCTGGGCGCAGCGGCAAAGATTGCGAAAGATTCTAAGGAGATTGCTCCTATGATGAGCCGGCTTCGGCGCGCCGCGCCGCGAGGACCGCGACTCCATGCCCGAACGAACCGTGTTCTTTGTCTCGGACGGCACCGGCATCACCGCGGAGACCTTCGGCAACAGCATCCTGGCGCAGTTCGAAGGCAAGCCGCGCCATGTGCGGCGGCCGTTCATCGACAGCGTGGACAAGGCGCTCACGGTGGTCAGCGAGATCAACGAGGTCGCCGAGCGTGAGGGGCGGCGCCCCATCGTCTTCATCACCCTGGTCAACGACGAGGTGCGCGACATCGTCACCGGCGGCCACGCCAGGGCGCTGGTGCTGGACATGTTCCGCACCTTCGTGGAGCCGCTGGAGGTGGAGTTCGGCGTCAAGAGCAACCACCGCATCGGGCGCTTCTCCGACGTCAGCAAGAGCAGCGAATACCACGACCGCATCGAGGCCATCAACTTCAGCCTCGCGCACGACGACGGGCAGAGCGCGCGCAACCTGGAACACGCCGACGTGATCCTC